>NZ_JBHFKW010000034.1:0-52361 GCF_042879395.1 Photorhabdus sp. RM322S
GTTGGTAAAGCTTCGGTTGCTTCGATTGTTGGGAAGAATAAACAACCTTATCAGCCGAATGAGGGTACAGAGGGGAAACCTAGAACCGGAAAGGGGACGAGTGTAGTAAATCAAGGAAATAAATTTACTATTAAGGACTTAGTAAGTTCTGCCAACAAACCAATGAATCCACAAGGTCTATCTGAGGCTGCTAGGGCATGGGAAAAGCACGCAGGTCGACAAGGTGGAACATTTGAACCACTAAAAGGAAATGTGGCCAAAAAAAATGCGACAGCAAATAAATTTGTTAATGAAGTATTACTAAATCCAGATACTGTCAAAACAGAGTTATCCCGTGGTGGTGTTGAATATCGACTACCTGATGGAAGAGGTGTTCGCTACAATGCAGATGGATCTTTCTCAGGTGTTCTAGATCCGAAAAGGAATAAATAATTATGCATACAGATTTTAATGTTGATTTTTTCAGTGATAATAAATATGAAGAATTAACAGTTGAGATATCATATAAAAATCAAATGCTTTGCCAAATTAATAAGGATAAGGGGATTGAACATATTGAAGTAGAGTTTTTTCCCGATTTAAGAATATTATCTGAACAAGTTGAATTGAAGTTTCCATTAGATGAATTTATTGAACTTCTGATTGAAACTAAAAAGGATCTTATTGATTCATAAAACTTGTATACCCTATAGATTTCAAGATGCATCGAGACGGCAAGGGAGCGAATCCCCGGGAGCATAGCGAACTCTGTGACCGGGGTGAGCGAGTGCAGCCAACAAAGAGGCAACTTGAAAGATAACGGGTATATATTTTAAATTTTGGTTTTAGTTCCCCCTAGATCATCTGAACTGCCCCCAAAGGTTAGGCACTAACTGATTTAAGGTGCAGTTCACCAAAAGCTGGGATATTTGCTTAACGTTTAAAACAATCATATAACTTGCTAACCCGCCTGGGAAAAAGGTGCACTGATAGCCAAAGAAGCGGTAGAATCTGCCGGTATTGGTGGTGCTATTGGTAGTAAGGTTTCGGTTGCTTCGATTGTTGGGAAGAATACAGGCCAACAATCTTCACATAACTATACGTTAAGCAAAAATGGTCAAATGATAGGTGCAAACGGGGTTCAAGTACCAAGTAAAACAATTTGGAAAGGAGTAGGTAAAGAACGTATTGATGTGGAAAACCCAAATCCTGGTCAACGAGCAGGGCAATTACACTATCAGGGCAATCAAGGAAATAAATATTATTATGATTCTATTTCAAATACATTTCCTGATGCACCTAAAAAAGTCAATGAATTAATGAACAACCCCGCCGCAAGCAGCGGGGTATCAAACCAATGGCCAACTACAGAGTAGTTCGCCCCAAGGGGCGGGGAATTAGACCCTAAGAGATTAAAGGATAGTAGCTTTAAAAATGCGATTGATAAAGGTATGAAACAATATTTAGGGGAAAAATGATGCTAAAAATTAACTTAAAAATGAAACAGAAAATGAAAGAGTTAAAAGGGAATCATCTGGTTCTTACAGATGAATTACAATCAATCATTTCCAGTGGATTTATTGAAAAAGAACATTGCTTTTTCTCTAAAAAACTTATGAATTATAGCTCTTCTGCATCAAAAAAACATTTTCAGGATTGTGTTGGGTTTGAATGTTTTGTAAATTCACTTCATATTGATGACTATGTGGATAAAAATCATTTAGAGTATTCAATATTATTTTGCAATTCTTTACTTATTTCATGGGAATATTTAAATCCTAATGATAAACTTAATGTTATTATTTCATTAGATGAATTTGGAGCTTTAATTAAATTTCATCTAGATAGGAATGGGGAAATGTGGTTAAGTGAAGACTTAGAATCATATGAT
Organism: Photorhabdus sp. RM322S; assembly: GCF_042879395.1. NCBI lineage: Bacteria > Pseudomonadati > Pseudomonadota > Gammaproteobacteria > Enterobacterales > Morganellaceae > Photorhabdus > Photorhabdus sp. RM322S. The sequence goes on from NZ_JBHFKW010000034.1 coordinate 1,871, forward strand.
GAGCCTATTTTAATAACAAACAGTTTTATTAAACTACAGTAGAAAACACACAATAAATAATCTAAATATAACCATATGCTTATATATGGTTGTATTTGCCAATTCGATGACCCAAAGACAAGACAAAAAGTGCAAAAGCGGAAGGCAGGAGATTGCCTAAATGAAAAATAAATCCCTTTTTGAAGAGTTAAAGAATTATTATTTGAAGATATTGTCTGAACAATATAATGCTAAAGTAGATTTAAACGACTTAGCTGTGAATTATGGTAAGGACGTTGATGTGTCCTGCATTGAATATTTACAAAGATTATCTGATAGTCAAAATTAGCAGCGGAACTGGCAGCAATCACGCTGGATAAAACCTTCAGCGACCCGATGAACATTCAAACCGGTGGCAAGATTATCGGTGGTGTTGCAGGCGCGATTGCAACGAATAGCGCAGAAGGGGCTAACAGTGGTGCTAATGCCGGGGAAATCGTTATTGTCTATAATTCACTGGCACACCTTCTGTCCGCGGCAGAGAGAGAAAGAAAGACGGGGTACAATAAAAGCTTACGAGGAGAAAAAGAGAGCATTTTGTCAGCAGTCACCGGAGGCGTGTAAGCAAGCCGGGGGAATTATCAGCTTTGGTACTGACTTCGTGCCCGTTATCGGGGATATTAAAGGTTTTGTCGAGGCTGAAAGCGCATTAGATTATCTGGTCGCCGCGATAGCCATTATTCCCGGTGCAGGTGATGTGGCTGGGAAGACTATTAAGGCGGCAGAGAAAGCCTTACAAAAAGGCAACGTTGGGGAAGCTTCTAAGCTTATTAATAAAGCCAGTGATGAAATTACATCAATCTCACGCCCCGGCCACAGAAAATCAGAAATTGATGTCGGGAAAGATTTAGGGGATGGCTGGAGTGGTCAAGTGACGTTTAAAGAGGGTAAAGAAGTCCCCTATGGCACTAAAGGCAGTGTTCGCCCAGACTGGTGTCAGGGCAATGTTTGCAGTGTTGAAGTGAAAAACTATAACATTGCAACGAATAAAAATGGCCTGATTAATAATGTTGTTAAACAAGCGATTGAGCGGCAGAAGAATTTACCTAATGGAATGAAACAACGAATCGTCATTGATGTTCGTGGACAAGTTGTTTCGGCGGCTCAAGAAGATGCCATTATTAGAGAAGTTGTTCGAAAATCGGACGGAATAATTAAACCAACTGACATACAATTTAAAAGGTAATTTAATATGGAATATGTAGGTTTTATGGGGGGAAGCTCTATGGTAGAACTTGGTTCCTCTTCTGATATGGTAAATTTTTTTACTTTCTTATATGGCAAAATCAGTGATTGTGAGAGTAAAGAAATATTGGATCGACTTTATAAGAGATATATAAGGCAGAATGAGCTTGAGAAAATTTCTTTTTTAGTGAAAGAAATAAGAAATGATTTTTTGACTGATTCTGAAATGTATTTCATGAAATACCTTGATGGTATTGACACATGTATAGAATCAGCCAAATTATTTTATAGTAGTTGGGGGATTTATCAGCCACTTAAAATAGGGATAACTGATGTACCATATTGTATAGATGATAAAAATCGCCCTCTTGAGCAATACGATGCTTTAGGCCCACACGATCCGCCATTCTGGTTACGTTAAAACGGATCCTGAACTAACTCTACACTAAGCAGCTAATGATGCCTGAGTCCAGAGCCCACTGGACTCAGGCCATTTAACCTTGGGTGCTTTGGCCGCTGCATTAGCTGCAATAATGCTGGATAAAACATTCAACGACCAGATAAAAATTCAGGCAGTAAAACCACTCAATAATAGAATAAGTGTCGTTATAACTGATTAACCGGCTGTATCCTATTTGGAATCCATTACGAAATGGAATCGATAAAAAACGAGATTAAGCAATATCACTCTCCAGTTGAAAACTACAACCCTCGGAATAAGAATCTTTTTACAAATTTGTCATCTTTTAAACATAGTGCACTCTCTCTTTTTACTTGTTTTCCCTTTTTTAGCGATCAGGAAGCTGCTTTTTCGGTGATGAGTTAACTAAGGGTAAAAAAACAGGTACCCATTAATGCCAGATTTTTAAAAGGTATTGAGTAACTAAAAACAACTTATTCCCTGTTATGTTTAATATATTTACCGAAAATGCTCTCCTCCGCTTATTTTATATTTACCTAGCCTGCCATGACCATTTAAAAACACGAAAACAGAGGTATTAAATATTTATATAAAAAATGCATTTAACCATAAGTTAAATTTTTAAAAGGATATTGATTATATTTAATCGAAGTCCATTAGCCATTAAAAGAGAGTTAAAAAATCAGCGAAAAAAAGAATATTATCCGAAAAAACATAAAAAGGTATCTTTATACCATCAGACTATTTACGGGTTGATTTATGAAGATAAAAGATTTATAAAAACCACTCAGAATTACCAGTAAAACAACATCAATAAAGATAAAAAGTGAGTATAATCAATGTTAGTTAAACGTAAAATACAATCTACCATGATGATTAAATTTAATAAAAAGCAGACGTTAAAAGTGGTAAAAACAACAGCTAAAACTTTATACCGATTAAAAGCATAAGTAAAAAATAACTTTTAATAACAGTTTAAAACCTGCCCATCATAAAGCTATCAGTGAAAAATGAGAAAAATAATTGGATTTATTAATGCTTATATATCCCGTAAAAGTTTGTCGGACATTTATTCAAGCCCAGTCCGATAATTTTCATCACCGTTTCACGGTCGATACTCATACTTCGGGGACTGTTCTGCCAGTCCCCGTAAGATCCTCTTTTAACACGAATCGTTGAATGCTGATTAAGAGCTCTCAGCACGAGTTAGTGACGTATTTGCTCAAGCTCGTTCTGGCTCAGACCGGTGGTTTTCATTATCGTTTCACGGTCGATGCCAATATCCATCATCGCACTCGCGACTTTCAGGACCCCTTGTTTTTCGCCTTTATGCAATCCTTCTTGGAGTCCTTTATGCAATCCTTCTTGGAGTCCTTCCTTGCGTGCTTTCTGCTCCAGTTTCTGCGCTATTGTCATCAGTACCTCCTCATACCTCGGGGACTGTTCTGCCAGTCGCCGGATAAAACCCTCTGGATCGGCGGTATCTCCCACCTGTAATAAGTAGTTTAACATGCTTTTTAGCTGTTCATCCGTATAGTAATCATACGTCAGCAGCATGACCAGTTCTTTCAGTAACTCCGCCATATCTCGCTGCCGGATATGCTTTTGCACTATTTCCAGTAGCGCAACCCGTTTATGCGTCAGGATCCTATCATCCGGGATTACCGTCACATCTACCAGCGGGAATGCGCCGGAATAGATTTCCTTCGCCAAGGCCGGATCATCGAAGCAGTCAAGCCAATGGGTACTCCACGGATACGGCTGTATTTTCCCGTGATAGAACAACACCGGAATGACCAGCGGCAATTTTTCATGTCCCTGCTCCAGATGCCGTTGCATTGCGGAAATACTGTATCGCATCAGCCGGAATGCCATCATCTTATCCGGGGAACTCTGGTGTTCGATCACGCAATACACGTAACCGTCACCCTGCGCCGTTTTCAATGAATACAAAATGTCGGAATAATGCGCACGCAGATTATCTTCAATAAACGACCCTGATTCCAACCGCAGTGTATCCAGATCACAAACTGCCCGTAATGTCGCAGGCAAATGAATCTCCAAAAAGTCTCTGGCGGTATCAATATGACTTAAAAACTGTTTAAAAACAGCGTCATGTGGCGTTGGTGTTTTTTTTCTCTTCATCGGTGAATGGTAGCATACTTTCTTTTATATTGAAGGAATATTAAGCAAGAAACCGAGTGGACTGAAATGTCTTGAATTTTCTTTGACAAAAACGTTGCTCGTATCTCAGATACTTTAATTTCCTTCTTAAGCAAAGTTCAGGTTAATCAGATAATATATTTAAAAAAACAACTAACTTTAATAACGTTTTCAACCGGGGGAATAAACTTTCTCATAAACCAGTTAAATAATTTTTCATGAAAAATCCGGTATAAACAAGATATACCGGATTATCACACCAACGTTAAATTATCCAATATTCCTTAATATATCAGTATTATAGCGCCTCCCCATTACAACTGATTGCCAGCGCCCTATTCAGAGCCTGAGCTAAAGCCGTTTTATGTTCATTATCCTCTAATACACTAAAATGGTTACCCGGTATCCCAATCAGTTGAAGCAAAGCATCAGGTATTATCTGCTCCCAACCCAGCGATGGTTCTATATTTAACAATTCCGGCTCTTCATCCATCATAAAAGAAATAGCGGGGGAAGGTTCCATTGCATAAAACTGATGCAGCGTTGCCGCTAATGCCTGCGGATCATAATCTCTAACCATCTGCGCATAACTCTCTATCTGCTCCCAACGTTTTGCGATTAAATCAGCGCGCAGATTTGCCGGATATAACGCCAATTCTTGTGCCGCTTCAATAAACTGCACCAAATTCAACTCATCAATTTGCCGATATAACTCCGCCATCTCTTTGGTGCACTCTTCCCCTGATTGCCTTGCTAACTCGACAAAGAACTGATGTTTAGGCGGCATTTTATGCTGCCCAAAATAGTAAGGAGCCGGCGTATCAATCAATCCCAGGAAGTTAACCTTCTCACCAGCATGTAACAACCTCTCGGTAATAGCATAAGCCAATATACCGCCGGAAGAGTAACCCCCGACCCGGTACGGGCCTTCCGGTTGAACCGCTTTCATCAAGCTAATCATTCTTGCTGCCTGCTCTTCCATCGTTGACATCGGCGACTCATTGGAGGATGACCAAGGCAGTGCATAAATCGGGTGACCTGACTGAATCTGACGGGCCAATCCAAAAACATAGGAATAGTCACCCATCCCACTGGGCACAAAGAACAACGGCAGCCCTGTTCCGTCAGGTCGCACCGATATAGCATCACTTTGTGGCTGAGACAAAGAATCTGAGGTGATTTTTGCTGCCAATTCAGCCAACCCCGGAAATTGGAACAACGCATTTAATGTGCAAACCAAACCCCGGCCAACAGCAAGATTTATCATTCGCATAGCGAGCAGTGAGTGACCACCCAGCACGAAGAAGTTGTCATGCCGGCTAATCTGCTCAATCCCCAGTAATTCACGCCAAATCGCTGCCAATATGGTTTCCGTTTCGCCTTGTGGCGCTGCATAAACCTGACGGGCAAAGGCTTCATTCTCCAGTGCCGGTAGCGCCCGGCGATCCAACTTACCGTTCGGGGTCAGTGGAAGTGCATCCAGACGCACAAACGCCGCCGGCACCATATAGTCAGGTAAAACAGCACTCAGGTGGCTACGCAGGCGATTAGCCAATCCCTCCTCCGCTGACGCCACCACATAAGCAACCAAACGTTTATCCGGCCCTTCACCCAACGCCAGCACCACCGATTCACTCACCGCAGGATGCTCCGCTAACCCGGCCTCAATTTCACCGGGTTCAATCCGGAAACCGCGAACTTTCACCTGTTGGTCACTACGGCCTAAGAATTCCAAATTGCCATCCGGCAGGTAACGGACTAAATCCCCAGTGCGGTACATTCTCGCCTCCGGGTTATCGCTAAAGGGATCAATAAGGAAACGTTCAGCAGTCAAGTCAGGACGATTGAGATAACCCCGTGCTACGCCGGCTCCGCCAATATACAACTCCCCCATCGCGCCTAACGGTACTGGCTGACCATGACTATCCAGCAGATAAACCCGCGTGTTGGCAGTCGGGCGGCCAATAGGGATCAGCGCCCCAGTATAATCTGATGGGCAACGCCAGCTGGTGGCGCACACGGTGATTTCTGTCGGGCCATACGCATTGAACAGGGTTGCTTTTCCTCTCAGTGCCTGTATCAGCGCCACACCGGGAGCTTCACCGCCCAATATCAATGTCGGTTTTATCGTTATCTCTGACAAATTGGCACCTTCCCGAAGCAGTGCCGGTGTTACACAAGCGTGCGTCACCGCCTGTGCTTCCAGATAATGCCAGAGACGGTCTGGGTCCTGGCGGACAATATCAGCAGGGATAACCAAAGTCGCCCCACCAGCCAGCACCATCATAATTTCCCAGACACTGGCATCGAAGCCCAATGAGGCAAACTGCAACATCCGGCTATCAGTGCCAATGCCAAACTGGGCGATTTTATCCAGAGTCAGGTTGACCAGCCCACGATGTTCAACCATCACCCCTTTTGGTGTGCCCGTCGAGCCGGAAGTGTAAATCACATAGGCCAAATGCCGTGAGGTTAATCCAGATATCTGTGGGTTACTTTCCGGCTGGTCAGGCAGAATATTCGGATCCAGTACGGTCAACGCAGCCAACGCCTCTGCCCCTAATGCCGCACGCCCGACATCATCCACCAACAACATTGCAGGCGCAGCATCGGTCAGAATATGGGCCATACGCTCACCCGGGTAAGCGGGATCCAGCGGCACATAGGCACCACCCGCCTTCAATACCGCCAACACCCCAACCACCATTGCCGGTGAACGTGACACGCAAATCGCTACCCGCTGATCCGGCTCCACGCCCAAGGCAATCAGTTGGTAAGCCAACCGGTTAGCCCAGGCATTCAGTTCTGCATAACTGAGCGTCTGGCTTTCATACACCAGTGCTGTGGCATCCGGGTTTTTCTTCACCTGCTGTTCAAACAACTGATGAATACATAACTGGTCAGGATACGCCGTTTCCGTCGCATTCCAGGTCTTTAACAGCAACGTACACTCCGTTTCAGGCAGAATGTTGAGTGCCCGAACCGGCGTTTCCGGGGCCTGTTCAAGTGCCTCTGCCAGACTCTCCAACGCCTGCTGCATATAACCGCATATCCGTTCCGGATCAAACGGCTGCACCACCTGAGCCGTCAGTCCCAGTGCGTCACCAAAATCCTCCACCGACAGCACAAACGGATAGTTAGTCCGCTCCTGTCCGCCCAGAAATTCAATATCACTGATGGGTTCATCCGACTCTGTTGGCAATGCATTATGTCGATAGTTCAGCAAACTGCTAAAGAGAGGGATCTCACCCTGAATACCACTGCAACGCTGGACCAACGCTAATGAAGCGTGTTCATGTTCTAATAATCCAGCAAGTCGGGTGTGAGCTGCCTGTACGCTGTCCCGTACCGGGGTATCATTGATGTCCAACCGCAGCGGCAAGGTATTGATGAACAATCCCATGCCGTTATCAGCGCCATCCCCCGCCTGCATCCGCCCAAACAGTACGGTGCCGAACACCACTTTCTCCTGACCGCTGGTACGCGACAGTACCTGTGCCCAGGCCAGATGGCACAAAGCGGCCAAACTCACGCCCAAACGTCTGGCCTGACCACGCAAACGATCATTCAGTGCCGCCGTCAGTATCCGGTGAGATTCCGTCACCTGCGTACCGTCACGATGCACCTCCGTCAGCCCAAAGGGGAGTGTTGGTTCATCTACTTCAGCTAACATATTGGTAAAGAAACGCGTATGCGCCTCCTTATTGACATCGAGCCGGGCCTGAGCCACCAGATTGCGGAAAGGAACCGGCGCAGGCAAACTCGCTTCTTGACCGTCAAGATACGCCTGCACCTCTCGATCCATCACATCCAACGTCGTATGGTCACCAATCAGGTGATGCTGCAATTGCAATACAACCCAACGACCATCAGTTTCTGGTGCCACAATAAAGCGCAACAGCGGTGCCTGACTCAAATCAAGACGATAATGATGTGGATCAAAGCGTTGGGCCAATTGCTCGCTGATCGCCCCGTCAGTTGGGTTCAGCGTCAATTCAGTCACTGATAAAAGCACCTGACGCAAAACCACCTGCGCCGGCATGGATAATCCTTGCCAGATAAACGCGGTACGCAGGATATCGTGCCGGTCAACCACTTGTTGAATCGCCGTCAGATAACGATCCAGCAGAGCGCGGTCAGCCAAGGCCACTTGTCCAGTCAACAGGTACGGATCACCTTCGTTTGCCAGCAGATGGTGGAATAAAATCCCCTCCTGTAACGGTGACAACGCATAGATATCCTGAATATTAGCGGCCCCGCCCGGCACTTGCCCAACGATAAGATCAATGTCAGGCTGGGTCAGGTCAATCAATGGCAACAATTCTGGTGTCAATACCGTCGTATCCGGTGTAATCCGGTTTTCAGGCACCTGAGTTTCACGATGTTGAGCCACAGACTGAGCCAAGACACAAAGTGTCTGATGCTGGAATAGCGTTTGCACCGAGACACCCAAACCAATACGCCGCAGAGATTCAATCATCCGAACAACCAGCAACGAGTGGCCGCCCAGCGCAAAGAAATTGTCATGCCGGCTAATCTGTTCAATCCCCAGCAATTCACGCCAAATCGCCGCCAGTGCAGTTTCCATCTCGCCTTGCGGGGCTTCATAAAGTTGACGGGCAAAAGCTTCCTGCCCAGGCGCAGGCAACGCCCGGCGATCCAACTTGCCGTTCGGCGTTAATGGGAAGGCATCCAGACGCACAAACGCCGCCGGCACCATGTAATCAGGCAACCGGGTACTCAGGTGGCTACGCAGGCGATTAGCCAGTCCCTCTTCCGCAGGTGCCACCACATAAGCGACCAAACGTTTATCCTGCCCTTCACCCAACGCCAGCACAACAGATTCACTCACCGCAGGATGCTCCGCCAACCGGACCTTAATTTCATCGGGTTCAATCCGGAAACCCCGAATTTTTATCTGTTGATCGTTACGCCCCAGGAATTCCAAATTGCCGTCTGGCCGGTAACGGGCCAAATCCCCTGTTCGATACATGCGCGCATCCGGTTTATCGCTAAAGGGATCAACCAAGAAGCGTTCAGTAGTCAGCTCAGGACGATTGAGATAACCTCGCGCTACACCCGCCCCTCCGATATACAGTTCTCCCACGGCCCCCAACGGTACCGGCTGACCATAGGTGTCCAGCAGATAAACCCGCGTGTTAACCATCGGCTGCCCAATCGGCACCCATTCATCCATATAGTCTGACGGGCAGTGCCAGGTCGTAGCGCAGACCGTCGTTTCCGTCGGTCCATACGCATTGAACAGCGTTACCTTCCCCTTCAGAGCTTGGAGCAACACGGTACTCAGGGCTTCACCCGCCAGTACCAACGTAGGTTTTATTGTTATCGCCGGCAAATCAATCCCCTCCCGCAGTAACGCTGGCGTCAAACAGGCGTGCGTCACCGCCTGCTCTTCCAGATAATGCCAGAGACGATATGGATCCTGACGAACCCCGTCGGCAGGGATAATTAAGCTTGCGCCTCCACCCAGCGCTATCATAATTTCCCAAACACTGGCATCAAAGCCAAAGGAAGCAAACTGCAACATCCGACTGGTTACTTGTATGTCAAGCCGGGTAACTTGCGCCAACGCCAGATTACTCACACCACAATGCTCAACCATCACCCCTTTTGGCATACCGGTAGAACCGGAGGTGTAAATCACGTAAGCCAAATGCTGTGAAGTCAATGCAGGTACCTGCGGGTTACTATCCGGCTGATCAGACAGGATATTCGGGTCGAGCACGGTCAGCACAGCCAATCCCTCAGCCCCCAACACCGCACACCCAACACTATCCACCAGCAAAATAGTCGGCGCGGCATCATTCAGGATATGCGCCAGACGTTCACCCGGGTAAGTTGGGTCCAACGGCACATAAGCTCCACCCGCTTTCAGCACCGCCAGTAATCCCACTACCATTGCCGGTGAACGTGCTACGCAAATTGCCACCCGTTGATCCGGTACAACACCCAGTGCAATCAGCTGATGCGCCAGCCGGTTAGCCCAGGTGTTCAATTCGGTATAACTGAGGATCTGCTCTTCATACACTAACGCTATCGCGTCAGGGTTTTTCTCCACCTGTTGTTCAAACAATTGATGAAAGCATAACTGCTCAGGATACGCGGTTTCCGTGGCATTCCAGGTCTCCAACAATAGTTTCCGTTCTGCTTCCGGTAAAATGTTCAGTGTCCGTACCGGTGTCTCCGGAGCTTGTTCAAGCGCTTCTACCAAGCTTTCTAACGCTTGCTGCATGTATCCACATAGCCTTTCCGGATCAAACGGCTGCACCACCTGAGCCGTCAACCCCAGCGCCTCACCAAAATCCTCCACCGACAGTGCCAGTGGGTAGTTGGTCCGCTCCTGTCCACCAAGGACTTCAATAGCACTGATAATGTCGTCCGTCGTTTCCAGCAAGGCATTATGCCGATAATTCAACAAGCTGCTAAACAGTGGGATCCCCCCCTGTATACCGCTGCAACGCTGGGCCAGCGCCAGTGAAGCATGTTCATGATCCAGCAATCCCGCTAACCGGCTATGGGCTGTCAGTACACTGTCCCGCACTGGGGTATTATCCATATCCAGCCGCAACGGCAAGGTATTGATAAACAGCCCCATGCCGCTGTCAGCACCTTCGCCTGCCTGCATCCGTCCAAACAATACGGTGCCAAACACCACTTTTTCCTGATCGCAGGTACGCGACAGCACCTGCGCCCAGGCCAGATGGCACAAGGCGGCCAAACTCACGCCCAAATGCCGGGCCTGACTGCGCAAACGGTCATTCAGTTCGGTTGTCAGCATCCGGTGGGATTCCGTCACCTGTGAACCATCACGATGCACCTCCGTCAGCCCGAACGGCAGTGTCGGTTCATCGACCTCAGCTAACATCCCGGTAAAGAAACGAGTGTGCTCTTCCTGACTAACACCAAGCCGGGCCTGCGCCACCAAATTGCGGAAAGGAACCGGCACAGGCAAATGCGCTTCCTGACCAGCAAGACATGCCTGCACTTCACGATCCATCACGTCCATCGTCGAATGGTCACCAATCAGATGATGCTGCTGCTCCAGCAAGAGCCAACGGCCCCCTTCTTCCTGTGCCATCATAAAGCGCAGCAGCGGCGCCTGCCCCAAATCCATACGATGATGACGCGGGTCAAAACGCCGGGTCAGTTGATCACTGATTGGCCCATCAGCGGAGGTTAACTTCAGTTCAGTGACTAACAAAGGAGCCTGACGCAACACCACCTGCGCCGGTGCAGATAATCCTTGCCAGATAAACACGGTCCGTAAGATATCGTGCCGATCAACCACCTGTTGAACTGCCGACAGATAATTATCCAACAGAGCGCGTTCAGCAAAGGACATCTGATCAGTCAACAAGTACGGATCACCTTCATCTGCCAGAAGATGGTGGAACAAAATCCCCTCCTGCAACGGCGACAATGCGTAAATATCCTGAATATTGGCGATCCCACCCGGCACTTGCCCGACGATCAGATCAATTTCAGGTTGAGTCAGGTTAATCAGCGGCAGCAGATCCGGTGTCAGCATCGTAGCATCCGGTGTAATGCGGTTTTCAGGTACCTGAATTTCACGATGCTGATCCAGCGACTGAGCCAAAACATAGAGTGTCTGATGCTGGAATAGCGTTTGCACCGAGACGCCCAGACCAATACGCCGCAGGGATTCAATCATCCGAACAACCAGTAACGAATGGCCGCCCAAGGCAAAGAAATTGTCATACCGGCTAATCTGTTCAACCCCCAGCAATTCACGCCAAATCGCCGCCAGGGCCGTTTCCATCTCGCCTTGTGGCGCTGCATAAATCTGACGGGCAAAAGCCTCCTCGCCCGGTACCGGCAACGCCCGGCGATCCAATTTACTATTCGGCGTTAACGGAAAGGCATCCAAGCGCACAAAGGCGGACGGTACCATGTAGTCAGGCAACAACGCGCTCAGATGTTCACGCAGACAGTTAACCAACCCGTCATCCGCTTGCGCCACTACATAGGCAACCAGACGCTTATCCTGCCCTTCCCCCAACGCCAGCACAACGGATTCACTCACCGCAGAGTGTTCCAACAATCGGGTTTCAATTTCACCCAACTCAATGCGAAAGCCTCGGATCTTCACCTGATGGTCATTGCGGCCCAGAAATTCCACATTACCGTCCGGCAGGTAACGGGCCAAATCCCCGGTCCGGTACATGCGCGCATCCGGGTTGTCACTGAACGGATCAATCAGGAAACGTTCAGCGGTCAATGCTGGCCGGTTCAGATAACCCCGCGCGACACCCGCACCACCAATATACAATTCCCCCACCACGCCCAACGGCACAGGACAGCCATACTTATCCAGTAAATAAAGCTGGGTATTGGCAAGCGGGCGACCAATCGTCGGGTAAGGATGCGCCGGCTCTATGCAGGCCAGCGTTGCATCCACGGTACATTCGGTTGGACCGTATACGTTATAAGCTGTCAGTTGCGGTATATCGGCTACCGCCTGCCAGGTTTGTCCTGATATAGGCTCACCACCAATCAGCAGCGTCAACGCTTTTTGATGCTGATGCAAACCCGCTGCCAGCAACATCTCTAATTGCATTGGCGTACAATCCAACACATCAAGATGGGTCCTGGCTAAAAATTGCAATAAGGCCGCACTATCGGCGCGCACATCTTGTGGAACAATCACCAGCGTGTAGCCATTCAACAGGCCAAGTATGTTTTGCAATGCCGCATCAAAAGAAATACTGGCATTCAGACTAACCCGGTAAGGGGCCGGTGAAGACACAAATGCACGCTCTGTCAGCGTTTCATGTAAATTTAACAAAGAGCCATGCTCAACCATGACACCTTTCGGTGTACCGGTAGAGCCGGAAGTGTAAATCACATAGGCCAAATGACGGGAAGTCAGCGCAGGTATCTGTGGATTACGGTCTGACTGGTCAGGCAAAAGATTGGGGTCAAGTACCGTCAGTCCGGCAAGTGACTCCCTGCCCAATACCACACATCCGGCCTCATCCGCCAGTATCACTGACAGTGCAACATCATTCAGGATACGCACCAGACGTTCACCCGGATAAGCTGGGTCTAACGGCACATAGGCACCACCCGCTTTCAGCACCGCCAGCAATCCCACCACCATTGCCAATGAACGTGACACGCAAATCGCCACCGGTTGGTCCGGTGCTACGCCCAGTGCAATTAGCTGATGGGCCAGCCGGTTAGCGCGGATGTTCAATTCGGTATAACTGAGCGTCTGCCCTTCATACACTAACGCTGTCGCGTCAGGGGTTTTCTCCACCTGTTGTTCAAATAGCTGATGAATACACCGCTGGTCCGGATACGCGGTTTCTGTCGCATTCCAAGTTTTCAGCAACAAGGTACGCTCCGCTTCCGGCAGAATTTCCAGCTGCCGTACCGGGGTCTCAGGGGCTTGTTCAAGCGCCTCAATCAGACTTTCCAGCGCCTGCTGCATGTACCCACATATCTTTTCCGGATCAAAGGGTTGTACCACCTGAGCCGTCAGCCCCAGTGCGTTGCCAAAATCTTCCACTGACAAAGAAAACGGATAGTTGGTTCGCTCCTGCGCATCAAGGAATTCAATACCGCTGATGAGTTCATCCGAGGCCGCCAGCGGCGTATTATGCCGGTAGTTCAGCAATGCATTGAACAGGGGTGTACCACTAGCTACCCCACTGCAACGTTGAGCCAGCACCAGTGAGGCATGTTCATGCTCCAACAACCCTGACAACCGGGTATGGGCGGTCTGTACGCTGTCCCGTAACGAGGTTTCATCCATATCCAACCGCAACGGCAAGGTATTAATAAACAGCCCCATCCCATTGTCAGCCCCTTCGCCTGCCTGCATCCGTCCAAACAGCACGGTGCCAAACACCACTTTCTCCTGACCACTGGTGCGCGATAACACCTGCGCCCAAGCCAGATGGCACAGGGTTGCCAAACTCACGCCCAAACGTTTGGCCTGACCACGCAAACGATCATTCAGCGCCGCCGTCAGCATCCGGTAAGATTCCGTCACCTGCGAACCATCACGATGTACCTCCGTCAGTCCGAATGGCAGTGTCGGTTCATCGACCTCAGCTAACATCTCGGTAAAGAAACGAGTGTGCTCTGCCTGACTGATACCGAGCCGGGCCTGCGCCACCAGATTGCGGAAAGGAACTGGGACAGGCAAGCTGCCCTCCTGACCGGTAAGATACGCCTGTACTTCACTGTTCAGCACTTCCAGTGTGGTGTGGTCACCAATCAGGTGATGCTGCTGTTCCAGTAAGATCCAACGTCCCCCTTCTTCCTGTGCAATGATAAAACGCAGCAACGGGGCCTGCCCCAGATCTATACGATGATGACGTGGGTCAAAACGCCAGTTCAGCTGGTCACTGATCGCGCCGTCAGCCGGATCCAGTGTCAGTTCAGTCACCGACAAGGTCGCCTGACGCCAGACCACCTGCGCCGGTGTGGATAATCCTTGCCAGATAAAAGCCGTACGCAAGATATCGTGTCGATTAACCACCTGTTGAACCGCTGCCAAATAACTCTCCAGTAGAGCGCGATCCACAAAGGCCATCTGACTGGTCAACAGATAAGGATCACCTTCGTCTGCCAGCAAGTGGTGGAACAAAATCCCCTCCTGCAACGGCGACAACGCATAGATATCCTGAATATTGGCCATCCCGCCCGGTACTTGCCCGACGATCAGATCAATTTCAGGCTGGGTCAGATCAATCAACGGCAGCAGATCCGGTGTCAACACCGTCATATCCGCTGTCATGCGGTTTTCAGGTATTTGGATTTCACGCTGTTGAGCCACAGACTGAGCCAGAACACGCAGTGTCTGATGTCGGAATAGTGTTTGTACCGATACGCCCAAACCAATACGCCTCAGGGATTCAATCATCCGGACAACCAACAACGAATGACCACCCAGCGCAAAGAAATTGTCATGCCGGCTAATCTGCTCAATCCCCAGCAATTCACGCCAAATAGACGCCAGTGCCGTTTCTATCTCACCTTGCGGCACCTCGTAAACCTGACGGGCAAAAGCCTCCTCTCCCGGTGCAGGTAACGCCCGACGATCCAGTTTGCCATTCGGCGTCAACGGAAAGGCATCCAACTGAACAAAGGTCGCCGGGATCATATAGTCAGGCAATAACGCGCTCAGATGTTCTCGCAGACAGTTAATCAACCCGTCATGCGTTTCCGCCACCACATAAGCCACCAGACGCTTATCCGATCCCTCTCCTAACGCCAGCATCACCGCCTCTTGCACCGCAGGATATTCCACCAGCCGGGCCGCAATTTCACCCGGTTCAATCCGGAAACCCCGAATTTTGACCTGTTGATCATTACGGCCCAGGAATTCCAGATTACCGTCCGGCAAGTAGCGGGCCAAATCCCCGGTCCGATACATACGCGCATCCGATTGTTTACTAAACGGATCAACCAGAAAACGTTCCGCGGTCAACTCAGGGCGATTGAGATAACCACGGGCAACCCCATCTCCACCCACATAAATCTCACCGGTCACACCCAATGGCACCGGTTGACCGTCTGCATCCAATAGATAAACTTGCGTGTTGGCTATTGGCCGACCAATCGGGATCCTCGTCGCTCCCCGCGATAACGCCACGATAGGATACGTCGTGGTAAAAGTGGTTCCCTCACTCGGACCGTAAGCTTGTAATAATTGTTGTGGCGGATGATTATCCAAAACCTGAGCAACCACATGCAGATCGGGGATATCTCCGCCGAAAATCAGGATCTTTATCTGCGGAAGAACCGGGGACAACGCTGCCGCCAACCGGTTAAACAACCCAACAGTCAGCCACAAAACCGTGACGCGATGCACCTGTAAAGTCCGCATTAGCTCGTAGGGTGTCAGCAACGTGTCATGGTCGATAACCACCAGCGCACCGCCGTTGAGCAACGGTGCCCAAACTTCAAACGTGCTGGCATCGAAAGCCGGATTAGCCGTAAAAGCCACCCGATCATCCGGTCCGATTTCGGCATAATCATTATTGATGACCAGCCGGACCACAGCACGATGAGGCACGACCACGCCTTTGGGCATGCCGGTTGAACCAGAGGTGTACATGACATACGCTGATCCAGCGCTGGAACACGGTAAATCAGGATTGAGGCAATCTTCCGCTCTAATGGTATCGGTCTCACAGGAGAGGCGAAACAGAGGAACAGAGAGGCCAAGCGGAATATCAGATTGCACATCGGTGATCAACAACTTAGCGGAACAATCGTTCATCAACCAAACTTGCCGCTCGTCCGGTACACGGGGATCGACCGGGACGTAAACAGCCCCAACCTTAAGAATAGCCAACTGAGCCACCACCAGTTCAATAGAGCGTTCTAACAGAACCACCACATGCTCATCCCGGTTAATTCCCTGCTCAATCAGTTGGCGGGCCAGTTGGTTAGCACGGGTATTCAATTCTGCATAGCTAAGAATCTTATCTCCCGCGATCAACGCTGGCACCGTTGGCGTTTTCTCCACCTGTTGTTCAAATAATTGATGAATGCACAACGGGTCAGGGTACACGGTTTCAGTCGCATTCCAGGTTTTCAGCAACAGTGTACGCTCCGCTTCCGGCAGCATTTCCAACTGCCGTACCGGTGTTTCCGGAGCCTGTTCAAGTGCCTCCACCACACTTTCCAGCGCCTGTTGCATATAACCACATACCCGTTCCGGATCAAACGGCTGTACCACCTGAGCCGTCAGCCCCAGAGCTTCACCAAAATCCTCTACCGACAGCACTAACGGATAGTTAGTCCGCTCCTGTCCATCCAGAAATTCAATACCGCCGACGAGTTCATCCGACATCGCCGACAGGGCATTATGCCGATAATTCAATAAGCTGCTAAAGAGGGGGATCTCTCCCTGCACACCGCTGCAACGCTGGGCCAGCGCCAATGAAGCGTGCTCATGCGCTAATAATCCGGCAAGTCGGGTATGGGCGGCCTGTACGCTGTCCCGTACCGGCGTATCATCCATATCCAGACGTAGCGGCAAAGTATTGATAAATAACCCCATACCGCTGTCAACACCGTCCCCCGCCTGCATCCGTCCAAACAGCACGGTGCCGAACACCACTTTCTCTTGACCGCTGGTACGCGACAATACCTGCGCCCAGGCCAGATGACACAGCGCCGCCAAACTGACACCCAAACGCCGGGCTTGGCTACGTAAACGGTCATTCAGTGAAGTCGTCAACATCCGATATGACTCCGTCACCTGTGAACCATCACGATGCACCTCCGTCAGCCCAAACGGCAGTGTCGGTTCATCTATCTCAGCTAACATCCCGGTAAAGAAACGGGTGTGTTCTTCCTGACTGACACCGAGCCGGGCCTGCGCCACCAGATTGCGGAAAGGAACCGGTGCAGGTAAACGCGCTGCCTGACCAGCAAGATACACCTGCACTTCACGATCCATGACTTCCATCGTCGAGTGGTCACCAATCAGATGATGCTGATGTTCCAGCAGGATCCAGCGTCCTTCTTCTTCCTGTGCCATCATAAAACGCAGCAGCGGTGCCTGCCCCAGATCCATACGATGCTGACGTGGATCAAAACGCTGAGTTAACTGATCCCTGATCGGCCCATCAGCAGACGTTAACCTCAGTTCAGTGATCGACAAGGTCGTCTGACGTAAAACCACCTGCGCCGGTACGGATAATCCTCGCCAGATAAACGCAGTCCGCAGGATATCGTGCCGGTTAACCACCTGTTGAACCGCCGCCAAATAACTGTCTAATAGTACTCGGTTAGCAAAGGTCATTTGACCGGTCAACAGGTACGGATCACCTTCATCTGCCAGCAGATGGTGGAACAAAATCCCCTCCTGCAACGGCGACAACGCATAAATATCCTGAATATTAGCCACCCCGCCCGGCACTTGCCCGACGATCAGATCAATGTCAGGCTGGGTCAGGTTAATCAACGGCAGCCGATCTGGCGTCAACACCGTGGTATCCGGTGTAATCCGGTTTTCAGGTATTTGGATTTCATGATGTTGCGCCAGAGACTGAGCCAGAGCATGGAGTGTCTGATGTCGAAACAGCGTTTGCACCGAGACGCCCAGACCAATACGCCGCAGGGATTCAATCATCCGGATAACCAGCAACGAATGGCCGCCCAGCGCAAAGAAATTGTCATGCCGGCTAACCTGTTCAACCCCCAACAACTGGCCCCAAATCACCGCCAGCGCAGTTTCTATCCCGCCTTGTGGCGCTTCGTAGACCTGACGGGCAAAAGCGTCATCCCCCGGTACCGGCAGCGCCCGACGATCCAGTTTGCCATTTGGTGTCAGCGGGAAAGCATCCAGCGGAACAAAAGCCGCCGGGACCATATAATCAGGCAACATGGCGCTCAGGTGGCGACGCAGGTTATTAGCCAGTTCGTCATCCGTTTCCGCGACCACATAAGCCACCAAACGCTTATTCTGTCCCTCGCCCAGCGCCAACACTACCGCTTCTTGCACCGTCGGATGTTCCATCAACCGGGTTTCTATTTCCCCCGGTTCAATCCGGAAACCACGGATTTTCACCTGATGGTCATTACGGCCCAGGAATTCCAGATTGCCGTCCGGCAGATAGCGAGCCAAATCCCCAGTACGATACATCCGGGCACCAGACAGCGGACTAAAGGGATCCGGCATAAAATGCCCGGCGTTCAATTCTGGCCGGTTAAGATAACCGCGCGCCACCCCGACGCCACCAATATACATTTCGCCAGTGCAGCCCAATGGTACCGGTTGACCATAGGGGTCCAGCAGGTAAACACCGGTATTTTTCACTGGCCGACCGATAGAACGCATATCTTCCGGCGATAATATCGCCTTACAGGTAGCAATCACGGTATTTTCAGTCGGACCATAGGTATTTAACAGTTGTGGACGATAGGCTTTCTGGGCAAACCACGCCTGAACAGCGCTCTTCTGTACCGCCTCACCCCCAATAATGATTAACCTGAGGCACTCCGGTAGCGGTAATGCCGCCAGTTCAGACCAAAACAGCGTCGGCAGAGACATCACCGTAATACGATGTTGTCGGATCAAAGAGATAAATTCTTGTACCGAAACCAGCCAGCGATCATCACGCATCACCAACGTCGCACCATGAGATAATGACGAGAAAAATTCTTCGATCGATGCATCAAAAGCAAAAGAGGAGAATTGCAACACCCGGTCTTGCGCTGTCACCGCATAAGTTTCATTAAAACCTAAATTGCGCTGATAAATCGCCTGATGTTCTATCGTCACCCCTTTTGGCTGTCCGGTTGAACCGGAGGTGTAAATCACATACGCCAGATGCTGTGGCGTCAACGCCAGTACCAGAGGATTACTGTCCGGCTGGTCAGGCTGAACATTCGGGTCCAGTACCGTCAACCCGGCCAGTGCCAGCTCGCCTAATATTGCCCGTCCGGTTTCATCCGTCAGTACCACCACGGGTGTCGCATCATTCAGGATATGGGCTAAACGCTCACCTGGATAGGCGGTATCCAGTGGTACATAGGCCCCACCCGCTTTCAGCACCGCCAGCAACCCTACGACCATTGCCGGGGAACGAGACACACAAATCGCCACCCGTTGATCCGGTGTAACCCCCAGCGCGATCAGTTGATGGGCCAGACGGTTAGCACGGGCATTCAGTTCGGCATAACTGAAAGTCTGTTCTTGATACATCAGCGCCGCAGCATCCGGCGTTTTCTCTGCCTGTTGTTCAAATAACTGATGAATGCACAACGGGTCAGGGTACATGGTTTCCGGCGTGCTCCCGATTTCCAGCAACAATTTACGCTCTGCCGGCGCCAGGATATCGATTTCTCCGATCCGCTGCTGAACGTTAGTAGCCATCGCTTGCAGCACCGTGTGCAAATATCCTACGTGTCGTTCGATTGTCGGGTGATCAAACAGGGCAGTTGCATAATCGAGATAACCGATAATCCGGCCTTCTGCTTCTGACAAGATCAGTTCCAGATCAAACTTGACGATATCAAAATCTTGATCGACCGGTGACATTGTCAGCCCCGGCAATTCCCACTCGGCATTCTCATTGTTATGCCAGGCAAACATCACCTGGAACAACGGCGTATGCGCCAATCGGCGCGGCGGTTGCACGATTTCTACTACCTGTTCAAACGGTAAATCCTGATGCTCCTGTGCCATCAGTGCGACTTGCCGCGTCCGTGCCAGCAACTCAGCCCCATTTGGCTCACCCGATAAATCAATGCGCAACGCCAGTGTATTCACAAAGAAACCGATCAGCGGCTCCACTTCCTGACGACTGCGGCCAGCACTCGGTGTGCCAATCACCACATTATCCTGACCTGACAGGCGCGACAGAACCGCCGCCCAGGCTGACAAGATCGTCATGAACAACGTGACACCCTGCTGTTCACTCAGGCGTTTAAGGGCTTGAGTTAACTCGGCATCCAGATTAACCGGCAAGGTACTCCCCACAAACGACTGCTCAGGGGGTCGTGGCCGGTCAGTAGGTAAATCCAGCAGAACCGGTGCATCCGTCAGCATGATACGCCAATAGTCGGATTGAATTTGGGTATGTTCGGCCGACAACCACTGACGCTGCCAGGCAGCATAATCAGGATATTGAATCGCCAGCGGGGGAAATGGATCCGCTTGTTCTGCCAGAAACGCCGTATAGAGGGTACTTAATTCACGTATCAGCACATTAACAGACCAACCATCGGAAACAATGTGATGCTGGGTGAGCAAAAACTGATATTCGTCATCTGTGAGCCGGATGAGAGAAGCACGGATGAGCGGGCCACTCATGAGATCAAATGGCGTATAAGCTTCCTCTGTGCTTAAACGTTCAAGTACCGTTTCAACATCCGGGATCCCACGCAGATCGCGTTGAGACAAAGTTAACCCCCTATCCGGTGCCAGTAGTCGTACCTGAGGCTGACCATCAACAACAATAAATACCGAACGTAACGCTTCATGACGGGCAAATAAGGTATTCAGCGCCTGCTGCCAAGCGGCGATATCAAACTG
This sequence comes from Photorhabdus sp. RM322S, assembly GCF_042879395.1. Lineage (NCBI taxonomy): Bacteria > Pseudomonadati > Pseudomonadota > Gammaproteobacteria > Enterobacterales > Morganellaceae > Photorhabdus > Photorhabdus sp. RM322S. Next base: position 22,726 of record NZ_JBHFKW010000034.1, read on the forward strand.
CCCACGCAAACGCAGGGCGACCGGGATATGATAGATATCACTGACGCCATCAAGCTGCGCCAGGAACCACAAACGCTGTTGAGCGAATGACAGCGGCAACTTACCCTCACGGGATATCGGCAGGATGGCAGGCAATCCCCGGTCTTGTTTATCAAACCGGGCACGGATCTTCTCAGCAAAACCCATCAAAGAGGGGAACTTAAACAACGTGGTTAGCGGCAATTCGACACCTAAAGCCGCGACACGGTTGATCACTCGCACCGCCAGCAATGAATGACCACCAAGTGCGAAGAAATTGTCATGCCGGCTAATCTGCTCAATCCCCAGCAGTTCACGCCAAATCGCCGCCAGTGCTGTTTCAATCTCCCCTTGCGGCGCTTCGTAAACCTGACGGGCAAAGGCTTCCTCCCCCGGTGCCGGCAGCGCCCGGCGATCCAGTTTGCCATTTGGCGTCGATGGAAAAGCATCCAAACGCACAAAAGCCGACGGCACCATGTAGTCAGGCAAAATAGCACTCAGGTAACTACGCAGGCTATTCACCAATCCCTCATCCGCTGACGCCACCACGTAGGCCACCAGACGCTTATCCTGCCCCTCACCCGACGCCAGCACCACCGCCTCTTGTACCGTCGGATATGCCGTCAGCCGAGCCTCAATTTCACCCGGTTCAATGCGGAAACCGCGAATTTTCACCTGATGGTCGTTACGGCCCAAGAATTCCAGGTCACCGTCCGGCAGGTAGCGGGCCAAATCCCCGGAACGATACATCCGGGCATCCGATACATGACTAAATGGATCCATCAGGAAACGTTCAGCGGTCAACTCAGGACGATGCAGATAACCACGCGCCACGCCCACACCGCCAATATACATTTCACCGACGCAGCCTAATGGTACCGGTTGACCATATTTATCCAGCAGGTAGATACCGGCATTTTTAGCTGGCCGACCAATAGAACGGTCATCTTCCGGCGATAATACATCCTTGTAGGTGACCGTCACGGTGTTTTCCGTCGGGCCATAACCGTTCAATAGGCGGGGACGGTGGGTTTCATGGGTAAACCAGTCTTGAATAGCGCTCTTTTTGACCGACTCACCGCCAATGATGATCAACCTGAGGCAATCCGGCAGCAGTAACCCATGATCTCTGGCCGCCAGTTCAGACCAGAATAAAGTCGGCAATGACACCACCGTGATCCCGCTTTGCAGGGTTAACGTGATGAATTCCTTCACAGAGACCAACCAACGATCATCACGTATCACCAGCGTGGCACCATTACATAGCGACGAGAAGAAATCTTCTACCGACACATCAAAAGAAAAAGAGGCGAATTGCAGCACCCGGTCTTGCGGCATGACAGCATAAGTCTCATTAAAACCCAGATAACGCTGATAAATGGCCTGATGTTCTACCATGACGCCTTTCGGCTGCCCGGTTGAGCCGGAAGTGTAAATCACATAGGCCAGATGCTGTGTCGTCAACCCAAGTGCCTGCGGGTTGCTGTCCGGCTGATCAGGCTGAACATTCGGATCCAGTACTGTCAGCCCGGCCAGTGCCCACTCGCCTAACGCTGCCCGGCCGGTTTCATCCGCCAGTACCACCACCGGTGCCGCATCATTCAGGATATGAGCTAAACGCTCACCCGGATAGGCGGTATCCAACGGTACATAAGCTCCACCCGCTTTCAACACCGCCAGCAATCCCACGACCATTGCCGGTGAACGCGCCACGCAAATCGCCACCCGTTGGTCCGGTGCAATACCCAGTGTAATCAGTTGATGCGCCAGCCGGTTCGCACGAGTATTCAGTTCGGCATAGCTGAGAGCCTGCTCTTGATACTCCAGCGCTGTCGCACCCGGTTTTTTCTCCACCTGTTGTTCAAATAACTGATGAATACACAATGGGTCAGGATACGCGGTTTCTGTCGCGTTTCCGATTTCCAGCAACAATTTACGCTCTGCCGGTGCCAAAATATCAATTTTCCCAATCCGCTGCTGAACGTCAGCGATCATTGCTTGCAGCACCGCGTGCAAATATCCGATGTGTCGTTCGATTGTCGGTTGATCAAACAGAGCTGTTGAATAATCAAGATGACCGACAATCCTGCCCTCCTCTTCAGACAAGCTCAGTTCCAGATCAAACTTAACGACATCAAAGGGTTGATCGACCGGTGATACGGCCAGCCCCGGTAATCGCCACTCGGTACTTTCATTGTTCTCCCAGTCAAACATCACCTGGAACAACGGGGAATGCGCCAATCGGCGCGGCGGTTGCACGATTTCCACCACCTGTTCAAACGGTAAATCCTGGTGCTCCTGTGCCATCAGTGCCACTTGTCGCGCCCGTGCCAGCAGTTCAGCCACATTCGGCTCACCCGATAAGTCAATGCGCAACGCCAGCGTATTCACAAAGAATCCGATCAGCGGCTCTACTTCCTGGCGACTGCGGCCTGCACTCGGTGTGCCAATAACGACATCTTCCTGACCTGACAGGCGCGACAGAACCGCCGCCCAGGCTGACAAAATCGTCATGAATAATGTGACACCCTGCTGTTCACTCAGGCGTTTAAGGGCTTTCGTTAACTCCTCATCCAAATTGACCGGCAAAGTATTCCCCACAAACGCCTGTTCAAGCGGACGTGGCCGGTCAGTGGGTAAATCCAGCATAACCGGCGCGTCAGCCAGCATGGTGCGCCAATAATCGGATTGAATTTGAGTACGTTCAGCTGACAGCCACTGACGCTGCCAGGCAGCATAATCAGGGTATTGAATTGCCAGCGGTGGCAATGGATCAGCTTGTGCTGTCAGAAAGGCCGTATAGAGGGTGCTTAATTCATGTATCAACACATTGACAGACCAGCCATCAGAAACAATGTGATGCTGGGTGAGCAAAAGCTGATATTCGTCATCTGCCAGCCGGATAAGGCGGGCGCGGATCAGCGGGCCACACTGGAGATCAAATGGTGTATAAGTTTCCTCTGTGCCTAAACGTTCAAGTACCGTTTCAGCATCCGGGATCCCGCGCAGATCATGTTGAGACAAAGGCAATCCGCTGTCTGCCGCCAATAATCGTACCTGAGGCTGACCGTCAACGGAAACGAAGACAGAACGTAACGCTTCATGACGGGCAAATAAGGTATTCAGCGCCCGCTGCCAGGCAGCGATATCAACTTGACCACGCAAGCGTAAGGCCACCGGAATATGGTAGGTATCACTGACGCCATCAAGCTGCGCCAGAAACCACAAACGCTGTTGAGCGAATGACAGCGGCAATTCCCCCTCACGGGATATCGGCAAAATGGCAGGTAATGTACCGCGCTGTTCATCAAACCGGGAACCCATTGCCTCAGCAAAGGCCATTAAAGAAGGGGCTTTAAACAACGTGCTCAACGGCAATTCAACACCGAAAGCGGCGACACGGTTCATCATCCGCACCGCCAGTAACGAATGGCCGCCCAGAGCAAAGAAATTGTCATGCCGACTAATCTGTTCAACCCCCAACAACTCGCGCCAAATCGCTGCCAGTGCAGTTTCCATTTCACCTTGCGGCGCTTCGTAAATCTGACGAGCAAAAGCCTCCTCTCCCGGTACCGGCAGCGCCCAGCGATCCAATTTGCCATTCGGCGTCAACGGGAAAGCATCCAACTGAACAAACGCCGCCGGTACCATATAATCAGGCAAAATGGCACTCAAGTGACTACGTAGGCTATTAGCCAACCCGTCATCTACTTCCGCCACCACATAAGCCACCAACCGCTTCTTCTGTCCTTCACCTAATGCCAGTACCACCGCCTCTTGCACCGCCGGATACTCCATCAGCCGGGACTCAATTTCCCCCGGTTCAATCCGGAAGCCACGAATTTTCACCTGATGGTCATTACGGCCTATGAATTCCAAATGACCATCCGGCAGATAACGAGCTAAATCCCCGCTTCGGTACATGCGTGCATCTGGGTTGTCACTGAACGGATCGATAAGGAAACGTTCAGCGTTCAGTTCTGACCGGTTAAGATAACCCCGGGCAACGCCCACACCGCCAATATAGATTTCGCCAATACAACCTAGTGGCACCGGTTGGCCGTTGCTGTCCAACAGGTAGATGCAGGTATTTTTCACCGGTTGGCCGATAGAACCGGCGTCTTCAAGCGATAAGATCGCCTTACAGGTGGCAATCACCGTATTTTCAGTCGGGCCATAGGTATTTAATAACCGGGGACGATAGGCTTTCTGCCCAAACCACGCCTGAATAGCGCTCTTCTGTACTGCCTCGCCACCCATAATGATTAACCTGAGACATTCCGGTAACGGTAATGCCGCCAGTTCAGACCAAAACAACGTCGGCAGAGACATCACCGTAATACGATGTTGCCGGGTTAAAGCAATAAATGCCTGTACCGAAGCCAGCCAGCTATCATCACGCATCACCAGCGTCGCACCATGAGATAATGATGAGAAAAACTCCTCGACCGACGCATCAAAGGCAAAAGAAGAAAATTGCAGCACCCGATCTTGCGCCGTCACCGCATAGGTTTCATCAAAACCTAAACTGCGCTGACAAACCGCCTGATGTTCTATCATCACCCCTTTTGGCTGTCCGGTTGAGCCGGAGGTATAAATCACATACGCCAGATGCTGTGGCGTCAACGCTGGCACCGGTGGATTGCTGGTCGGTTGGTCAGGCTGAGTATTCGGGTCAAGGACAAGCAATCCGGCCAGCAGCTCTTCACCCAGCGCCACCCGTCCGGCTTCATCCGCCAGTACCACCACCGGTTTGGCATCATTTAGGATATACACCAGACGCTCAACCGGATAGGCGGTATCCAATGGCACATAGGCACCGCCCGCTTTCAACACAGCCAACATTCCGACGATCATGGCCGGGGAACGTGACACACAAATTGCCACCCGTTGATCCGGCTCTACACCCAGCACAATCAGTTGATACGCCAGCTGGTTGGCACAGGCATTTAATTCGACATAACTGAAACGCTGTGCTTGATATTCTAATGCCGTGACATCCGGCGTTTTCTCCACTTGTTGTTCAAACCGTTGATGGATACACAATGCATCAAGATGCACGATTTCCGTGGCATTCCAGGTTTTCAGCAACAGTGTACGCTCCGCTTCCGGCAGAATTTCCAACTGCCGTACCGGTGTTTCCGGGGCCTGCTCAAGTGCCTCGGCCAAACTCTCCAGCGCTTGCTGCATATACCCGTATATCCTTTGCGGATCAAACGGTTGCACCACTTGAGCCGTCAGCCCCAGTGCTTCACCAAAATCCTCCACCGATAACGCTAACGGATAGTTAGTCCGCTCCTGCCCACCCAAGAATTCAATGCCGCTGATGATTTCATCCGACGTTGTCGGCAAGGCATTATGTCGATAGTTCAGCAAACTACTAAACAGCGGTATCTCACCCTGCACACCGCTGCAACGTTGAGCCAACGCCAATGAAGCGTGTTCATGTTCCAGTAGCCCGGCGAATCGGGTATGGGCGATCTGTACGCTGTCCCGTACCGAAGTATTATCCATATCCAACCGCAGCGGCAACGTATTGATAAACAATCCCATGCCGCTGTCAGCACCGTCCCCCACCTGCATACGCCCAAACAGCACGGTGCCGAATACCACTTTCTCCTGACCACTGGTACGTGACAATACCTGCGCCCAAGCTACATGGCACAAGGCGGCCAGACTCACGCCCAAACGCCGGGCCTGATCACGCAAACGATCATTCAGCCCGGTTGTCAGCATCCGGTAGAATTCCGTCACCTGTGAACCATCGCGATGCACCTCCGTCAACCCAAACGGCAGTGTCGGTTCATCGACCTCAGCTAACATCCCGGTAAAGAAACGGGTGTGTTCTTCCTGACTGACACCGAGCCGGGCCTGCGCCACCAGATTGCGGAAAGGAACCGGCTCAGGCAGATTGCCCGCCTGACCGGTAAGATACGCCTGTACTTCACGGTTCATCACTTCCAGCGTGGTGTGGTCACCTATCAGGTGATGCTGCTGTTCCAGCAAGATCCAGCGACCATCTTCTGCCTGCGCAATCACAAAACGCAACAAAGGGGCCTGACCTACATCAAGACGATACCGATGCGGGTCAAAGCGTTGGGACAACTGCTCACTAACCGACCCGTCAACTGGGTCGAGTGTCAGTTCCGTCACCGACAAGGTTGCCTGACGCAAAACCACCTGCGCCGGTACTGACAATCCTCGCCAGATAAAAGCTGTACGCAAGATATCGTGCCGATCAACTGACCGTTGAACCGCGGCCAGATAACGATCTAACAGAGATCGGTCAGCAAAGGCCATTTGACCAATCAACAGATACGGATCACCTTCGTTTGCCAGCAGATGATGGAACAAAATCCCATCCTGCAATGGCGATAACGCATAGATATCCTGAATATTGGCTATCCCACCCGACACTTGCCCGACGATCAGATCAATGTCAGGCTGGGTCAGGTCAATCAGCGGCAGCAGATCTGGCGTTAGCACCGTCGTATTCGGCGTAATGCGGTTTTCAGGTACCTGGATTTCACGATGCTGATCCAGAGACTGAGCCAGAACACGGAGTGTCTGATGTCGGAACAGCGTTTGCACCGAGACGCCCAGACCAATACGCCGCAAATATTCAATCATCCGGACAACCAGTAACGAATGACCGCCCAACGCAAAGAAATTGTCATACCGGCTAATGTGTTCAACCCCGAGCAACTCGCGCCAAATCGCAGCCAAGGCAGTTTCCATTTCACCTTGCGGCGCTTGGTAAACCTGACGGGCAAAAGCGTCCTCACCCGGTGCCGGCAGCGCCCGGCGATCCAATTTGCCATTCGGCGTCAACGGGAAAGCATCCAACTGAACAAACGCCGCCGGGACCATGTAGTCAGGCAACAACGCGCTCAGATGTTCACGCAGACGGTTAACCAACCCGTCATCCGTTTCCGCCACCACATAAGCCACCAGACGCTTACTCTGTCCTTCACCCAATGCCAACACCACCGCCTCTTGCACCGCCGGATATTCCGTCAGCCGGGCCTCAATTTCCCCCGGTTCAATCCGGAAACCACGAATTTTCACCTGATGGTCATTACGGCCCAGGAATTCCAGATGACCGTCCGGCAGGTAACGGGCTAAATCCCCGCTTCGGTACATGCGCGCATCCGGGTTGTCACTGAACGGATCGATCAGGAAACGCTCCGCACTCAATTCTGGCCGGTTAAGATAACCCCGAGCAACACCCACGCCGCCAATATAGATTTCACCGGTACCGCCTAATGGTACCGGTTGGCCGTTGCTGCCCAACAGGTAAATGCAGGTATTTTTCACCGGCCGGCCGATAGAACCAGCGTCCTCCGGCGATAAGATCGCCTTACAGGTGGCAATCACGGTATTTTCTGTCGGGCCATAGGTATTCAACAACCGGGGACGATAGGCTTTCTGCCCAAACCACGCCTGAATGGCGCTCTTTTTGACCGCCTCGCCACCAATAATAATTAACCTGAGACATTCCGGTAACGGTAATGCCGCCAGTTCAGACCAAAATAGTGTCGGCAGAGACATCACCGTAATACGATGTTGCCGGGTTAAAGCAATAAATGCCTGTACCGAAACCAGCCAGCTATCATCACGCATCACCAGCGTCGCACCATGAGATAATGACGAGAAAAATTCCTCGACCGACGCATCAAAAGCAAAAGAGGAAAATTGCAGCACCCGGTCTTGCGCCGTCACCGCATAGGTTTCATCAAAACCTAAACTGCGTTGATAAATCGCCTGATGTTCTATCGTCACCCCTTTTGGCTGTCCGGTTGAGCCGGAGGTGTAAATCACATAGGCCAGATGCTGGGGCGTCAACGCTGGCACCGGTGGATTGCTGGCCGGTTGATCAAGCTGAGTATTCGGGTCAAGGACAAGCAATCCGGCCAGCGCCTCTTCACCCAGCGCCCCCCGTCCGGCTTCATCCGCCAGTACCACCACCGGTTTGGCATCATTCAGGATATGCATCAAACGCTCAACCGGATAGGCGGTATCCAATGGCACATAGGCACCACCCGCTTTCAGCACCGCTAACATTCCGACTATCATGGCCGGGGAACGTGACACACAAATCGCCACCCGCTGATCCGGCTCTACACCCAGCGCAATCAGTTGATGGGCCAGTTGGTTAGCACGGGCATTTAATTCGGCATAACTGAGAAGTTGTTCTTGGTATTCTAATGCCGTGATATCCGGCGTTTTTTCCACTTGTTGTTCAAACAGCTGATGGATACACAACGCATCAGAAGACACGGTTTCCGGGGCATTCCAAGTTTTCAGCAATAATGTGCGTTCAGTTTCCGGCAAAATTTCCAGCGCCTGTACTGGTGTCTCCGGAGCCTGTTCAAGCGCATTCACCAGACTTGCCAGCGCCTGTTGCATATAACCGCATAGCCGGTCCGGATCATACGGCTGCACGACCTGAGCCGTCAGCCCCAAGGCATCGCCAAAATCTTCCACTGACAGAGCAAACGGGTAGTTGGTTCGCTCCTGCGCGCCAAGGAATTCAATACCACTGATGATTTCATCCGCCGTGACTGGCGGCGTATTATGCCGGTAATTCAACAACGCATTGAACAGCGGTGTGCCACTGGCTACCCCACTGCAACGTTGAGCCAGTGCCAGTGAAGCATGTTCATGCACCAGCAATCCCGCCAGCCGACTATGGGCGAACTGTACGCTGTCCCGTACCGGGGTTTCATCCATATCCAACCGCAACGGCAAGGTATTAATAAACAGCCCCATACCACTGTCAGCGCCTTCGCCTGCCTGCATACGCCCAAACAGCACGGTCCCAAACACCACCTGCGCCTGCCCGCTGGTACGCGATAACACCTGCGCCCAGGCCACATGACACAATGCCGCCACACTGACACCCAAACGCCGGGCCTGACCACGTAAACGGTCGTTCAACCCGGCCGTCAGCATCCGGTGTGATTCCGTGACCTGTGAACCGTCATGATGTGCTTCCGTGAGTCCGAACGGTAACGTCGGTTCATCCACCCCGGCTAACATGTCGGTAAAGAAGCGAGTATGTTCGGCCTGACTCACCCCCAGCCGAGCCTGCGCCACCAGATGGCGGAAAGGTGTCGGTGCAGGCAATCTCTCTGCCCGTCCGGCAAGATAGGCCTGCACTTCACGGTTCATCACTTCCAACGTGGTATGGTCACCAATCAGGTGATGCAACAGTTGCAATAGGATCCAACGTCCATCGGTTTCCTGCGCCACCACAAAGCGCAGCAACGGCGCCTGATCCAAATCAATACGATACCGGCACGGGTCAAAACGTTGGAATAGCTGGTCACTGATCGGACCGTCAGCCAGATTTAAAATCAATTCCGTCACTGACAATGGTGCCTGACGGCAAACCACTTGCGCCGGCACAGACAAACCGGACCAAACAAAAGCAGTGCGCAGGATATCATGGCGATCAACCACCTGTTGCACCGCCGCCAGATAACGCTCCAGCAAAGACCGATCGGCAAAAGCCTGCTGGGTTATCAACAAATAAGGGTCACCCTCATTTGCCAGCAAATGGTGGAACAAGATGCCATCCTGTAGCGGTGACAGGGCATAGATATCCTGAATATTGGCAATCCCACCCGGTATCTGCTCAACAATGTGGTCAATTTCAGGCTGAGTCAGATCAATCAGCGGCAACATCTCCGGTGTTAACACAACCGTATCCGGTGTAATACCGTTGTCAGGCACCGGGATTTCACGATATTGAGCCAGAGACTGAGCCAAAACACTGAGTGTCGAATGCTGGAATAATGTTTGTACCGAGATGCCCAACCCCATACGCCGCAAACGTTCAATCATCCGTACCGCAAGCAACGAGTGACCACCGAGGACAAAGAAGTTGTCGTGCCGGCTTACCTGCTCAACTTCCAGCAATTCACGCCAAATAGTCGCTAATGCTGTCTCAATTTCGCCTTGCGGCGCTTCGTAAACCTGATGGGCAAAAGCCTGCTGATCCGGGGCGGGTAGCGCCCGGCGATCCAGTTTGCCGTTCGGCGTCAGCGGAAAGGCATCCAGACAGATAAACGCCGCTGGCACCATATAATCGGGAAAAATATCACTCAAATGGTCACGCAAGCTGACGGCCAGCCCATCATCGGCTTCCGCTACCACATAGGCAACTAACCGTTTATCTTGCCCATCACCCAACACCAGTACCCGTGCGCCACTCACCACAGGATGTTCAGTCAGACACGCTTCAATTTCCCCTGGCTCAATGCGAAAACCGCGGATCTTAACCTGCTGGTCATTACGGCCAGCAAACACCAGATTGCCATCCGGCAAGTAGCGGGCCAAATCCCCAGTGCGGTACATCCGCGCCTCTGGCGCATCACTAAACGGATCAACCAGGAAGCGTTCCGCAGTCAGATCAGGGCGATTGAGATAACCCCGGGCGACACCAATACCAGCAATGTACAACTCACCCACCGTTCCTAACGGTACGGGCTGACCATAGATATCCAACAGATAAACCCGCGTGTTAACCATCGGCTGCCCAATCGGAACCCATTCATCCATGTAATCTAACGGACAACGCCAGGTCGTCGCGCAAACCGTGGTTTCCGTCGGGCCATACGCATTGAACAGCGTTACCCGGCCCCGCAATGCCTGAAGCAACGCAGCACTGGGGGTTTCACCCGCCAGAACCAACGTGGGTTTTATCGTTATCTCCGGCAAATCAGCCCCTTCCTGGAGCAAAGCGGGCGTCAAACAGACATGCGTCACCGCCTGTTCTTCCAGATAATGCCAGAGGCGACGCGGATCCTGACGAACGGTGTCAGCAGGGATAGCCAGACTAGCTCCCCCACCCAGCGTTATCATGATTTCCCAAACACTGGCATCAAAGCTGAATGAAGCAAACTGCAACATCCGGCTGGTTACACGCATGTTAAGCCGGGCAATTTGTGTCAATACCAGATTAACCACACCACGATGCTCGACCATCACCCCTTTCGGCATACCGGTCGAACCGGAGGTGTAAATCACATAGGCCAGATGCCGTGAAGTCAATGCAAGTACCTGCGGATTACTGTCCGGCTGATCCGGCAGGATATTTGCATCGAGTACCGTTAGCGTCGCCAGGACCGCTTCACCCAACACCGCCCGCCCGGCTTCATCCGCCAGCAAAATAGCCGGTGCAGCATCATTCAGAATATGCACCAGACGCTCACCCGGATAAGTTGGGTCCAGCGGCACATAAGCACCGCCCGCTTTCAACACCGCCAGCAATCCCACCACCATGACCGGTGAACGTGTCACACAAATTGCTATCCGCTGATCCGGCACCACCCCCAACGCAATCAGTTGATGCGCTAGCCGGTTGGCATGGGCATTCAGCTGCGCATAACTAAGCGTCTGTCCTTCATATACCAGCGCTATCGCCCCCGGATCCGTCTCCACCTGTTGTTCAAATAACTGATGGATGCACAGTTGGTCAGGGAACGCGGCTTCCGTCGCGTTCCAAGTTTCCAACAACAATTTACGTTCCGCTGGTGCCAGAATGTCAATTTCACCGATCCGCTGCTGAACATCAGCGACCATGGCTTGCAGCACCGCGTGCAAATATTCGATGTGCCGTTCGATTGTCGATTGCTCAAACAGGGCAGTTGAATAACCGAGATGACCGACAACCCCGTCTTCTTCCTCAAACAGGTTTAATTCAAGATCAAACTTAACGACATCAAAGGCTTGGTCAACCGATGACACGACCAGCCCCGGTAATCTCCACTCAGAATTTTCATTGTTCTGCCAGGCAAACATCACCTGGAACAGCGGGGTATGCGCCAGCCGGCGCGGCGGTTGCACGATTTCCACCACCTGTTCAAACGGTAAATCCTGATGCTCCTGTGCCATCAGTGCGACTTTTCGCGCCCGTGCCAGCAACTCAGCCACATTCGGCTCACCCGATAAATCAATGCGCAACGCCAGCGTATTCACAAAGAAACCGATCAGCGGTTCCACTTCCTGACGGCGGCGGCCTGCACTGGGTGCACCAACCACCACATCATCCTGACCTGACAAGCGCGACAAGACCGCCGCCCAGGCTGACAACAGCGTCATAAATAACGTGACACCGTGCTGTTCACTCAGGCGTTTAAGGGATGCCGTCAATTCCACACCCAGATTGACAGGCACAACATTCCCAGTAAACGACTGCTCTGGCGGACGTGGCCGGTCAGTGGGTAAATCCAGCAGACCCGGCGCGTCCGCCAGCATCGCACGCCAATAGTCGGATTGAATTTGGGTACGGGCCGACAACCACTGACGCTGCCAGGCGGCATAATCAGGATATTGAATCGCCAGCGGTGGCAATGGATCCGATTGTTCTGCCAGAAACGCCGTATAGAGGGTACTTAATTCACGTACCAGCACATTGATAGACCAACCATCGGAAACAATATGATGCTGGGTGAGTAAAAACTGATATTCGTCATCCATGAGCCGGATAAGGCAAGCACGGATAAGCGGGCCACGCTGGAGATCAAATGGCGTATAAACTTCCTCGGCGCTCAAACGTTCAAGTACCGTTTTAACCTTCGTGATCCCACGCAGATCATGTTGTGACAAAGGTAATCCACTGTCCGGGGCCAATAGTTGTACCTGAGGCTGACCGTCAACAGCAATAAATACCGAACGTAACGCTTCATGACGGGCAAACAAGACATTCAGCGCCTGCTGCCAGGCAGCAATATCAAGCTGCCCCCGCAAACGCAGTGCCATTGGAATATGATAGGTATCACTGACGCCATCAAACTGCGCGAGAAACCACAGGCGCTGTTGAGCGAATGACAACGGCAGCTCACCCTCGCGGGATATCGGCATGATGACGGGCAATGTACCGCACGGTTCATCAAGCCGGGCGATGACCACTTCAGCAAAGGCCATTAAAGAAGGCGCTTTAAACAACTCCGTTAACGATAACTCCACTCCCAAGGCGGTCACTCGGTTCATCATCCGTACCGCCAGCAATGAATGACCGCCTAAAGCAAAGAAGTTGTCGTGCCGGCTAATCGGCTCAACACCCAGTAACTCGCTCCAGATAGCAGCCAGTGCAGTTTCTATCTCACCTTGCGGGGCTGCATAGACCTGACGGGCGAAAGCCTCCTGACCGGGTGCAGGCAACGCCCGGCGATCCAACTTGCCGTTCGGCGTCAATGGGAAGGCATCCAGACGCACAAACGCCGCCGGGACCATATAATCAGGCAACATGGCGCTCAGGTGGCTACGCAGGCTGTTAACCAAGCCGTCATCCGCTGGCGCGACGACATAAGCAACCAGACGTTTGTCCTGTCCGTCATTCAGCGCCAGCACCACCGCTTCACGCACCACCGGGTATTCCACCAACCGGGCTTCAATTTCCCCCGGTTCAATCCGGAAACCACGAATTTTCACCTGTTGATCATTACGGCCAAGAAATTCCAGATTGCCGTCCGGCAGATAGCGAGCCAAATCCCCGGTCCGGTACATACGGGCATCCGCTTGATCACTAAACGGATCCACCAGGAAACGTTCAGCGGTCAACTCAGGGCGATTGAGATAACCACAGGCAATCCCGTCTCCGCCCACATAAATCTCGCCGATCACGCCTATCGGCACCGGTTGACCGTCATCATCCAGCAGATAAACACGGGTATTCGCTATCGGCTGACCAATTGGGATCCGGGTCACGCCCTGTGGTAAAACCTTAATAGGATACATCGTGGTAAAGGTGGTTCCCTCGCTCGGACCGTAAGCCTGTAATAATTGCTGTGGCGGATGATGATCCAGAACCTGGGCAATCACATGCAGATCAGGGATATCTCCCCCGAAAATCAGCACCTTAATCTGCGGAAGGACCGGTGATAATTCTGCCGCCAGCCGGTTAAACAATCCGATAGTCAGCCACAGAACCGTGACGTGATGCACCTGTAACACTTGTACTAACTTCTGGGGTGTCAGCAACGTGGCATGGTCGATAACCACCAGCGTGCCGCCATTGAGCAACGGTGCCCAAACTTCAAACGTGCTGGCATCAAACGCCGGGTTAGCCGTAAAAGCAACCCGCTCATCCCGTTCGATTTCGGCATAGCCATTATTGATAACCAGCCGGACCACAGCACGATGAGGCACCACCACCCCTTTGGGCGTGCCGGTCGAGCCGGAGGTATACATGATATACGCAGCCCCAGCGCTGGAATGCAGTAAATCAGGATTAAAACACTCTTCTTCTCTGCGGGTATCCGCCTCACCGGAGAAGCGAAACAGCGGCACCGAGAGGCCAGGTGGAACATTAGATTGCACATCGGTAATCAACAACTTAGCGGAGCAATCGTTCATCAACCAGATTTTCCGCTCATCCGGCACACTGGGATCAACAGGGACATAAACCGCCCCGGCCTTGAGGATCGCCAACTGCGCCACCACCAACTCAACGGATCGTTCTAATAATATCGCCACATGTTCATCTGGGCTAATTCCCTGCTCGATCAGTTGGCGGGCTAACCGGTTAGCACGGATATTCAATTCAGCATAATTGAGAGTTTTATCCCCTTCGATCAGCGCGATGGCCTCCGGGGTTCTCTCTGCCTGTTGTTCAAACAACTGATGAATACATAACTGATCAGGATACGGTGTTTGAGTGGCGTTCCAAGTTTCCAGTAATAATGTACGTTCAGCCTCAGGCAATAAATTAAGTTGCCGGACGGGAACGTCATCATCCATCCTTTTCGACAGGGCCAGCACCTGTAAGTGTTCACTCATCCGCAGAATCTCTTCCGCGCTCAGGCCATTTGCATCGTATATCCAGCGAAAACCGCCCTGCGCATTGATCTGGAGAGTCAGCAACTCACCGGGTATCTCCTGATCACACAGTCTGTCATCCTGTACCACAGAGATAGCGATCCGCCATGGCCGGCTTGTTGTCAACGCTGGGATAGCATGCAGTGAGGGAGTACGGGAGAAGAAATCAAGACTAAATGTACGGTGCTGCGCCAGCCGGGCCAGTTCGTCATCAATCCAATCAGCTACCATGCTCCACGGCTTATCAAACGCTATCTCCACGGCCATGGGCACCACAGGTGCCAAACCCGTTAACCTACTTGGTGTATCTTCTGCCTCATCCACGCACCAGCCAACTTGGAATTCGGTCTGCTGAGTCAAACGCGCAAGATAAATAACGAACGTCTGCAATAGTAGCCGTAATGGGTCTTCTTCACTATTTCCTGGCAGTAGGGACTGCCAGGCGCTTATTGCCCAACGAGGTTCCGTTTGCTCCCCGGCGGTTTCGAAAGGTAACTGGAGTGGTTGCAAAGCAGCAAGACGCTCATACCAAAATAATTCACTGGGCATCAGTGCCTGGAGGATCTTCTTTACATTCTGATTCCGTGGTGAACTATCACTTACATTAGTTATATTTTCTGGTGCCTGAGAAACAAGTTCAGTTTTAAGAACATTTCCCAATTTAACAATATTCTCTTTCATCTATTCCCCCAACGAATCTGTTATAAATTCGAAAACTGTCATTCCCGACAGTCACTACTCATATTTTTTTCTTATTTCTTGCCCTAAGAAATGAAAACGGACCAGTCTGACATCAATCCAAAACAATCAGATATGGATGCCATAGCCCGGTTAATGACCGCTAATTAATAATTTTCCGACGCTAGTTTCCCCGACAATGGAATAAACGATTTATCTTATGATCCGAAATAAAATATTCATTTTTCATTCGATTCTTTATATGCGTTATACTAACTTGCTATAATTCTTATTGGCTGACACTGAATTACACCATAATAAATGGGATAATTAATCGCATTTATTATGTATAGATACTAAATCATCACTATATTTTATCTTCCTTCGATTAATCTCTAATTAAAACTATTTCAAGAATAAATCAGATGCTTAGAAAGATAAACCAAACTGATTCACCTTAAACTATCAAAAAGTTTACCTTGACAATAGCTGGTAGAATAAGTCCTCCATCCCAATAATGAACAAACACCTAAAAATAACTTTAACTCATTGAAAATCACATAAATACTACTAAATATTCAATTACCTGAAAATATAAAACGAGGTTAAAATAATTCATAAGACATTACTTTTCAACAGCAAAAAACATCTGAACATCAATACCACAAAAGGAATCAACACAAATTAAAACTAACTCATTTATATATTATTTTATCATAACAAGATCACAAAACTAATATAATCAGCATTGTATTTAATACCATAATGAAATGATTTAGGATCATAAATAACTCATTGTGTATTATTCTATGATAGAAAAATAATATCATCTTCCTAATATTCAACGATATTTATTATTGCGTTATAAAATTAGGACTTCAATTTAATATTCTTAAAACTTAAGATGCCGGAATAATTATATAATAAAGATTACATTCACCATTTCCTGATACTTATTATTACCAAGAAACACATTAGTAATAATATATATTATCTCTATTAAATCACTTATCGAAATAAGTCCTAATAAGAATGACATTAATTAAATAACTTTATAATCCCTTTATAAAGTTATCTATTTACGCCTTCTATAACTCACATCTTTAAATGTCAATGCTAAAGCAGCTAAAATAGCGGGAATGGATAAAATTGCAAAAATACTGCTATGATTTAATTCAAGCTTAATCAATTCTGCTCCAAATAACGCACCGCAAATCCCGCCGAACCTTCCAAATCCTAACATCCAGGCAACACCCGTTGCCCGACAATGAGTCGGATAAAATTGTGCGGAGATAGCCCCCATTGATGCCTGAGCACCATTCATTGCTATCCCTGCAAGAAATATAAAAACACTCAGTAATAATATATTTTCTCCCTGACCAATAAAGAAAACAAAAATACCCGTTAATATATAATGAGTTGCTACTACCTTATGAGGATTAATTCGATCCATTAACCAACCGGAAAAAACAGCGCTTATTACGCCTCCCAAAGGAAATAATGCTGTCAGTGTTGCCGCCATACTAATACTGAAACCAACATCGTTCATTAAAAACGGCAGCCAACTTGTCAGAACATAAAAAACCAATGCTCCCATGAAATAGGTTGTCCATAACATGCTAGTCCCAAGTAAGAATCGATTGGATAAAACCGCTTTGACTGACGACTTATGTATAATTTCTTCTTCATCAAAAGCAAACTTGTTTATATCATTTAAAGGATTGTTGGTCATTTTAGACAAAATCCGCCTTATATTACCTTCCGCCCCTCTTTTAAAAGCCAAATACCTAAGTGACTCAGGTAATAAAGAGAAGAGAAATAGAGATAGAAGTAATGGCAAAATCCCCCCTAAAATTAGAACTCCCTGCCAACCAAAATGTGGAATAATCCATGCAGACACTATCCCCCCTACTGCTGCGCCAAGAGGAAAACCACAAAAAACGATATTTATTAACAACGATCGCCGATGCTCTGGTGCATATTCAGACATTAGAGTTACTGCATTTGACATTGCTGCACCAAGACCTAACCCAGTCAAAAAACGCAAAATAGTTAATGTCTGTATTGAACCTGCTAAAGCTGTGGCAAGACTAAATAGGCCAAAAACAGTGACTGATATTGTCAGCACTGACTTTCGACCAAACCGATCGGCAAGTGGACCAGAAAAGATCGAGCCCAACGATAACCCAAAAAGTGCAGCGCTCATAGTCGGGCCAAGAATAGCACCTTCTACTTTAAAATCATTTATCACTGCCGGTGCAATATATCCCATTAATACAGTGTCAAAACCATCAATAACAACAACTAAGAAACAGAGAATTAATACTTGCCATTGCACTTTCGAAAGTTTTTGATTATTAATAACATCTTGGATATTGATTGTTTTAGTGCTATTCATCTTGAATCACCAATCGTAAAGAAAACTGTTTTAATGTTTTCTGTGTTAATTTTATTTATGCTCATATTATTACTATGGAAAATATAATTGACGTTATTATTTTCAATTTATTACTGTATCAACTAACCAGAAATCTGACATTAAAGACATTAACATCAATCAATAGAAGTCTTTCAGGATAAATGTTACCACAAGATTATCGAATATATCTCGAACAGAAAGATAAGAATTAAAGAATTGCAGATAAAAAAATCGCATTAATAATAACGAAAAAATGTGACTCAAAGAGCCTATCCCACCACAAGCTCACTCTTTATTACAAAGAAGAACAAATAAAATAGCCTTAATGGGATAGGTAGTAAAAAAAGCAGAACAAGAAAATGAAAATCAGGGACAAGATTACACCTGAAATTTTTATAATCCCGGCGCCTTCCATAATGAAGTTGTCAAACCATGATCGACCAAAGTTAACTGATCGGCATATATCGCCTGCCAGTTCTCTTTAGCCTTTTGATACACTTCATAGTGTTCAGGATTTGGCTGATATTCATGTTGCCAACGCACCAGTTTTTCCCCTGTCTCACTCATGGCATCATAAAGCCCAACCCCCACGCCAGCAGCAATAGCACACCCCAAAGCAGTAGATTCTTTAACCATCGGTACCCGAACCGGCAGCCCTGTCACATCAGATAAAATTTGGCTCCACAATTTTCCTTTCGAACCACCACCAGCAAATACCAGTGAATCCGGTTTAACCGCCGAAAATGCAGAAATCAGATCCAGATTACAGGCCGAGACAATCGCCGCATTTTCTTCCAATGCACGGAATAATGTCGCTTTATTGCATTTCTCAGGATCTATCGAAAGGTTAATAAAAGAAGGTGCCGCGTGATACCAGGCTTTAAACCGCATCACGTCAGAAAAAATCGGCATGACACCATAAGCGCCGGCAGGTACTCTGGCGGCCATATCTTCCAGTAAGTTATATGTATCAACGCCAAGACGCTCCGCCAATAATTTCTCTTCCGCACAAAATGCATCCCTAAACCAACGCATTGTCAAACCGGTAAAGAAACTGATGGATTCCGCCTGAACCATACCGGGAATAACATGCGGGTTTATCCGGGTATTCATATTCGGGTCAGTGACCGGCTCCGGTAAATTGACAACCTGCTGCCAAAACGTACCCCCGAGAACCGCGGTTTGGGCAGGCTTGACAACCCCTAAGCCAAGACAACCGAGCTGTACATCACCTCCACCCATAATGACCGGTGTTCCAATATTAAGCCCGCATTGAGAAGCGGCTTTTTCAGTGATGTAACCTAACAGGGTGCCTGTCTCTTTTACCGGAGAAAGAATATCAGAACGCAAACCGGCCATCTCAAGCAGGTTGGGACGCCAGTCACGGCTCACCAAATCCAGCATTCCTGTGGTACCGGCATTAGAGGGATCGACGGCCAATTCACCACTGAGCATATTTGCCAGCCAATCACTGATCATCGTTAAGGCGGCCGCCTGACGGTAAATATCCGGACGGTGATGCGCAAGCCATAACAGACGAGGCATCGCCCCCAGTGCTAACGTTTGTCCTGAACACCGATAAACATCATATTCAAAGGTATTGTTATACAGCGCTTTTAACTCGCTCACTTCACGGCTGGAACGCGCATCCACATTGGCACAAGCCCAGATCGGTTCACCGTTGCTGTCATAAAGCACAATCCCTTCCCGCATAGAGCAGGACGCCACCCCCTGGATAGCACTGGCGGGCAATTCCGCCGTTTTCAGTGCCTGACGGATACACTGGCAAGCCAGTTGCCAGTTCTTCACTAAATCAAACTCCATTGAGCCCGGTACATCAGGTACAGGCTGATGTATCCATTCAGCCTGCCCTGCGGCTATCTGATTCCCTTCAAGATCAAATATTACTGCACGAACGCTCCCTGTTCCTGCATCAAGCGCCATCAGATATTTTCCCGATGGATTAACACTACGGCGTTGATTCATGATGCTATCCTCAATTTAATGACTTTTTGAACTTATAGCCTTACCTCAAATTTTTTCTGTTTATTCACGGATAGATTGAATGTGGGTTCAGCGCAGCAAATTCAGCATCGCTCTGGCGGTCTGTTCTTCCGTCACCAGCGCATTGATATATTGACCATTAAGTGCAGCAACAATGGCTTCCGCTTTGTCTTCTCCTCCCGCAACACCAATAACCGTCGGAATCGTTTTCAGTTCCGGCATAGAGATACCAATCAGCTCTTGATGAATTTGCATATCTTCCACCAATTGACCATCTGCTTGCATAAAATAACCAAGGATATCGCCTACCGCACCTTTCCGGCCAAACATCAGTTGTTCACCACCGCTGATATAGCCAGAACGCATAATTGTCGCCTGCTGTTTCTGATTAACTGCGCCGATACCAACGATAGCCACATCAGCCGCGCAAGCTGCCAACAGCACATCACGGACGCTGCTCTCCTGACGGAATGTTTCGGCTACCTGAGCAGTCGAAGCACGCAGTGGTGTGGGGATAATACTGATTGGACAGGCGGCATCCAGCTGGCCGATGCCAGTCATATAAGGACCGACACCACCGGACAACGTGACCAGCCTGATTTGTTGTGATGAGATAAAACCACTTAAATGCTGCAATGTGCACATGGTGGTTTCACCAAACCCGACTGCCAGTAATTGCTGTGGTTCAATCAACACCATCAGCAAATGGGCCGCCCCAACCCCCAATCTGGCATTAAGATTCATATCAGCCAGTGCAGGTAAAACGCGCACCTGTTTCAAAGAGAAATGTTTTTGCAGGGTATCTTCCAGTTCCAGACACCCCTCATAACGGGAGTTAATTTGTACCCGAATCACACCTGACTGCCGCCCTTTTTCCAGTAATCGGGAAACTTTTAACCGGCTCAAACCCAACAGATCGCCGATGTCCCCCTGTGTCAGGCCATCGTGATAGTAAAACCATGCAATACGCGCAAGCAGCTCTTCTTCACTCATGCTATTACCCGGATAGGTGTCTTCGGACGACACATTTTTCTCTTTAACTGATTTTTCTTTCGCTGATTTTATCGACATAACCACTTTCTTTTATCCGCACTCAACAGATAACCATTAAAACGTATAACACGCCAGAGTCTTACCGTAAAAATTTGAACATAATATTACGAAGATCTAATTTTTTCACAAAATGTGATCTAAATAGTGCCAATATCATAATTTAACAGCTACCATGTTGAACAATTGTTTTTTATTTACATAAATGTTCATTTTTTTGCCTCAGCACCTGCATTAAGAGGATGCCGCGATGTTACATAACAACACCGCAGTACCACCGCTATTAGAAGTCAGTGGCATCAGTAAGCAGTTTTCCGGCGTAATGGTACTGAAACATATTGATTTTACTCTGCTTCCAGGGCAGATACATGCTCTGTTAGGGGGTAATGGTGCAGGCAAATCAACACTGATGAAGATCATTGCCGGTATAGAACAACCGGATAAAGGATCTATCAAGATTGACGGCAATAATGTTAGCCATCTCAATCCCACCAAAGCACATCAACTTGGTATTTATCTGATACCACAGGAACCATTGCTGTTTCCTAATTTGTCTGTACAGGAAAATATCCTGTTTCGTTTGCCCAAGCATCAGGCAGATAAAGCCAGAATGAAACATTTGCTGGAATTACTTGGCTGTCAATTAGATCTCAATGCCAATGCAGGCAGCCTCAATGTTGCCGATCAGCAACTGGTAGAAGTTATGCGTGGCCTGATACGTAATTCAAACGTTTTAATTCTCGATGAACCTACTGCCTCCCTGACACCGGCGGAAACCGAACGCTTATTTACCCAGCTCCGTGAACTACAGCAGCAAAGCGTCGGCATTATTTTTATTTCTCACAAAATCCCTGAAATTCGTCAGTTGGCGGATCAGGTGAGTGTCATGCGTGACGGTGGCATTGCGCTGAGTGGTAAAATCCGCGATTACACCACGGATGACATCATTCGGGCTATTACACCCGCAGCGAAAAATAAACCCTTAACCGACACAGAAAAGCGGTGGTCAGAGCTGAACGATAACCCGCAAAAGACCTCATCTGATTTACCTGTATTGACAGTGACTAACCTGAATGGCGAAGGTTTCCGCAATATCACGTTATCAGTGAAACCCGGCGAAATTTTGGGTTTGGCCGGTGTTGTCGGTGCGGGTCGTACAGAATTAGCCGAAACACTTTATGGCCTGCGTCCTGTGCTATCTGGCGAAATCAAATTAAAACAGTGTCCAATTACCAGGCTAAAAACTGTTCAGCGTCTGAAACAGGGGTTAGTCTATTTGCCAGAGGATCGACAATCATCAGGGTTATTTCCGGATTCATCCCTAAGCTGGAATATCTGCTCGTTAACCCATAACAACAGTACATTTTGGGTACACCCTACTTATGACGCCACCGTCGTTGAACGCTATCGTCAAGCTTTGAATATCAAATTCAGCCATATCAATCAGCCAGTCAAAACCCTGTCCGGAGGTAATCAGCAAAAGATTCTGATTGCTAAATGCCTCGAAGCTCACCCCGCAGTACTTATTATTGATGAACCTACACGTGGCGTGGATATCGCGGCACGCAACGATATTTACCAACTGATTCATAATATCGCCCAGCAACAGGTGGCGATTATTTTCATTTCATCCGATCTGGATGAGGTGGTTCAGATGGCAGATCGGGTATTAGTGATGCATCAGGGAGAAATCAATGGCGAGTTGACTAAACAACAAATAGATGTCGATACCATTATGCATATCGCCTTTGGTGAACATAAATCACAGCAGGCTGTCTCCACCATAAAAACAGATAAGGCAGCATCATGTTGAAATTTATCCAGAATAACCGCGAAATAACCGCATTAATCGCCATTCTTGCCCTGTTTGGTTTACTGGGCGTTATCGACCGGCAATACTTTAGTTTGCAAACCGTCACCCTGATTTTCAGCAGTGCGCAGATCCTTATCCTGCTTGCAATGGGTGCAACATTAGTCATGCTAACCCGAAATATTGATGTTTCTGTCGGCTCCATTACCGGCTTATGCGCGGTTATCATGGGGATGTCACTGAATGCGGGATTCAGTTTGCCCGTTTCCTGTTTGTTCACTCTTCTGCTCGGTATGTGTGCCGGGTTGTTTAACGGCGTGTTGGTCACCTGGCTAAAAATTCCCGCCATTGTTGCCACCCTTGGCACGCTGGGACTTTACCGTGGATTCATGCTATTACTCACCGATGGTAAATGGATTGAAGGTCTGCCTGATGAACTAAAAAGTCTTTCCGCACCGCTATGGCTGAATATCTCGCCCATCGGCTGGTTGTTAATGATTTTGGTACTGGCAATGGCCTGGATCCTGGCAAAAACCGCTTTCGGCCGTGGCTTTTACGCAACAGGTGACAACCTGCAAGGCGCACGCCAGCTTGGTGTCCGTACAAACAGCATCCGGATTATCGCTTTTTCAGTTAACGGTGTTATGGCGGCTCTGGCCGGGATTGTTTTTGCTTCCCAGATTGGTTTTATCCCCAATCAAACCGGTAACGGACTGGAAATGAAAGCTATCGCGGCTTGTGTGCTGGGCGGTATTAGTTTGCTCGGCGGGACAGGTTCAGTGATGGGCGCTATTTTAGGCGCATTTTTTCTGACCCAGATAAACAGCGGATTGGTACTGCTAAAACTTCCCGCCTGGTGGAACGATTTTATTGCCGGATTTGTTCTGCTGGCCGTGCTGGTTTTTGACGGACGCCTTCGTTGTGCGATTGAGAAGAATATTCGCCAGCAGAAATATGCCCGTTTCCTCAAGAATGACAAAAGTGACCAGGTGACATAATGAATATCGGTCAACGTTATGGCTGGGAATTAGTCTTAGCCACATTACTGGTTATGGAAATTTTATTATTTGGGATAGCAAACCCACGCATGTTGGATATCAATATACTGTTATTCAGTACCAGTGATTTTATCTGTATCGGCATTGTTGCCCTGCCACTGACCATGGTTATCGTCAGTGGTGGTATTGATATCTCATTCGGTTCAACCATTGGCCTGTGTGCAATATCACTGGGTATGATGAATCAGGTGGATATCCCGATGGCCGCAGCCATTCCCCTGACGCTGATGGTCGGTGCAATGTGTGGCATAATCAATGCAGCGCTGATTTTATATACCGGCGTTAACCCCCTGGTTATTACGCTCGGTACTCTGTACCTGTTTGGTGGCAGTGCGCTTCTGCTTTCCGGTATTTTCGGCGCTACAGGTTATGAAGGGATTGGCGGCTTTCCACAGGCATTCACTGACTTCGCCAATCTGACTTTATTGGGTCTGCCTGTACCATTAGCTATGTTTATCATCTGTGTAGTGGTTTTCTGGCTTTTCATGCATCGTACTCACAGTGGACGCAACATTTTTCTGATTGGTCAAAACAACAAAGCTGCCCACTATGCCGCCATTCCGGTTGCCCGAACCCTGTATCTTATCTATTCCCTGACGGGTATCGCCGCCGCTATCGCCGCTATTGTGCTGGTTTCCTATTTTGGATCGGCGCGTTCTGATCTTGGTTCGTCATTTCTGATGCCGGCAATCACCGCCGTCGTATTAGGTGGGGCCAATATTTACGGCGGTTCTGGCTCAATTATCGGTACAGCGCTGGCTATGCTGTTAATCGGTTATTTGCAACAGGGGTTACAGATGATCGGTATACCGAACCAGATATCCAGCGCCCTTTCCGGCGCACTGCTGATTATTGCGGTAGTAGGCCGTTCAATCAGTTTACATCGTCATCAAATCCGTGGCTGGATGCAACGCCGACGAAATCAGAAATTACCTTCCTGATCGACAGAGGTAACGCCATGCGGAAACCCAACAATAGGAGAAAGTAATGAAAGCACCAATCCTGAAAAAACTGGCACTGATCAGTGTATTAAGTCTGGCTTGCACCTCTTGGGTACATGCGGCTGAAAGAATCGCTTTTATCCCTAAACTGGTCGGTGTCGGCTTTTTTACCAGTGGAGGTCAGGGAGCCGTAGCCGCCGGAAAAACACTGGGTGTCAGTGTGACCTATGATGGACCAACAGAGCCCAGTGTTGCCGGACAGGTCCAGCTTATCAATAATTTCGTCAACCAGGGCTATGACGTTATTGTGGTGTCTGCGGTTTCACCGGAAGGCTTGTGCCCTGCACTAAAACGGGCAATGAAACGGGGAGTGAAAATCCTGACCTGGGATTCAGACACTTCACCGGAATGCCGTTCTATCTATATCAATCAGGGAACACCAAATCAATTAGGCGGAATGCTGGTTGATATGACCGCTAATCAGGTGAAAAAAGAGCAGGCCAAAGTTGCGTTTTTTTACTCCAGCCCAACAGTCACCGACCAAAACCAATGGGTAAAACAAGCCAAAGATAAAATTGCCGCAGAGCACCCAGGTTGGGAAATTGTTACCACTCAGTTTGGTTATAACGATGCCACGAAATCCTTACAAACTGCGGAAGGGATTTTAAACGCCTGGAGTGATCTGGATGCAATTATTGCTCCGGATGCCAACGCCCTACCTGCGGCAGCACAAGCGGCGGAAAATCTGAAACGACAAGATGTTGCGATAGTGGGTTTCAGTACCCCCAATGTCATGCGCCCCTATCTTGAACGCGGCACCGTGAAACAATTCGGGCTATGGGATGTTGTGAGTCAAGGCAGGATTTCAATCCATGTCGCCAACGAATTACTCAGGAAAGGTGATTTAAATGTCGGAGATAAACTCGATATTCCTGATATTGGCACCGTCGCAGTTGCACCAAACAGCATTCAGGGCTACAGCTATGAAGCCAAAGGAAACGGTATTGTTGTTTTACCTGAACGGGTGATTTTCACCAAAGACAATATCAATCAGTACGATTTCTAATTCTACTGCCCGGCAATCTCCGCCATTAAGGGTTGCTGGCCCAGTGTAAGCTAGTTAGGAGAGGAAAAATGGCAGATTTAGACGATATTAAAGATGGTAAAGATTTTGGTCTTGATGTCCCGCAAAAGAACAGTTTATTTGAACTGAAAGGTTGCGGCGCACTTGATTGGGGAATGCAATCACGGCTATCACGTATTTTCAATCCCAAAACCAATCGAACGGTTATGCTGGCTTTCGACCACGGTTACTTTCAGGGGCCAACAACCGGCCTTGAACGCATTGATATCAATATTGCGCCGTTGTTTCCGCATACTGATGTATTGATGTGTACCCGCGGTATTCTTCGCAGTCAGGTTCCGCCCGCAACCAATAAACCGGTGGTTTTACGTGCTTCCGGTGCCAACTCGATTCTGACGGAATTATCCAATGAAGCAGTCGCTGTCGCTATGGAAGACGCTTTACGCCTGAATGTCTGTGCGGTAGCCGCTCAGGTGTATATCGGCTCTGAACATGAGCATCAGTCGATCAAAAATATTATCAAGTTAGTCGATCAGGGAATGCGTTACGGGATGCCAACTATGGCAGTCACCGGCGTTGGCAAGGATATGGTTCGGGATCAACGTTATTTTTCTCTGGCGACCCGCATTGCTGCCGAAATGGGCGCGCAAATTATCAAAACTTACTATGTCGATACTGGCTTTGAGCGTATTGCCAGCGGATGCCCGGTGCCTATTGTGATCGCTGGTGGTAAAAAGCTGCCAGAAAAAGAGGCGCTGGAGATGTGTTATCAGGCAATTGATCAAGGCGCTGCGGGTGTCGATATGGGACGCAATATTTTCCAATCCGAAGCACCGGTTGCTATGTTGAAAGCCGTTCACGCGGTCGTACACCAGAATGAAAATGCCAGTAAAGCTTATGAGCTGTTTTTAAGTGAAAAAGGGTAAGGAGAATTGAGATGCACGTAACTATGGTTGAAATTAATGTTAAACAGGACAAATTAGATAAGTTTCTTGAAGTTTTCCGCTTCAATCATCTGGGTTCAATTCAGGAAGAAGGTAATTTGCGCTTTGATGTATTACGGGATGAAAATATTCCTACCCGTTTTTATATTTATGAAGCGTATGTCGATGAAGAGGCTGCCAATGCACATAAAAAAACACCTCATTATCTAAAATGTGTTGAAGAGCTTGCATCCCTGATATCTGAGCCAAGGAAGAAAACCTCTTTTATTGGTGTGATGCCAGAAATAAAATAAATAACGCCAATATAACGATAAGAGATAATACTGTTTACAATTTGCTGAAAAACTCGGGGTGGAATATTCCACCCCGGGATTCTATTCCTGCGTTTTTCTTGCCGATCAGTAAAATCAATGAGCAATAACGCCTAACAGAATATCCAAGTACCAAAGCCAACATTACTGAATATCATATTAGCAATACCGATATCGCTAATGAATCATTGCCTATAAATTAATTCAAATGGTTGACTTTTACTCAGATTACGCTATTTTTGAGGAATGGAAAGAGTCTTGATCAACATTCTCCTCATTAGAAGATACTAAATCAGAATACTTCAAAGTGCTTTCCAAACAGGCAGACATACCTACGTTTGACCTTTTGATAGCATGATGGAAGTTAGAAAAAGAGATGAAGCTAAAAATCAAACTACTTTCTTACATATACCATTCATACAAATGACACAGGAGTAAACATATTGTGGCTGACTTAATTTATTTAACAATAAAAGGGAAGGATCAGGGATTAATTTCCGCTGGTTGCTCGTCACTTGACTCAATTGGTAATAAATACCAGGCAAATCATCAGGATGAAATTTTGGTTTACAGTTTAAGCCACTCAATGTTGCGTAAGAAAAATGTCAATCATCAACCGGTGATAATTAAAAATCCTGTTGATAAATCAACGCCTTTATTAGGTGTTGCAATTTCCAATAATGAATTATTGGATTGCTTTATTGATCTTTATCGGATAAGTTCAATTGGAGGACTGGAATTATATTTTAAATTAAAGCTCATCGGGGCTAAAATATTGGAATACAGTATCCTCCATCCTAACTCTTTAGAACATAATGACCAGCAACCTCAAGAAACATTGTCATTAATATATAAAAGCATAACATGGAGCCATGTTATCGCAGGGACGAGTGGTTATAGTATATGGGAAGATACGGTATATTAATACCTAATAAAACTCCACTTCTTTGGGAGGTGGGGTTCTATAATTTTAAAATAGACTGCAATTTATAAACTATTAAGCAAGTCTCAATCTTTTTTATTTTCTTTATCACGATAAAATTTACTCACGGGCACAAGACAGGAATATGCAATTAAAAAAAACAAAGCGCCATAAGTAATTGAATCATAATCGTAAATACTAAAATAATGTGGAAATATATATATCAGCACACCACCATTTGCTAAAATGGTATATTGAACAGTATTAAAAAATAAAAGAACAAGAGTAAATAGTACTTCTTGAATATGGACCTTTACATACCCTCTCAGCTTAACAAGTATAATAAATATGAAAATAGACATTGCATAATAAATAACAACAAAAAATAAATTATAATATGATAATGTCACATCATCATTCATTTTTTTCACCATTACCTTTGTTCTTCTTTTCTTTTTCCTCTGTATCAGATGCATCACGATAAGATTTACTCACAGGCACAAGACAGGAATATGCAATTAAAAAAAACAAAGCACCATAAGTAATTGAATCATAATCGTAAATACTAAAATAATGTGGAAATATATATATCAGCACACCACCATTTGCTAAAATAGCATATTGAACAGTATTAACAACCAAAAGAATAAGAATAAAAAACACTTCTTGAATATGGGCCTTTACGTACCCTCTCAGCTTAACAAGTATAATAAATACTAAAATAGATATTGCGTAATAAACAATAACAAAAAAGATATTGTAATATGACAATGTCACATCATTATTCATTTTTTTCACCATCAGAAATCGAATAAATACCGAAACCAGTCACAGCATCACCGAAAAGTTCAGCAACCAGAGGTACTTTCCCCATCTCTTGCCACCCCCTGATGTAATCAGTTTTAATATATCTAAATAAACGAAAAGTTCCAGGCCTCACAACAGATCTCATCATGCCGTATCCAGACAAACTCAAATCTACATAGCCGTAAACGCTATCACCATCAGCTTCACTATAACCAAGTGTTTTAGCCACATCACGATAAACATCTCTTGCCGGACCTGAAACCCCTTTTCTTAATAACAGGTAATACCCATTCTCATAAACATTATTTCCTCCTTGCACCAATAGCGGAACACCAAAACCCGCACAAGCTGCACCGAGGGAGGCCACGCATACCCCAATACCGGCAAAAATTTGAGAGCCACCACTAACAAAACCAACTTGTTTCAAAAATAAATTGATTCTGTCATCTTTTTTTTCTTTTTGAACAATCAGATATTGCTGGCTATCGTTTATTCGCAGGTCAAATTCCTGTTTCTTCAGATTATCTATTTCACTTTGAATGATTTCAATACCCCCATCAACAGACAAGCAATTTGAGCCTACCTCGTGATTAACCTTTCTTATTAGTTCATTCGTTTCGAAAAAAAAACCGTTTTTGCTTCTAACATCAGAAAGATATCGTAAATTGAGCCTGGATGATATTTCATTTAACTCTCTAATTTTTGCCTCTAAACAACTATGATGCTTTGATGAAAATACCATTTTAACCTCTAAACTCGTTAAT
>NZ_JBHFKW010000035.1:0-52330 GCF_042879395.1 Photorhabdus sp. RM322S
AGGGTATGCCAGCCAGATGCGTGAACGTGCGCTGAAGGAACAGGGCTATCGGGTCCATATTCAGAGAAAAGCGTCACGCAACAAGCCCTTATCAGACTGCCAGAAAGGACGAAATAAGAAAATAGCGAAACCCCGGGCACGGGTAGAACATATCTTTGGCTCATTCTCTCAGATGGGTGAAAAATTCATCCGAACGATAGGCCAGCTGCGAGCCAATTTTGCGATGACGCTGAAGGCCACCTGCTATGATTTGCACCGTTTGGTTTATTTTAGAAAATCAGGTATTCATGCTTTTTAATCTCGGCATGTGATGAAAAAGCCATTAAGTTATATTTTCCGCTGAAAAAGCAAGAAAAAGCCACACACAATAAGGTCAATTTTACGGCGAATGAGGGCAAAATTGACCTTATTTTTTGTATTGGGAGTTTTTAGAGGTTCCCTATTGATATGATGTGAACAAGATTAGAAGAATTTGTGAATGATAATCGCTCTAAATTAATGACTAACATATTGTCTAATATGAAAAGAATCCCACGATTAAATCAGCCTCGAATCAGCTAGATGTGATGTGTTTTGAATGCGGATACATCACCATAGAAAGCATTCTATGGTAAATCAATAATCAATAGAGACTGTTTACCATGAAAGAAAAACATTGGTCAAAAGCTCAACTTTTACATGAAGTTGTAACCAATCAAAATATTATCATCAAAGGAACCCATAGCTACTATAGTGATTGCTGGAGTGGTAGTTTTGAAGAATCTGTCGTTCGCTATTTGTATGGCGATAAGGTCAGCCTTCAATGGGAGTCTAAGTGGCCAATTGATAAATTGTATATTGGCGATTATGTTTGCATAGCCGCTGAAACCATCATTCTTATGGGTGGAAATAATACGCATAGAGCAGATTGGTTCTGTTTGTATCCATTTATGGAATATATCGAAGAGGCCTATGTAGGTAAAGGCGACACGAATATTCATGATGGTGTGTGGCTTGGTATGCGTTCAATGATTATGCCAGGTGTCACCATTGGTGAAGGCGCTATAATCGCTGCTAATAGCGTCGTCACTAAAGATGTTGCGCCATACAGTATTGTGGCTGGATCGCCTGCGAAATTAGTTAAATACCGGTTTGAACCGCACATCATAAATGAGCTGCTTGGATTAAAAATATATGATTGGTCAGAAGAGAAATTTAATGCTTTAAAGCCCTATCTCTGTTCTTCAGATATTAAGGCGTTGAAATCTGCTGTAAAATTATATTCAGAAAAATAGTTAATCAGTATTATTAGGTTGTGTCCCGCAATTCATTTGGACTGGCTGAAGGTGAAGAGAAAACGTCAATTCCGTTCATTTTTTGAACCATTAATCTACATTTTTGCTATCAATCACCGAGAAAACTGCATGGTTTTTCACTGTGCAGACAGTTGAGGGACACAGCCTAGTGTATCGACTATCTATCTGTTAGTAAAATCTGCCGTAAACTTTCGCAGTGCAGTCTCTTAGTCAGATCTCCTGATTAAGAGACTGGATAAGGCGATAGTCTTCAACCATGTCCTATCACTTAAACCAACTTGTCTTTTTAATCGGCTAGATTAAACAGCAAGATGATATACCCTATAGATTTCAAGATGCCTCGCGACGGCAAGGGAGCGAATCCCCGGGAGCATAGATAACTATGTGACCGGGGTGAGCGAGTGCAGCCAACAAAGAGGCAACTTGAAAGATAACGGGTATATTTATTTACAGAGAAAGCTTAATACAGTTACGGGCAGAAAAAGATAAAATTATTATATCGTTACAGGATTATGTTACACAAACTATTATTTGTGCCATGGTGAATGGGGCCATTATTCAGTATTAGAACCGGTTGCTATTGAAATTTTAGTTGAAGTTATATTATTGAAATGCTCCGACAAGAACGTTTATTCAAAAAATCGAACTTAATATATCAGGAAATACTCGACATTATATAATATAGCTGTCAATATTTACCGACCTATAAGTGATGGCAATGGGGTGAAAAGCTTTATCATGTGACTTTCAATTTGTTGATCTGAGAGGATGAATCACTTTATGGCAAAGTAATGGTTGTTAAGGGTTAATGATAATAAAATATTATTTAAGGGTTAATGTTGATGATCTCTGATTTAGTTAAATCCAATCGGTTAAAAATTATTTTCAATAGTATTATTGGTGCTTTTAGTGCTTTCTTTAGTATTTGGTTAATCTCCTTGATTACTGATGATGCATTGGTGCAGATTAATACTGACTTGGTATTATGGGCAGTTAAGTTTTTAGCTGGATTAGTTTGTTTATTCATTGTGAGTTCTTTTGCCAACTACCTAATGACAAAATTAAGCGTCAAAATTATTTTTGAAGTTCGCAACACTTTGGTGAGGCGTATTTTGAATACGCCATATGCCATTTTGGATAGAATTGGAGGGCATAGAGTTCAGGCCAGTTTAACAT
Organism: Photorhabdus sp. RM322S; assembly: GCF_042879395.1. Classification (NCBI taxonomy): domain Bacteria; kingdom Pseudomonadati; phylum Pseudomonadota; class Gammaproteobacteria; order Enterobacterales; family Morganellaceae; genus Photorhabdus; species Photorhabdus sp. RM322S. The sequence continues at coordinate 2,472 of NZ_JBHFKW010000035.1, forward strand.
CTGATGTTAATGATATTTCCTGGGCTATTTCTATCATGCCGCAGTTTATTTATCATGTAATTACAGTGGTTGCATGTTTAGGCTTTCTGGCATTTAGATCGATTGAGCTATTTATGGTAATTCTGGTAATTTTTCCATTTGGGATTTTGGTTTCGCGTTACTTCATTAATAAAGCTGAAGCTTATGATAAGATATATCGCGATGATTATGATGATCTTCATAAACAATTCAAAAGTCTGGTAGATGGAGTTAAAGAGCTTAATAACAATAACAAGCGTAAGCGTTCGTTTTTTAATCGTGGTGTTCTGCCAGCATTAAGAAAGATTAATGAATCTGATCTTAAATCAGAAATTTTTTGGAGGTTGAATGAAAACTGGGGGCAAATATTATTATTTCTGGTACTTGGTTCTATTTTATTTTCTCATGCTATGTGGGGAATAGGGGAAAGTAGCGATATTCTTACCTTTATATTTATTATGACTTTTTTACTGGGGCCTGTTGATTTCATTTTGTCCTCACAGGAGATCATAGTAAAAGCTTTCATCTCTCTGCGTAAGGTTGATAGTTTGCAGTTTTCCGAAAATTTATCAATGGAGCCAATTTTAACAAACACAGAAAAACAAGAGGAATGGTCTCAACTTTCACTGAATTCTATAAGTTTTAAATATGTTGGTGAAGAGAGTTGTTTTACGGTTGGTCCGATTAATCTGGATATTCAGCGTGGTGAAATTATCATTATTAAAGGTGGTAATGGCAGTGGTAAATCAACTTTTGCTAAGTTATTGATTGGCCTGTTGAATAAAACTGAAGGTGATATTTTAATAGATGGTAAAGAGATTAATAAAGATAATCTAGAGAATTATCTGAATATGTACAGTGTTATTCACTCGGATTTTTATCTGTTTGATACTGTGATTAATCGCAAAGGTGAATCGGCAGATGATGAGCTGACTCGTCAATATCTGGAAAAATTGAATTTGGCAGAAAAAGTAACGGTTAAAGATGGCAAATTGTCGACCACTAAGCTTTCTCATGGTCAACGTAAACGCCTGGCTCTTGTGATCTCTTATATGGAAGATGCTCCTATTTGTCTGTTTGATGAGTGGGCGGCGGATCAAGATCCTCATTATAGAAATTTTTTCTATCGTGAATTACTGCCCGAGATGAAGCGCAATGGAAAAACGATCATAGTTATTAGTCATGACGATAAATACTTTGATGCTGCCGACAGAATTATCACTATGGATAATGGTTTGGTGGATAATATTGAAGTCAACACATACCCCAATAAAGTAGAAAATGTTGCTTTAGATCCGGCACTTTCTACTATTGAATCATAATAGAAGTTATATTAGGAGGTTATGATGTTTTAAATTTTTTAAAATCAACTAGATAAGATTCGGGAAAAGTATGGTAGTGATTTTTTACAGGGTCTTGTCTTTAGGACGATATAAATTACAGGCTTGATTTTTTTAATTCTGTTTATTAGAAATGTCAGGCCGAAATATAAAATCATTTCGTATTCCTTTACCAATTGTTAGTTAAAAGACGCAATGTAGTTCGTTGTTTTTCCCAATATTGCGTTAATAACTATATTTGGCATTATTTTCAATGTATGAAGTTCTGTTATTGGCACCCAAATTAACGCTCTTCTTATTCCGTGCTCTAAATAAAATGAAATGTCTTTTTCAACATTAGTTTTAAATATGAAATTTATTTCATGAATAGGGATGCCGTTATTTTCATAAAAATTTTCTATTACTTGATGAAATTCAAGCTGTTCTATTTTCATATCGAGCCCAAGCTCTTCTTTTAACTCCCTGGATGCAGCTTCAATACATGACTCACCATCTTCTACTCCGCCACCAGGTAAAATCCAGTAATCATCATCATTTTCACACACAAAAAGAACCTTTTGTTCAGTATCTGTTAAACAAACGGATGCTCTTAAATATCTTTTCATAATATCATTCCAAATGTGTAGTTATTCACAAAATTTAAATTGTTCATACTCTGATGGAGCACCAAAAAATTGTATGTTTCCCGAATCAATTTGATGATAACGAATATGATAGTTTTGTAAAATAGAATTTTCTGAGTGCCACGACAAATAAATTGGGCATGCTGTAGCTGATTTGTTTAGTGATTTCTGTAGTTGGGGTAGGATTAATTTAGTTCTTTTCCTGCCAGAAGAAATTGTGAAACAAACGTAAGCAAGTTAACGTTCTATTTTTCTAGAGGAGTAAAATATGCAGAAACCAATGATTTGGGAAAAACAATCGTATTGGATTTCAACTGATAATCAGTTACTTGATATTACTGCGATTCACCCGCGTTGATTTTATCACAACATGGATTTAACAATCTTGGTATGGTTCTAGTTGCCCCGATAACACAGGGTGGAAACTACTCTCGATATAACGGTTTTACTGTAACTCTATCGGGAACTGGTTCAAAAACTAAAGGAGTAATCTTAATGAATCAAGTCAAAATGGTTGATCTTGAAAGTCGTAATGGCAAATTTATAGAATCTGCAAATCCTATTGTTGTTGAAGATGCACTAGCTAAACTAATGGCTATTATTGAGTAAAAAAGACCATTATTAAGTGATTTTATTCAAATATTATGATAAATAGCGTTTTGATAAAAATGTTGAACTCTCGTTTTACATCACCATTAATTCCCGGCCATTTCCTGTTTCAATCGTCGCCACAACGTAGTACGGCTGATCCCCAGATGTTCCGCAGCCGCATGGCGATTGCCGGAAAATCGTTTCAGGGTTTCATGAGCTGAAGGTGGGGTAACAAATGAAGATTGCAGCGCCAGAGAGGGCCTTGTACTTTTTTCTATCAGCCTGAGTACAGGTTGGCGCTCCGGTGAAAGAGCCAATATTAATTCAGGTGTCAATGTATGCTCAGTATGGGCGCTGAGGTATAACGCGATTCGCTCCATGAGATTACGCAATTCCCGGACATTACCGGGCCAATGATAGGATTGCAATGCCTCCTGACAGGCAGAAAGCTCTTGTACTCTTGACTGCGATACCGGCAAATTCAATGCGGCAAACGCCCGTCGCAGATATTCCAGCGCCAATGTACCAATATCGTTGCCCCTTTCTCGGAGAGCGGGAATATTGATCCGCAATACACTCAGGCGATAGAACAGATCTGTCCGAAAACGTCTTTCTTGAACCCAGGTATCCAAATCGCAATGTGTGGCGCAAATGATCCGAACATCAACGGCAATGGGGCGGTGTCCTCCCACTCTGACGACAGATTTTTCTTCCAGCACTCTCAATAACCGTGTTTGAAGAGGCAGTGGCATTTCACCAATTTCATCCAGAAATAGTGTGCCCCGATGGGCAACTTCAAAAAGACCTGCTCGCCCTCCACGCTGTGAGCCGGTGAAAGCCCCTTCCTCATAACCAAATAATTCAGCTTCCAGCAGGGATTCAGCAATGGCACCACAGTTAACGGCAACAAACGGGCGCTGATGTTTGCCTGCAACCTGACCATACCGGAGGGCATATTCATGGTGAATGGTTTGTGCCACCAGTTCCTTCCCTGTACCGCTTTCCCCTTGTATCAGAACCGTGGCAGGCGAGCGGGCATATAACATGATGGTGTTGCGCACATGCTCAATCACGGCTGAACTTCCCCGGATATCATTGAGGGTGTGGCGGGTGCGCAAGGTCTCCTGTATTGGATAGGCAGAAATTGAAGCCTGGCTAAACTTGGTCATTCTGGCGATATCCAATGCATCATGGAATGCCCGACGAATAGAATCCGCAGAATAGACAAAAACACCGACAAGTTCAGCTTCATAGGCAAGATCGGTAATCAGCCCGGCACCGACAATGACTTTAATGCCGATGGCTTTTAATGCATTAATCTGAGCTCGGGCATTTTCTTCCGTGATGTAGCTACGTTGTTCAATACGTAAGTTGAACCGTTGCTGAAATTCTTCCAGCGCAGGCAATGTATTCTGATAGGCGATAACGCCAATGCGGGAGCTGATTTGCCGTGCACGGGCCAGTGCCTGCATAAAATCAAATCCGCTGGCCTCTGCAATGATAACAGGCACTGACAAACGGCTTTTCAGATAGGCGCCATTAGAGCCGGCACAGATCACTGCATCACAACGTTCGATTGTCAGCCGTTTACGAATATGCTGAACCGCATTTTCAAAACCAAGTTGGATGGGCGTGATATTCGCCTGATGATCGAACTCCGGCGTGATGTCACGGAATAGATCAAAAAGGCGGGAAATGGATACCGTCCAAATGATCGGTTTGTCGCTGTTATCACGCCCTGTTGATGGTGCTTCTGCCATTCCGTTCTCCTAATATTGTGTGCTGTTTTGTTTTTCCCACCAGAACAATTCTATGTTTCAAAAGTGTTTCAATTATGTTTTTTGAAACGAAATTAATCCATTATGAAACAAGGACGCTTTTGTATCAATGATGCTTTCCTACAAGATTAGTCAATGCGTTAGATATTTTTTTATTTTAAAAACAACATATTAATTTCCATTCCATCTTTATTTTTAAGTTTATTAGCCATTGTTTACTTTGTTGGCACACACATTGCTTTATAACAAATATATTTCATCCTAATAACAATGAGGTTATGTATGCCGCTTTCCTCTGCTGGTTTGGCATTTCGTCAGGCTATAGAAGTTGAATCTCCATTACAGATAGTTGGCACCATCAATGCCAACCATGCATTGCTGGCGAAACGGGCGGGCTATAAAGCTATTTATCTTTCTGGTGGCGGTGTATCGGCGGGTTCATTAGGTATGCCTGATCTGGGAATTTCAACGCTGGACGATGTGCTGACAGATATCCGCCGTATCACGGACGTCTGTGATTTGCCATTGCTCGTGGATGCTGATATTGGTTTTGGTTCTTCTGCCTTTAATGTGGCTCGCACCGTGCGCTCAATGATTAAAGCTGGCGCTGCGGGGTTGCATATTGAGGATCAGGTCGGTGCGAAGCGTTGCGGTCATCGCCCGAATAAAGAGATTGTGTCCAAAGAGGAAATGGTTGATCGCATTAAGGCCGCAGTCGATGCCCGTATTGATAAGCATTTCGTCATTATGGCACGTACTGATGCTTTGGCTGTTGAAGGCTTGGCAGCGGCTCTTGACAGGGCTAAAGCCTATATCGAAGCTGGGGCAGACATGCTGTTTCCTGAGGCGATCACGGAATTGCATATGTATAAAACATTTGCGTCAACAACCGGGGTTCCAATACTCGCCAACATCACTGAATTTGGTGCGACGCCACTGTTCACTACCGAAGAGTTAAAAAATGTGGATGTATCCATTGCGCTTTACCCGCTTTCTGCTTTCCGGGCAATGAATAAGGCCGCCGAGCAGGTTTACACCACACTCCGCCGCGAAGGGACACAGAAGAATGTGATCAGCATGATGCAGACTCGCAACGAGTTATACGAAAGCATCAACTACTACGATTTTGAACAAAAACTGGATGCGCTTTTCTCCCAGAAAAAATCTCAATGACGGACAGCTTCATCACTTTATGTGGCATAAAAAACAGTCGAGGTGAGACCAATGAGCGAACAGAACACAATTACTGAGTCAACTACTTTCAAGCCTAAAAAATCTGTTGCCCTTTCGGGAGTCAGTGCGGGTAACACAGCACTCTGTACAGTTGGGAAAACCGGCAACGATCTGCATTACCGTGGCTACGATATTCTTGATCTTGCAACCCAGTGTGAATTTGAAGAAGTTGCGCACCTGTTGATCCACGAAAAATTACCTTCCCGCGCTGAACTGGCCGCCTATAAAACGAAACTAAAAGCACTGCGAGGTTTGCCGGGTAGCGTCAAGGCAGCATTGGAAACATTACCTGCTGCCGCTCATCCCATGGATGTCATGCGTACAGGTGTCTCCGTTCTTGGCTGCACATTGCCTGAAAAAGACGATCACAATCTTGCAGGTGCGCGTGATATTGCTGACAAATTACTGGCCTCTCTTAGCTCCATGTTGCTCTACTGGTATCACTATAGTCACAACGGACGCCGTATTGAGGTAGAAACCGATGATGAGTCGATAGGCGGGCATTTTCTTCACCTCCTGCATGGTAAAAAACCCAGTGAATCATGGGAAGAAACTATGCATATATCCCTGATCCTTTATGCCGAACATGAGTTTAACGCCTCGACATTTACCAGCCGGGTTATCGCAGGAACCGGCACGGATATCTATTCCGCCATCATCGGGGCGATTGGTGCACTGAGAGGGCCAAAACACGGTGGAGCAAACGAAGTCTCTTTTGAAATTCAACAGCGCTATGAAAATCCTGACGAAGCAGAGGCAGATATCCTGGCGCGTCTGGCAAGAAAAGAGGTCATTATCGGCTTTGGTCATCCGGTTTACACCATTTCAGATCCCCGTCACAAAGTGATTAAAAATGTGGCTCTGCAACTTTCCAAAGAGGCAGGAACAACCAAAATGTTTGATATCGCGGATCGGCTGGAATCTGTGATGTGGGCTAACAAAAAGATGTTCCCGAACCTTGATTGGTTCTCTGCGGTTTCCTATCACATGATGGGTGTACCGACGGCGATGTTTACACCGTTGTTTGTGATTGCCCGCACATCGGGATGGGCTGCTCACATCATTGAACAACGTATTGATAACAAAATTATCCGCCCTTCGGCCAATTATACCGGGCCGGAAAATCGGGTATTTACGCCAATTGGTGAGCGTGGATAACGTTATTTTTGGTGTGGTGTTTCCTGTATTCATGTTTTTTTAACAAGGAATTATTATGTCTACCTCTGTTGTAAACAACCGTCCTGAATATGATCAGGTGATTGTGGATATCGTGGATTATGTTATGGAATACCCGATCACATCATCCATTGCCCATGAAACGGCCTATTACTGTTTTCTGGATACGTTAGGCTGTGGGCTAGAGGCGTTGGAATACCCGGCCTGCAAGAAACTGCTGGGGCCTATTGTGCCGGGTACGGTTGTGCCTAATGGTGTGCGTGTGCCGGGAACACAATTCCAGCTCGATCCCGTACAGGCGGCGTTTAACATTGGTACGATAATCCGGTGGCTGGATTTTAATGACACATGGCTGGCGGCTGAATGGGGACATCCGTCCGATAACCTTGGTGGCATACTGGCGGTGGCTGACTGGCTATCAAGAAATGCCGTTGCTTGTGGCAAAAAGCCGCTCACCATCAAAGCCGTTTTAATGGGCATGATCAAAGCACATGAAATTCAGGGATGTCTTGCACTGGAGAATGCGTTCAATAAAGTCGGGTTGGATCACGTCGTTCTGGTAAAAGTGGCTTCGACCGCCGTTGTTGCTGAAATGTTGGGGTTGAACCGGGAAGAGATCCTGAGTGCGGTATCGCTCGCCTGGGTTGATGGGCAGTCGCTGAGAACTTACCGTCATGCTCCTAATACCGGTTCACGTAAATCCTGGGCGGCGGGTGATGCGACATCCCGTGCTGTTCGTCTGGCTTTCATGGCACAAAAGGGTGAGATGGGGTATCCCTCGGTATTAACTGCAAAAACCTGGGGATTTTATGATGTCTTGTTCAATGGACAGCCTTTCAAATTCCAGCGTGCCTATGGTGCTTATGTGATGGAAAACGTATTGTTTAAGATAGCTTTCCCGGCAGAATTTCATGCACAAACTGCGGTGGAAGCGGCAATGAGTCTGCATCAGCAACTGAAAGACACCGGCAAGGCTATCAATGACATCACAAAAATCACTATTCGTACCCATGAGGCCTGTATTCGGATTATCGATAAGCAAGGTCCGTTAAACAACCCGGCGGACAGAGATCATTGTATTCAGTATATGGTTGCGGTTCCTTTGATCTTTGGCCGTCTCACCGCTGCGGATTATGAAGATAGTGTTGCGGCAGATCCCCGTATTGATGCACTGCGGGAAAAAATGGTGTGTGTTGAAGATGTTGATTTTACCTGTGATTACCACGATCCGGGAAAACGCTCTATTGCTAACGCATTAACCGTTACATTTGCAGATGGCAGCCAGCTTGATGAAGTTAAAGTCGAGTTCCCTATCGGCCATGCTCATCGTCGCCGAGAAGGCATTCCATTATTGCTGAAAAAATTCAGAACCAATCTGGCACGTCAGTTTCCTGAAACACAACAGAGGAAAATTCTGTCTGTTTCCCTTGACCGTCAGTTACTGGAAAACATGCCGGTAAACGAATATCTTGATTTGTACGTTATCTAATCTGAAATGCCGTCGGCGGTTGCTCTCCTTGAGTACTGCTCTATCATTTTACGCAGTACCAGGAGAGATTATGTTATTCAAAACTTTTTACCAGCAATCCATTGATGATCCCCACTCTTTCTGGGCTGATCAGGCTAAACGCATTTTCTGGCAACAACCTTTTGAACAGGTTCTGGATCACAACAATCCTCCCTTTGCCCGCTGGTTTTGCGGGGGAAAAACCAACCTATGTTACAACGCACTGGATCGCTGGCTGGAAAGCCAGCCTGACGCCAAAGCGCTCATCATGATTTCAACAGAAACGAATAGTGAAAAAGTATTCACTTTCAGGGAATTACATCGGGAAGTGAACAGAACGGCGGCTATGATGCTTTCTCTGGGCGTTAAAAAAGGCGACAGGGTTTTGGTATATATGCCGATGATTGCCGAAGCGCTGTTTGTTTTGCTCGCTTGTGCCCGTATCGGCGCCGTTCACTCGGTTGTTTTTGGTGGTTTTGCTGCCCAGAGCCTTGCTACACGGTTGGATAATGCCGAGCCTGTGCTGGTGGTGTCTGCGGATGCGGGATCTCGTGGTGGAAAAGTCATTCCTTACAAATCGTTGCTGGATGAAGCTATCGAACTGGCGAACCACAAACCCCGCCATGTGTTGATGGTAAATCGCAGGATGGCTGACATGGTTTGGCTGCCGGAAAGAGATGTTGATTTCGCAACATTGCGGCAAGAATACCTTGATTCTGACGTTCCCGTGACCTGGCTTGAATCAAATGAAACCTCCTGCGTACTTTATACCTCCGGCACGACGGGCACCCCAAAAGGTGTTCAGCGTGATGTCGGAGGTTATGCTGTCGCACTGGCAACATCTATGGATATCATTTTTGGTGGTAAAGCGGGTGAAGTGTTTTTTTGTACGTCAGATATTGGTTGGGTCGTGGGGCATTCGTATATTGCCTATGCGCCTTTGATCGCGGGAATGGCGACGATTATGTATGAAGGGCTGCCGATACGGCCGGATGCTGGAATTTGGTGGCAGATAGTGGAGAAATATCAGGTAACACGCATGTTTTCAGCGCCTACGGCGATGCGTGTACTGAAAAAATATCCGGTTGAATCTATTGCACAATACGATATTTCATCACTTAAATCGTTGTACTTGGCGGGAGAACCGCTTGATGAGCATACAGCCCGCTGGATTGCTGAGGCTATTAACACCCCTGTTATTGATAACTACTGGCAGACGGAGACAGGCTGGCCGATTATGGCCATCGCCCGCGCTCTGGATGACAGGCAGAGCCGATTTGGTAGTACTGGCTTCCCGATGTATGGCTTTCATGTCAAGCTCATCAATGAACTGACTGGCGAGGAGTGTGGCGATAACGAAAAAGGTTTGCTCGTTGTTGAAGGGCCTTTACCCCCAGGTTGCATTCAAACTATCTATGGTGATGATACACGTTTCATCAATACCTATTGGCGTCATTTTGACCAGCCTGTTTATTCCACATTCGATTGGGGTATCCGTGACAGTGATGGCTATTATTTTATTTTGGGACGTTCGGATGATGTGATTAATGTTGCGGGACACCGATTGGGAACGCGGGAGATAGAAGAGTGTATTGCTGGTCATGAAGACGTTGCCGAAGTAGCCGTTATTGGCATCAAGGATGCCATCAAGGGGCAAGCCGTAGTTGCCTTTGCTGTTCTCAAGGATGGAAGGGAAATCCAGAATGCTGAACATTTTTCCTCTCTGGAAAAGGCCTTGATGGGCTTGGTGAACAAACAAATTGGCAGTGTGGGCCGTTCGGCACGGGTGTATTTCGTATCCCAGCTTCCCAAGACCCGTTCAGGAAAAATGTTGCGCCGAACTATGCAGGCAATATGTGAAGGGCGTGAGCCGGGTGATATTTCTCTAATTGAAAACCCTGCTTCGCTGGAGGTTATTTGGGAAGCTGTTTTTCGGTGAATAGTTTTCCATGATACTGGGACGCTTTTATTTTTTCCTTGTTGATTTCTTGGAATAAGGAAGTTGTTGTGGCCCACTCTATTTTCCGATTTGGGAGGTGGTTTTGGAAGTGGAGACAAAGTAACGGGATTCCATTGCCATCTTTGATGTTTTTATGACAGGAGAAGACATTATTTCTGGTTGGATAACTTATGTCGGATCAATACGAACGACGATTATGGCAACGTGTTTAAATTAGCGTCCTGAATTACTTGATCGTTACAATCCGACTTTATTCTCATTTGGATAAAATTACTTATCTAGGATAGCACCTAAGAAAAGATATAATAAAATACATTATACCTGCCTCGTCAGTGGGTAGACGGCTAGCTTTAGTGATTGAGATCCAGAGTCGTATTGAAATGGCGACATCAAATTGTCAGCGTATGGTCGTGAACGCTCCAATGTTGTGTCTACGACCATGATGTAGCATCAAAACTAAGCATATCAAGTCCTTGATATGCTTAACTCGGTTAGTGAAATGGTTATTGCACCAGGTAAAGTGAGTATTTTGTTGGATAGGAATCGTATTCAGCTAACGGTACCATCTTAATAGATGATTTATTATCTCTGATTATCTTTACTCCATTTACTGGCCATTTAGCGGAATCAAGAAGAAACGCGGCTGGTTGTTCAGTTGCACCAATAACAGGAGCGCCGACTTTTAATGAAGCGCCATATGGAATGATATGGAAAATCTCAGGTGTAACTTCAACGAAGTTCTTAGTTAAGAACTGAATTGGCCGAATTGACTCAGCTTGAAAACGCGTTCCAGATACAACAAATGTTAAAGGTAAACCGGCTGCTTTAATTCCATAACCTTCGTAGATGTTCGCGACCTGACTGGGAAGCATACTTTCACAGCTCATTCCAGCACTGATGTCGATACCAATATGTGCCAAGTTTGTAGGCGACATACGAGGGAAATTACGCGCAGTCGCATTGATAACATCGATTGGTAGTATACTGCACTGCCCGGTACTTGAGACAACTGAGTGTTTATCAGGTCTTGATACAATACCGGGGCCTTCTACAGTAGAGGTACTTAATTGGACATCGTTGTAGATTTTCGTAGAGAAGTCTGGAGGATAAAAGCTTAAAGATAGCCTGGAACCATCATTGTGAGCCACGATCCATGCATTGAGTGCATCTGAGAACTGCATATCGACGCTTACCCAGTAGTTTTGACGGTATTCGGTGTGATTCTCTTCCGTTTTTGTGACGAATCCATTGGGGGCAAGTTCTTCAACTTCACTTTGAAAGGTTGGATCGGGAGATCTTAAGACATATTGTCCACCGCCGCCGTAAATTTTATCTAGGGAATTTGCTCCAGTCGTATCGGTGTACATAAGGTAAAACATGCCATTGAGATAGGACACGGATGGTTGCCCTGCTCCATAAGGATTTCCATCTAGTTTCTTGTTAGCGGGTAAGATTATCGGATTACCATTATTTGCTCGTGTCCAGTTAATTCCGTCAGGACTTGTTGCGAGGCCGATTTTTGTTATGCCGCTGGTTTCAGTGCGAATACTGTTCCATCCACCATAATACATATAATATGTACCATTAACTCGTATGACAGAGGGATCGCAGGTATGGACTTTATCGAATGCGTTCGCTTCCTTGTTAGGAGAAAAAACAATCTGGTAGGCATCTTTACCCCTACGGGCGCGGAAAGGGCCATCAAGAGATGAAGATTCGGCATAAAAAATATGATCACCGGGATGAGTGCGATCGGAACCACACCACCACATCCGATATACCCCATCCAATATCACGGAAGGTGCATAGTTGTATACTCCCCCCTTTACTACTGGACCGATAGAAGTTCGAATATCTGATGTTGTTAAAGGTATCTCTGTTTGTGCTAATGATGGCGGGGTTAATAATAATCCGCAGAGAGTAGCTAAGCTTAAGGTGACCAATAAAACATTTCGATAAATCACACGGAAAGGGCGAAATAGCAATCCGCAATAATACAAAGTGCAAACTAAAGCGTCATTTAATGTAGATCCGCGATTATTTACCAGAGCCGACATTTTAAGTGCATAGTTATTGATATTTAATTGCTTAATGATGCCCCGAATTTTGGGGGCTTTTTTGGTACACAAAATCACAATTTTCTCCAGAGTTGTAAGTTTAAGTAACAGAATAAGAAAAGTTCTTAGCAAAGCCTCCCACGAATATTCTCCTAAAAAAGATGCAATGGCTGATAACCAGCATTCTTCGAGTTAAATTCAGTCGGCGATTGGTTATTTAACCTGCTATGCAACCGTGCTTTGCTAGTATGTTGCATAAAATTAGTGTTGGTTTATTCGAACAGCTCTTGTGCTGGTCTTCTGATGTGTTTTTATGGGCATCTCCTTACCAATGTCGCTATAACAAAACGCTGTTTATCAGCGTTGATGTAGTACAGTAATCTACTGTCAACAGAAGTTACTAAAGATAAATTTTTTGTACTTTTATCCTTCTAAAATCAAACTATTGAAGTTAAATAAATCAGTATGAAAAATCTAACGGTCATTTTTTGTTTTTTTGGTGAATATCTGTTCATGACGAAAAATGTTACATAAATCACAAAAAAATATCAATTAGTTTATTTTTGAGACTATTCTTAATTGAACAATCAAAAAATTTCTTCTAGTGAGTGTTTTTGTGGAGGATAAAAAAATGCGGCTGTAATACGAAGGTCTATGAGTTATATGGTAAGCGTCAATGTGGAAACGATATTATGTAGATATGCTGAGTCAGATCTACTTTATTACACGTGGGGCAATGGTTTTTGCTCGGTGTTCATTTGGAATTCACTTAGATTGTAGGCATTGTTGCCATTGATTTAGGGGTTATGTGGCTAATCTTTTACAGTGATTTCCCAAATAGTGAGGGATGAGCAATTAGTTTCGCGATAGGTATCGTTGCCTTTATCGCTGTATTTATCTTGCTAAGAATGTCGTTATTGTGAACGGTGGGATTTTGCGTCGAATTCATGAAAAAAATCCTGCTAATTTTAGAAAAACATCAAATTTTGTCGTCAAAGCGACATTCCTGCATAAAGTGTTTTAACATTTGACTGTTAAATACGTACAATCCCCTCCCTGAATGTGTTCTCTACAGAATAGGCTTGGTTTGTCACTGATCCAGATTTACACATCGCGGAGCCGCTTGTCAGCCTGGCTTGGTATATTAGCGATATTGATGTTGTTCATTGCACCCGTGATCTCCCGGTCACTGGAACATGCGCGCATTGGTGAGTCTCATTCTGACATTGCTTCTGCATCACAGGGCACTAACCATCATGATGGTATGCAGATGGGTATGCATGCGGGTGGTGGCATGTCGATGCTGGATGATATTGCCTGTGGATACTGCGTCTTTCTTATCCATGTACCTATGCTAGATTTGGCGAATACACCGTTATTCTGGTCAACTTCGCTGACTTCACGGCCACCACCGGTTCAACCTGTAACTCTCTTCCTTGCGCATTTCATCTTTTCGGATTCGCTGCCTCGCGCTCCGCCTGAACAGATCTAATCTCATCGGTTTAAACATAATAAAACGCTTTGTCCTGCTAACTTTTTAGCCAGGAAAAGTTTGCTTATACCAAAAACTGTTTGGTTGGATTCTATAACGTATTCCGCTTTTGATAGCAATATCGCTTCGGAGCGCGGATGCACATTAAGGAAAGATGATGTTTGAAAAAAATGTTGCTTATAAAAAAAATACGCTGGCCCGTTGTATTAGCTCGGCAATGCCGCTTTTTTTGCTGGCTGCTTTTAATGGATATGCGGTTGAAATCTCACCAGATTCGCATGATCATGCGAATGACCCAAAAACCAATGACGGCGATGTGATTACCGTCACTGCGCCTTTGTATTCGCCTTTATCAATTGTCACGTCACCAAAAACGCCTCGTCAGCCAGTTCCGGCAAGTGATGGCTCTGACTATCTGAAAACCATACCCGGTTTTTCACAAATCCGTAATGGGGGCACCAATGGTGATCCAGTATTTCGGGGAATGTTTGGTTCAAGGCTTAAGATCCTGACTGATGGCGCAGAAATGCAAGGGGCCTGTCCTGGCAGGATGGATGCGCCTTCATCTTATATTTCACCGGAAAGTTATGATTTGCTGACACTGATTAAAGGGCCTCAAACCGTATTGTGGGGCCCAGGTGCTTCCGCTGGGACCATTAGGTTTGAGCGTGAACACCCTAAATTTAATGAGCCGGGGGTGAAGGTCAATGCCAGTGGGTTGACCGGTTCAAATGGTCGTTGGGATGGCAATGTTGATGCCAGTGTCGGCAATGAATTGGGATATTTACGTTTAATGGGGAATACCTCCCGTTCACATGATTATAAAGATGGTAGTGGGTATCGTGTCCCTTCACGCTGGGATAAGTGGAATAGCGATCTGGCGCTGGGGTGGACGCCGGATAAAGATACACTGCTCGAATTGACCGCCGGGAAAGGTGATGGAGAGGCCCGCTATGCGGGGCGTAATATGGATGGTTCACAATTTAAACGTGAAAGCCTCGGCGTGCGTTTTGAGAAATCTAACATCAGTGAGGTTCTTGATAAGGTTGAAGCCCAAGTTTATTACAACTATACCAACCATATCATGGACAATATAACCTTGCGTTCTCCGAACAGCCCTATGTCTATGGGATCGATGGGGAAGATGGGTATGCCTTCCGCGACCTGCAAGCATATGTGTGGTATGCATATGAATATGAACAGTGGTATGTCCATGCAACTGGATCGTCGGATTGTGGGAGGACGGGCGATGGGCACCTGGCTATGGCAAGATTTCAAGCTGGAAAGTGGTGCGGATACTCAAACTAATACCCATCGTAATAAATCAGGCAGCGTGTGGCAAAAGGATGCCCAATTCCGTAATTATGGCTTGTTTGGTGAGTTGACCTGGTATGCCACAGAGCAGAGCGAGTTGATAACCGGTGCCCGTCTTGATCGCAGTCTGGTGAAAAAATTTGCCGGCAATAGCGAGAAAGAACGAAATGATACTTTGCCAAGTGGTTTTATGCGTTTAGAGCATACTCTCACTGATGTTCCGCTGATGTTTTATGCCGGTATTGGTTATACCGAGCGCTTCCCGGACTACTGGGAGCTATTCTCGCCTAAACTCGGTCCGGCAGGCAGTGCCAGCGCTTTTGATGGCGTGAAAAGTGAAAAAACTACCCAGCTTGATATTGGGGCGCAATATACGGGAGAACGCTTTAATAGCTGGGTGTCAGCCTATGTAGGGCGGGTGAATGATTTTATTTTGTTTAGATATAGCCCAACCAATGCTCGCCTCAGCCAGGCTGATAATGTTAATGCCAATGTTATGGGCGGAGAGATGGGCTTTGGCTATCAACTGACAGATCATTGGAAAACGGATGCCAGCCTGGCTTATTCATGGGGTGAAAATACCACAGATAACAAGCCACTGCCTCAGATCCCACCTCTGGAAGCCCGTTTCGGATTGACTTATGAACGTGGTGACTGGAGCAGTACCGGTTTGTGGCGATTGGTTAGCAGCCAGCATCGGATTGCTATAGATCAGGGAAATGTTGTCGGCAAAGATTTTAAAGACAGCCCGGGTTTCGGCGTGCTTTCTGCAAACGTCGCCTATAAGATCAACAAAAATGTCAAAGTTAGCACAGGTATCGACAACATTCTGAATAAAGAATACAGCGAACACCTCAACCTTGCAGGTAATAGTACCTTTGGTTATTCAGCAAACACCTCAGTAAATGAACCCGGCCGAACAATATGGGCTAAAGTTAATGTAACATTCTAATGATAAAATGGCGTCCAGTGATTGGACGCCAATATTTTTCTTACTTGTTTAATATTCAAGGAGAATGATTATCACTGGCTAACCGTATTTATTTTTCCTACGGTCCTAATTTATTGCAGCGAATAATACAGTGTGGATTATTATTTCTGATTACCGACATACGGATAAACTTTCACATAATCAACGTCGAATGTGGCGGTTGTTTTATTTATCGGGCCGTAACCCTGAGCTGGATAACTGCGCGGTACTTCAGAGCTTAAAATAATGTATTGGTTTGCGATTGAAATAGGGACTTGTTCCAGACCAGACAAATATTGAGGAACATCATCAACATAAAATGTGTAGCCATTTGGTGTCCATGCCACCGCAAATTTATGGAATTTACCATCAGCAAGTTTACTCATAGACAATTTCTTTGACCATTGTTTATGAGCGTTGCCATAACCATTCCAGTGAATCGCATGATCATATTGATCTTGTTTAGCCTCAGCTAAGTGTTCAAATACATCAATTTCGACGCCTGATTTTTCTGGATTGGTTAGATCCTTACCCATGGTTGGTGACTGTACCCAGAATGCGACCTGATTACCTTCGGCGCGATTAAATCTGACAGCAGCTTCCCAATAGCCATATGTCTGTAGGAAACTTTTTTGTGTTGAAATCATGCCGCAATAATTTTGTAGCTTGCCGGAATAACTATCAGAATAGGTTTTTATGGTTAAATATCCATTCCGTACAATAACGGCTGATTGAGTATTAATACAATTATTTCTGACACCTAAACCACGGTAATCCCATTTTTGGCTATTGAGTGTTGTGCCATTAAAATTATCCTCAAATGATGGCGTGGAGCTGAATTCACTTGGGATTTTTGCCGAAGCATACCCACAGAACAATGAGCTTAATAACAAAGTATAGGCTAGCTGAACTTTCATCTGTTTTCCTTGTATTTTTTGACGTGAATAGTCGCCATTTGGACGTTATTACACGTTTTCGTAGGGATAGGGGGAGGCCACTTTATCGAATATTGGCGACAGGGTGACCGATTTAATTTGTTATCCCCTGCTTGTTGTTTTAGTAGGTAAAAATAAGGAAATAAAAGTCAGCGACGTTGATTAAGGGAAAATAATTAAAATAGAGACAGTAAAAGAAGCGGTTATAGCAGATAAATAGAACCCCGTTCACCAGAACGGGGTGTATGGCAGTTCTAAATTATTTCGATGCATCCAGAGCTTGGGCAAGATCGGTAATAATATCATCAATATGTTCAATGCCGATTGACAGGCGGATCATATCGTGTGGTACACCTGCTTTAATTAACTCCTCGTCATTTAATTGGCTATGAGTGGTTGAAGCTGGATGGCAGGCGAGTGATTTTGTATCACCAATATTAACCAGGCGCACAATCAGTTTTAACGCGTCAATAAAGCGGGCGCCGGATTCCTGCCCGCCTTTAATACCAAAGGAGAGAAGGGCTGATGGTTTCCCATTCATATACTGCTGTGCCAGTTCATGTTCTGGGTGGTCTGGCAATCCTGCATATTTCACCCAACTAACTTGAGGATGATTTTGCAGGTAATGGGCCACTTTCAGGGCATTTTCAGTGTGACGCTCCATTCTTAATGCCAGCGTTTCCAACCCTTGCAAAATAAGGAAAGCATTAAAAGGCGATAGCGCGGCACCCATGTTACGTAACGGTACGACACGGCAATGCCCGATAAACGCGGCTTTACCGAACTGTTCGGTATAGATGACGTTGTGATAAGAGGGATCCGGGTTATTCAGAATGGCGAATCTTTGCTTATGTTTTTCCCAAGGGAAGTTACCGGAATCAACAATGATGCCGCCAATAGTAGAACCGTGTCCTCCCATGTATTTGGTCAGAGAGTGAATAATAATATCGGCGCCGTGCTCAAAGGGCCGGCAAAGCGCAGGCGTGGCGACGGTATTGTCAACGATTAAAGGAACGCCATGACGGTGAGCCATTTCTGCGAACTTTTTCAGATCAACAATATTACCCGCTGGGTTACCAATGGATTCACAGAATACCGCTTTGGTCCGGTCATCAATCAGTGATTCCAATGCTGCAATATCATCATGGTCAGCAAAGCGTGTTTCAATACCGAACCGGGGCAATGTGTGAGTCAGCAGGTTATGGGTGCCGCCATATAACTTGGCAACAGATATAATGTTATCCCCGGCTCCGGCAATGGATTGAATAGCGCAGGTGATAGCAGCCATACCGGATGCGACCGACAATGCGGCTATTCCGCCTTCAAGTAAAGCAACCCGCTTTTCCAGTACATCATTAGTCGGGTTCATAATGCGGGAATAGATATTTCCCTCGACCTTTAAATTAAACAGATCGGCACCGTGTTGGGTACTATCAAATGCATAGGATGTTGTTTGATAAATAGGGACAGCAACGGCTTTGGTGGTTGGATCGGGAGAATATCCGCCGTGGATCGCAAGAGTTTCTGGTTTCATTTTCGGTCTCTTCTCTATATCGGTAAGATTACATGTATCTTTGATGAATAGATGTAAGCGGCTTTTATCAAAACTACAGCTCCACTTACTGCCGTTCACAAGGAATTTAACGTGTACATTTGTTTGATTGATGAACCGTCGGAGTAGGTATCTATCAGCTTAAGGGAATTTCCGGTGATAGAAAATGTGATTTTTTCGTCATTTTCATCAATTCTCCAACGACCAATGTTATCGACGTTATTGGAAGCCCATTCGACACGATCGCCCTTTAAACGACATTTAATTTTCCATAGGGAATTATCACTGGGTCGAATGTAGTGCATATACGTCACATCATCGTTATTTTGACAAAATAGGATAGATGCGGTTGCCTGACAAATTTGACTAAGATGAGGATGAATTTGTACAGTCGTTTTGACAGGTTGAGAAGTCGTTTTATCGGTTGAAATTGTGTAAAGCCCCGTCGCCAGTATCGCTAAAACAATAAAGATTTTATTATTAGACATTATATTTCCGCTAATTCTTTATTAATCAAATAAATAATTTAAAAATGTTACTAATTCAGTGATATATCGGGTGTCGCTATTTTTTAATTATGTGGACATTATCACAAAAAGCAGAAGCTACTTAAGTCGAGTAACATTAACTATTAAAATGGAAAATGAGAACAAAAGACTTAAATAAATATCTAATCTTCTAGAAAGATCACAGAATTTCTTGTGAAGTAGTTCGTTTTCGTTAGGTTGCCTGATTTATTTCTTTCTATTTCCTGAACAAAAATAGAGGATATGCCCATAATTTTAAATTTTTAAAAATTTTTCCGCATGATTTTAGTGATAATTTATTGTTAGTATGATCAACATTGGAGCTAATCAATAAATTAACGGTATTTTTATGGCTAAATTTTCAAACTGGCAGGAATTAAGACAACTGTTCTTACTTTCTTTTCCCATCATTATTGCGCAGATAGCACGTACCGCAATGGGGGTTGTTGATATAGTGATGTCTGGTCACTATGCTACTGCTGATTTAGCGGCAGTAACGTTAGGAAGTAGTATTTGGTTCCCTATATTTGTGTTGGGATACGGGACTATTATCATGCTTGCGGCAGATGTCGCAAAGCACAAAGCGCAAGGTAATGAAGAAGGGGTCAAAGAGAGCCTTAGGAATTATTTGTTTCTATCGATGATACTTTCGATACCAATAATTTTATTGTTAATGTTAATTAGCAAACTTTTTTCATTTATAGGCTTAGATGATAATATCTTAGATATTACACGGGGCTATGTTATTGCTATGGCATTTAGTGTTCCCGGGGTGATGATATTTAATGTTTTTCGTTCATTTCTGCAAGGCTTAGAAGACACGAAAGTTGCTATGTACCTATCTTCTGGTGCCTTATTACTGAATATACCGTTAAATTACATGCTTATTTACGGGAAATTTGGTTTACCGGAAATGGGCGGCGTTGGTGCGGGTATTACAACGGCAATTATTAATAATCTCAGTGCTGTATGTTTAGTTGTTTATTTTTTGCTGAAAAATGAGTATCGGCGATATCGATTTCGTTTAAAATTCCCAAAATATCAAGATTTACTGAGGACTTTTTATATTAGCATTCCTAGTGGATTGGCTTTTTTTGTTGAAATGGTTTTTCTCGATGTGGTTGCTGTATCCGTTGCGCCTTTAGGCACTCAGACTGTTGCCGCACATAATATTATGCTTAATATCGTCACTATCATTTATACCGTCATTACAGGATTTGCGACTGCGACGACGGTAAGAGTGGGCTCCTATATTGGGCAGAGAGATAGAACATCATTAATGGGTGTTATAAGAGTTTCGATTTCTTTGGTATTATCTATCTCCGTAATTTTTGGTTTTCTAATATATTTCTTCGCGGCGCCATTGATTTCACTCTATACTAACGATGACTCAGTGATAATAATCGCACTTAGCCTGGCTTTTTTATTCTGTTTCTTCCAGTTCTTCGACTCCTTTCAGGGAACTTTAGCGGGTATTTTGCGTGGTTTTCATGATACCCGATCGGTATTTTACGCGCCTTTATTTGGTTATTGGTTAGTTGGTTTACCACTAGGGTTTATTTTGGCTTTGACAGACTGGGTAACCGATAGCATGGGAATTGTAGGGTTTTGGTATGGTTTGGTTTTAGGTCTTTTTGTGAACTCTGTTTTATTGTCTATCATATTGAAGATTAGGGCGAGAATGGTCGTTTCTCAATTAACTTCTTAATTTAGTGACAAAGTATCACATCCACATCAATTCCCTGCCAAAAGGTAGGGAATTGATGAACTTATGTAAATAACTTATTCAATTCTTTCATATAAGATAAAAGTAGTATCAATATTTTTATTTGAAAATTTACTTCATAAAAAATTTTCATTGTGAATGAAAGTTTACTTTTTAAATGTGTGGTTATTAAGTCCATTTAAGAGGGAGATAATGTTGTAATTGTATTTTAATTCGTTTTGGTAATATGTCTATTTTAGTGTTTTTAGTAAATAATATATTAGTGAAAGTTTTCTGAATAATTATATATAAATTCTTTATAATAATTTATCCCTGCTTAAATAAGATAAATTATAGGCTCATCTTTATTGATTTTAGTTTTAAATTGTCAAATATTTTTTGATTAATTTAGAATCAATAATTATCATCTTATTAGTTACCATGAAAATAGTAACATATAAATTAATTACATTATTAAATAATAACTTGGCAATATATTCATGTGTATTGATTTTTTTACACTTATTGTTAGCTTTATCCACCCAAGATTATTTCCATAATTTTACTATGGTTATGGTAAATATTGATTTAATAATTAAATAGTTAGGTGTATTTATTGTCATTTTATACAAGTTCACATAATCATTTCATGATAATGATTATCATTTCATTTTTTATTAAAAGTACGTTAATATGCGCGTCAGTCTTCGGACAGTACTAAAACTATGTAATAAGCAATCTCTAACATTTAATTAGTTAACATAAGGAATATGCTATGAACAAAGTTAAAGTGTTAATTGCAGTATTAGGTACATGTGGATTAGTAACACAAGCAATAGCTACCCCTGGTTTTGGGCAAACTCAAAATTTTGATCAGAATAAACCCAGCATTAGGGTAAATGTGACTGAAAAGGGGGGGACTGGTCATGCAAGCTCTGGGGGAGAACCGGGGATTGGGGTGCAGTCTATAGCCGGAGGTAAAATTGTCAGCTTCTCGGGCCTTACCCGTTATGCCGCAGCGGATGCCAATGGTATTCATAAAATTTCTATGCCTGGATCAGGTAGCCATGGTGGTATGGGGGTCTTTAACTTTAGTAAAGTCGCTAATGCTGATGTCTACTTTGGTGAATGGTCACAAACCGGTCAGATAAACGATAAGACTCATACTGCCTATTATTCCGGTAAAGACATAACGACTAATTTACCTACTGGTGGCATAGCAACCTATACGGTTAAAGGAATTAACCAATATAGTGGCAGCAATGCTCTGCAAGGGACATTCACTGCTGATTTCGGCCAGAAAAGGCTTTCTGGTTCAATAGCAAATAGTGCATTGACTGTTGGTATTGATTCTAGAATTAGAGCAGATGGCTCGTTTGTTGGGACGGCGACAGCAGGAAATGTTGTCGGTACAAACAACGGCCACTTCTTTGGTGATAATGCGTCGAGTTTAGCTGGTGTGGCTAAATTTAATTCGGATCACAGTAAAGATACCGCCTTTGGTGGGACTAAAAATCCATAATATGAATTTGTGTTAACTGAATAAGGCAAAGTTCATATGGGCTTTGTCTTATTTTGTTTATTTATTGGTCCGACTATTAAGCAGTGATATTCCGATGTTAAATGCCCCCATTATCCGTTTTACCATACTGCTCAACTGTTTGTTTTTTTACCCTTCTTTGGCTCTGGCAGATGAAGATACCGGCAGAAGATTGTGGCATAACGTACAGCGAAATTTGCAGGAACAAGAAAAAGAGATCATCACTGATGAAACTGTGAATGAGAATACTGATCATTTATCGATAGTCCTTAATGGTCAGACTTTCAGTGTTGAGAATAATGTGAATGAGGTTGGTCAGGCGCTGTATTTATCTATTAATCATCAACAAGTTAAGGACGTAGAGCGCTTTTTATTGATGTATCAGAAGTTACCTGGGCATGATATGCAATTGGTACATTTTGCTCAGGCGAATCTTGCACGTTCGCAGGGTAATTTAGTGGCGGCAGAACAGCATTATCAGGCTATTTTGCACCAGCAACCTGATTTTACCCGGGCTAAATTGGAGTTAGCCCGGGTCTATTATGAGAACCAGAAAAATAAAGAGGCAGGTTTACTGTTTAATGAGATTTCTGCGGCGAATCACGATAACGAAAATAAATTACCACCAGCAGTCATTAAGAATATAACCAGCTATCAGGATGCGATTGAATTGCGTAATGCCTGGCGTGGGTCTTTTGCCGTAGGATATATTTTTAACGACAATACTAATATGTCACCAAATAAGCCTCCTGTTTGCCAGAAATATGCTGAAAATGGCAGTTGTATAGCTGAACGTGAGTTGCCTTTGGCAAAGAAGGCAAATGGTATCAGTTATGATGCTACGTTACGTAAGATATACCAGCTAAGTGGTCACCACGGTATATCCTTGCGTTCAATGACTTATGGTGAAAGTTATCGTCATCATAGTGAGGAAAATGAAAATACCACTTCCGCTTATTTGGGATATAATTATAAGGCACAGAAAAATGATTTTCTGATAGGTCCAATTATTGAGTTTAATCATGTTGGTAACCATTCCCGTTATCGCACCACAGGAGTGAAAACTGAATGGATGAATATTCTATCAAAAAATCTGGCATTGAATCTTGAAGGTGAATATAAACAGTTTCGTTATCATAAACTTTATAATCATAATGACGGTAATATGACTTCTGTTTATGCCACCTTATCTTATTATTTAACTGATCAGACAATTACCTTTACTGGTGGTGATTGGGTTAATAAAACCAGTGTTGAGAAAGCGGATGATTATCAACAGAAAGGCATACGAGCGGGTATTTCTACCCAGTTGTATCCGGGAATTAATGCTGTGGTATTTACCGCATTACGACAGAGGCAGTTTGGAGATTACAGTATGCCATTAAGTGCACGCCGTAAAGACAATGAACAACTCTATTCGGCAATTCTCAGTATGCCTAAATTTGATGTTTTTGGCTTAACGCCGGTCATCACTTATCGGTATAGAAAAAACAATAGTAATGTCGATTGGCTATACTCATATAGCAAAAACGAAGTGTTAATTAAGTTTGAAAAATATTTTTGATATTGATTGAAGTAATAGGTTATTTAAATCCGTACTATGGCAGATAATCACTATGCATAAATTAAATAATAAATACAGTAAAATAACATTGGTGGTGGTATTAACTTACAGCCTGATACCTTACCGTGTTGATGCAGATACACCAATACCCCCTGTTCAATCAGTGAAACAGCCTGCTGGAGATAAGGCCGACTTAGGCAAAATTAACGTTTCAGCAACCAGTGAAAAAGATCAGGCAGGCTATGACGCGGTGTATGATAAAGATATTACCAATATTTACCTGGGTAAGGATTTGGTAGAACGCTATAAGGGTGCTTCACCTGCGGATGTTTTAAAAAGTGCAGTTGGCGTATTCAGTGGTGATTCCAGAAATAGTGGCGCATTAGATCCTAATATCCGCGGCATTCAGGGACAGGGGCGGGTTCCTGTTACCATTGATGGTACTGAACAGGCCATTACGACCTGGCGTGGTTATAACGGTGCTAATAACCGTAATTATATTGATCCTAATCTGATCAGCAGCATTGAAATAGAAAAAGGTCCGTCACTAACTCGGGGGGTAAAAGGTTCCATCGGTGGGGCCGTAATGATTAAAACCTTGGGCATAGATGATGTGGTACCGGCAGATGAGAGTTTCGGAATTAATCTGAAATTGGAGACCAGCAGCAATGCGGTGAAGGAACGTGTACCGAGTCTGCAATGGGGGCAAGATTATCGTGATATTCCTGGTTTTACTAAGGGATTTAACTATGTTGATCCTGCGTTAGAAATTACCCCAAAAAATTCAAAAGATAATAAATTATTTGGTCTGAAAGATAATGCAATACGTCTGGCGATAGGTACTCGGCAGGAATACTTTGATCTCATGGCAGCCTATAGCTATCGTAGTAAGGGAAATTATTTTGCTGGTAAGGGGGGAGCCCATCGCTATGACGCTCCGATCAGTGATAAGGATAAAGTTATACTTGATGGTGGTACCCGGCCGTATGATCCTTATTTACCTTTCGCGGCACGTATATATCGCCCCGGCAATGAAGTGCCGAATACTTCCAGTGAAATGGAATCTTGGTTACTTAAAAATACTTGGCATCTGGCTAATCAACAGACTATCGAGTTTGGTATCCGCGATACCAAGACGACTTACGGTGAAATTATGCCTTCGCGCATTAGTTGGGTTCGAGCTGAGGAGAATATTGTATCGCAATGGCCTTTGGCTAATGTACATCAGCAGGCATTTAATGTGGACTATAAATGGAAGCCTGATGGGAACAAGTGGGTTGATTTTGATATGAAGTTCTGGGTTACCCGTACTATTAGTAATACTAATACAGCTGGGGGGTATCCTCGTGAGCCGCGGGAAAGGGATGAGGTCTGGGATGTGAATGGTAAGGAAAGAGATCCGAATAAAGATGGTAGCTTGGTAGAGACTGCTTCCACTAATGCGCATAATAACCGCTGGGGTGTTGATCTTTCTAATGCTTTCGCGCTGACTGCGGATTTGGATTTAACATTGTCGGCTAATCTGCAACGGGAACGTTTGGGCTCGCATGATGATTATGAAGCAAAGAGTTTCTCCAATTTTCGTGCATTACCAAGAAAAGGGCGTCGTCAGGAAAATAATATTGCCTTTAATTTCGACTGGCGCCCTACTTCATGGCTGGCATTAAGCGCTGGGGCTAAACGGGTGAGCTATTGGTCTAAGGATGATTTTTTAAATGAGCGTTTAGCGGCGCGTGATCATCGTTATAGTAAGGACAAAAAACTGGTTGGTCGGGGGCTGCAATATAAGAGAACACTTACTGAACGTGAAGCTGAATTATTTAAAAAATTTAATGATTGCTCATGGTGTTTGACTGATGATGAATTTGATAAATATTTTGAAAAGAATTTCTCGGAATCAGAAGAGAGAGATTCAATTCTTCGCCCTATGGTACCGGTAGATGTGCTTTGGCAATATCGTGACGATGGTAAGTTATATAAACAAGATAACCCCTATTTCAATGGCGAGCTTGATATGAATGAGCGTGTTATTGATCCTGTCACTAACAAAGAAGTATATAAATATGAATACAGTGATACCCAAGATAATAGCCGTTATAGTGATAGTTCAGGAGAAATATTGAGTAATAGTGATGGAGGTTTAGTTTATAAAGAAAAAAGTGAACAGGAGCGTTGGGCTAAACAACCTAAACGTAAAGATTATGCTTGGGCACCGGTATTTTCCGCAACAGCTTATGTGAGTGATAATGCACGTATCTATGCACGTTATGCCGAAGCGGTACGTATGCCGAGTATTTTTGAAGATACCGTCGGCTTTTCCTCTGGTTTGACTGATAAACCGGCCCGCTCTTTTAAACCTGAACGTAGCAAAACAGTTGAAGTGGGTTATGTTCATGATTTAAGTCAGTTGTTGGGGGCGGAGCATAATGCGGATATTAAATTCGCTTATTACAATACGGTCATAGAGAATGTTTTTGACCGTGATAGTAACTTTAAATTTACTCAATTAGATAAACAGAAATTATCGGGTTTAGAAGTACAAGGGCGTTATGACAACGGGGGATTCTTTACCCAATTTGGTTTGTCTTACAATCTTAAAAATAAAGTTTGTGATAAAACCTCCGCGGGTATACTAGATCCGACTAATCGATTTGGTGTTCCAGAATGTATTGATGGCGGTTTTCCCGGTGGTTTTTTAAGAACGACTATTCCTCCCCGTTATTCTCTTAATCTGAATATTGGTGGCCGGTTATTAGATGAAGATTTAGAAATAGGGAGCCGGGTGTTGTATCACAGCAGTGTGGAGAATAAGGATGAAAAATGGTTGATGAAAAAAATGCCGGGCACTTATAAAGGGATAAATAATAACCCGATGCGCTGGAATCCGGTAATGACCGTAGATGCTTATATTAATTATAAGGTTACGCCAAATGTTGTTGTTGAATTATCCGGCACTAACTTAACCGATCGCTATTATCTGGACCCGTTAACCCGCTCCATGATGCCGGCGCCCGGACGGACGTTTAAGCTTAGTGTCACCAGTCAGTTCTGACTCTTGACGGGAGATTAACCTGCCTGTAAGAAGGTTAATCTCCGCAGATAACGAGCGGAAAGGTGGCTTGAATTATGATGAAAAATCGTCTTTATATTGGCTTGTTTGCTTCTTTGCTGCTACATGCAAGTGTCATTGTGATTATGGCATCTCATTTATTACGTGATGACAGCGCAAATAATCAATCAGTGAATTCGCCAATAATCAGTATCTCAATAGAAATGGTTGCTTCAGCGGCACCTGCTGGGCAGGAGCAGCCTACGAAGCAGGAACCTCTCCCGCCTCCGTTACCCCCCGAAGTGGTGGTCGCGGAATCACCGCTTGAGGCGAAAATAGCGCTTAATAAGCCAGCGGACAGGCCACGGAAACGAGAGCCGCGGAAACCGCCGGAAGAACATGCCGATGCCAAACCGAGGAACAAACCACAGAAAGAGCCAGTAGAAGATCCCCGGCCAAAACTGGCAGAGCGTGGGCGTAAACCGGAAACGGAGCAAGCAGCGGACAGTTCCCAGGTGGCAGGGAGAGATGTTGTGGATTCACAGGCCGGCGCACGTCAGGCGATGACCAGTCAACCGATGACGGGTTTGGGTTCCGATGATTTACAAGGTTATCAGTCTGCTTTACGTCGTGAAATTGAAAAACACAAACGCTATCCACGTCGGGCGAAAAAGATGAAACAACAGGGTATTGTACAGGTAAGCTTTAGTTTACTGGACAGTGGTGAGCTGACAAATCCTCAATTAGTACGGAGTTCTGGCGCTGATGAATTGGATCGGGCTGCACTTGCGGCTATCCAACAAGCCCGGTCCGTGGGGGTAAAACCAGCTGGTTTGCCGAGGGATCATACCTTAGCGATAGAGTTTAATTTGCATTGAGGAGGTGACTCCTCATGCTTGTTTTCTCATGTGTAATAACGGAAAAGGATTACCCTGGCCGTCAACTTCTGAACGGTTGAAAACGTTAAATCCCTGATGCAGATAGAAATCAACTGCTTGAATATTTTGTTCATTCACATCCAGTTCATTAATACCTAATTCGGTAATACCAAAATTCAGGAGTGTTTTGCCGATACCTTTACCACGGGAATCAGGGGAGATAAACAGCATCTCAATCCGATGCTGAGCAACACCCATAAAACCCTCAATTTCGTTTTTGTCATCTGTTGCTTTATAAACAGTAAGCATTGGCAGATAGGTATGCAGAATCAGTGGGCGCAATTCATTAATATTTTCGTCAGATAAAAAATCATGGGTTGCCCGTATAGAGGCTTCCCAAATTTCGATCAGATTATTGAAATCTGCTTTTATTGCTCGTTGGATTCTCATATTTATTCTGTTTAATTTCTTATTTTAACCAGTCTCTTAAATTGATGATGAATTGACTCTATCACATTTTTTGTGATGGATCGCTTCAGATGCTCATCGGACTCAACCGTTATCCTAACCAGAATCTTCGATTGTTAAAATTGTTGCTATTTTGTGATCTATTTCATGAATCGGAGGAGAGAGTTGAGTCTATTTGGTCTAATATTATTTTTTATAGTTAATTGAATTTTAAACAAATTGGTTAGTTGAACTGTCTGGCGACACTAAATTAAAAATGTAAAAAACAATGCAGTATATCTTCACTTACTAACTATAATGAGGTATTGGTTAATCAGGGCAAGAATAGCGTCATATTTCATCAACGCAGGTTCTATTTGGATTGATCATTTCAATTGAACGGATAGTTCAATGATAAATATAAAATTATTTTTTGAGGACAATGTTAATGAAACGGTCATTTATATTTGCACCAGGTATATTAGCACTTGCGATAAGTGCAATTTCGAACGCACACACTTATGACAACCTATATGTTTTTGGCGATAGCTTAAGCGATGGCGGAAATAATGGTCGATTTACGACGGATGGTGAGACAAGTAAATTGTATAACGATTTTATCGCTAAACAATTAGGGATTGAGCTGACCAACTCTAAGAACGGAGGCAACAATTACGCTGCCGGTGGTGCGACTGCTGTTGCCAGTTTAAATAATAAAGACAACACACAGGATCAAGTAACTCGTTATCTGGCAAGTCACGGTGGACATGCTGACCCTAATGGTATGTATGTTCATTGGATTGGTGGCAATGATGTTGACGCTGCATTACGAAATCCAGCTAAAGCGGAAGAAATTATTACTAAGAGTGCGGTGGCGGCTTCATCACAGGTACATACACTTCTCAATGCAGGAGCTGGGTTGGTGATAGTGCCTACGGTTCCTGATGTGGGTATGACGCCGAAGATTATGGAGTTTGTTCTCTCTAAGGTGGGAGCTACTCCTAAAGATCTGGCTAAAGTTCATGCAGCAGTCAACGGGTATCCCACCATTGATAAAGACACCCGTCTTCAAGTTATCCATGGTGTTTTCAAACAGATTGGAGCCAATGTTTCAGGAGGTGACGCCCAAAAAGCTGAGGAGGCCACGAAGAAATTGATTGATGGTTATAAAGAATTAAGTAGTAACGCTTCAAAATTGGTTGATAACTATAATCAATTAGAAGATATGGCTCTTAGCCAAGAAAATGGCAATATTGTTCGCGTTGATGTTAATGCCCTCTTGCATGAAGTTATCGCTAATCCTCTACGCTATGGTTTTCTCAACACCATCGGTTACGCTTGCGCCCAGGGTGCTAAGGCGGATTCCTGTAGTTATAAAGATGTCGGTTTTGATGCCAGCAAGCCCTTTTTATTCGCTGATGATTTTCACCCAACGCCAGCCGCACAGCATATGGTTGGTGAATACACTGTTTCAGTCATCAATGCTCCGTATCGGGTTATGTTACTGACGAACGCCAACAATGTGCCGGTGAAAGGGGCACTTGCTTCCCTCGACGGCCGTTTACAGCAATTGCGTAATGTGGGTAACGAGCAGGGTAAACTAGGTGTATTCGGTGGCTATAGTGGTAATCACAACCACACGCTGACATTGGGTAGCGACTATCAGATTACGGACAATATTCTGTTGGGTGGCATGATCTCGCGTTATCAGGATAATTCTTCTCCAGCCGATAATTTCCGCTATGATGGCCGCGGCAATGTGCTCACCGCTTACGGCTTATGGCGTTACTACGATAAAGGTTGGATCAGCGGCGATCTCCACTATTTAGATATGAAATATGAGGATATTACTCGTGGTATCGTGCTCAATGAGTGGTTACGCAAAGAAAGCGCCTCGACTTCCGGCCATCAATGGGGCGGACGTATTACCGCCGGTTGGGATATTCCGCTGGCATCTGCCGTCACGACTAGCCCAGTCATTCAATACGCTTGGGATAAGAGTTATGTTAAAGGTTATCGTGAATCGGGTAATAACAGCACTGCCATGCATTTTGGTGATCAGCGCTACGACTCTCAAGTTGGCACACTGGGCTGGCGTCTTGACACGAATTTTGGTCATTTTAACCCCTATGCTGAAGTTCGGTTCAACCACCAGTTTGGTGATAAACGTTATCAGATTCGTAGTGCCATCAATTCAACCCAGACCTCTTTTGTTAGAGAAAGCCAAAAACAGGATACCCATTGGCGTGAATACACGATTGGTATGAATGCTGCTATTACAAAGGATTGGGGCGCTTTTGCGTCAGTATCGCGCAATGATGGTGATGTTCAGAATCATACCTACGCTTTTAGTTTGGGTGTTAGCGCCAGCTTCTAATCGTGCGTTGGTTAAATAATTAAGTGATAATGCCCGATTAAATAATCGGGCATTTCCTGACAATTCGTCATTATCAATAAATTAACATTAAAGCCTTACATTTTGGGGCGTTTATAAATATTTGTCCTATTTTTATCTGTACTAATGATATCTATGTTTTTCCCAACAATGCAATTTTTCTATTTTTTTCTCCTATGAGATAAAATAATATTAATTGATTATTACGTTTCTGTACTTGAATTTCCTGTAGAGATTCTTGTAATGAAAAATAGGAATATAGAAAATGTAATATATAGGGGCTTATGCTATTTTTATAAATTTCGATTAATGATAGGCCCTGCTGTGCAGAGCAGGCACCTATTTTTTCAGATTCTTTTGAAAGATAAGTCGTTAGATGGATTTAATTTTATCTTCCGATATATACCATCGAAGAGAATTCTTAACGGGAGACGGAGTTACCATAACTAATCCTTTGTCAGCCAGTTTCAATAGCAGATAACGAGCCTTGTAGATAGTGAAATTGCATTGCTCTGCGACATCACGTGTGCTGGGCCATGATTCTGGTGGTGGAGCCATTTGCATTTCCCGAACGGTGCATAATTTGGATATGACATTAAGTACTTGATCCGTCTGGGAAGGTTGAGTCGAATCTTTCCGGTTTTCCATATTAACTCCAGGCTTTATTGAATCCAGTTGAATACCTTGAGTTACTTGGGGTAATCCAACGGTTAATTTCAACATATGCGAACAATCTAAATGTCCGTTCATAAAGAATTGCTGGGCATTCCTGTTTTTCAAGGTTGGTTTTTGTACTAAGTAGATTGATTATATCGAAAAATTAAAATTTTAGATCTTTTAATTTGATAAATAAATACAATAAAGAATTTTATTCTTATATAGATGTAATTTGCGACACTATAGATCGCAAATTATAGTATTGAAATGTTATCTAAGTATTTTGTTGTGAAGTTATTTGAATTTGTATTTTTTGTTTTTATTCGTTGAATTATTCTGTAATACTTTGGGCGTCAATAAGGATATTGCTTACGTATAAATGTTTATAGATGAACCGTGTTTTCATTAACTTATTTCTAATTATGATAAATCCAGTGGAGAGCCATCAATGACGTTGTTTTTATTTCTCTGTGTTCAATGGATTTTTTATATGTCGTGAATTGTCTGTGGTTTTTTTAACAGCCATATCTATGTCAATGTATTTTGGCATCTCAACTATTTTAGTTAATGGATTCCATTCATAAAAAACAAAAGATACTAATAATCACAATATCATTTATTTAGAAATTTAATCTGAAATTAAGATTGATTTTTATTATGTGATTTTGTGTTTTATTTTTATCAATATATTAAGGGTTAGAAATGAAACTAAATAAAATTATGATGACACCCATATTAATATTTTTCATTACCATTGTCAGCGGCTCTATGATTGATGTGCCGTCAAACATGTTCGATCAAACTGTGAATCTAGGGAAGAATTCCAACTTATCGTTGAAAGGTGAAGGTAGCCAAATCCCTAAAAATACCGAAATTCGTTTGGAAAATTGCAGTTTGGAACCGGTGGTTCAGCGGTTATTGTCTCGGGTAACTTTAAAAGTGTTGCTGGCTCTACCCCGGATCATTAATAGGCCAGATAAACCGCCAAAGCCATGTCGGCGGGAGAAACTTCGTATGTTCAGATTAATGGTAAGTTTTATTCTTGAGTCGTTATCTTTTGATCAGGGACTCTGATTATAAGATAGAGAAAATCGGTCATTTTTAAGAGTAGCTTGGCGTTTAAATTATCCTTCCTATAGATATTCCATATTCCATTTTTAGTGATTGTCATATCAGTATTATAACATTTACAGATTAATGTAAATCCAATAAAAATATTATATTTCCTTTTTAAAATAGATTGTTAGTTTTTCATGAAATAATTTATTATTGAATGAATAATAAATTAAGGATGATACGTGCAATGTATAAATAGCTTTATGAGTCTATTATATTAGGCAGAAAAACATTAGTGGATATTAATTGAGAAGGATTTTCATTGTTAGATTATTTGTAAATAAAATTAAACATTAATAACGTGACTTTATTGTTGAATAATGTTATTAAATACGAAGTTAAAATTTATATTTTAATATTAATTTTTTCTTACTGATTGTTATCTAGGGTCCTGATGGGATAGGTAGCAAGAAGGAATAATGGCGTTAACCGTTTAATAGCGTTACAAATATCGGCTTACCTTTAGCATTGATTGCTATTCGTTCTGTTAGAGTAGTGATTTGGTTTGTATTTTCTAACGAAAAAAGTATGAAAAACAATAAGAACGTGAAAGAACATGGCAAAACATCGTTTTTCGGACAATATTTTTCTAAGCTGTATATGGGTCATGTGGAGCATTGCTCTGGGGTTCTATCTGGCGGGTAATCTGTTTAGCTGTACAGTGACAGCGATTCTATCTTTTCTGGCTTTAATATTTTGCTTTATTAACATGAGATCGAGATCAAAAACTATGTTTGGAAAAAAAACAGAAACCGTGGCTGTAGAACCAGTGTCTCAGGCTGGTGATGATAAAAAGAATGCCGGCGCAGAGGCCCGCCGTTGCACTATTGTTGCTAAAAGCTCAGTCTTTAAGGGCGATATTGATGTAGAAGGTGATATACAGATCTGGGGTAAAGTGATTGGGAATATCCGGGTGAAAGAGGGAGCAATCCGCATTATGCATGCCGGGCGGGTTGAAGGTGAGCTTAATGCTCCAGAAATCATAATTGACGGTAATGTTGAAGGGACTTGTTGTGCAGCAACATTGGATATTCTTGAACATGGTGAACTGCGTGGTATCAGTCGCTGTGGCAGTATGTCTATCAAGCGTGGTGGTTTATTCTTTGGGCAATCAGAACAGATTGAAAATAATGTAAAATTAACATCTGAACGTGTTGTACCAATAAAAGATACCAATAATGATAAATCTAAAGATAAGGCTACGGTAAAAACAAGTGCCTGATAAACCAGGCCCGTGTGATGTGTGATTCCGATGATTTCCGGCACGGGCCACTTCCCTGTTGATTTTTAAATTACGTTGTTTTATTCCTCTTTAGCTTTATTCACTATAGCAATTTATCTGTTTAATTGTTTTAATTCTCCTGATTGAAGTATGTGTTTTTCGCACATATAGGCATTTTTTTTAGCTATTGATATAGCTGATATTAAGGAGAATATGATGGTAACACTGGAAACAGAGAGACTAATAATGCGCGCCTGGAAAGAGGAAGATAGGGCACCGTTTTTTCATTTGAATAGTAACGCAGAAGTTATGGAATACTTTCCTGCCACGTTGACGGTTGAACAAAGTAATACAATGGTGGATAGAATTATCCAGAGATTTGAACAGCAGAATGGTTGGGGATTATGGGCCGTAGAGCTGAAAGAGACGGGGGATTTTATTGGTTTTGTCGGTTTGAATATCCCTGTAGCAGAATTGCCATTTTCACCTTGTACTGAAATTGGATGGCGTCTTGATAAGCCATTTTGGGGTAAAGGTTATGCCAGTGAAGCGGCATGTAAGGCACTGGATTTTGCTTTCACTGAATTAAAACTTGAGGAGGTAGTTGCATTTACGACAGTTTCCAATTTCCGATCTCAAAAAGTTATGGAGAGGCTTGGAATGGTGAAAGATGAGAATACTTTCTTGCACCCTTTATTACCGGATGGGCACCCGCTTCATGAGCATGTGCTTTACAGAATTCGCCAGTAATAACTCTATATTCTCTTTTCTGGTTTTAGCGACCTTGGTGTTTTATACTACTGTTGCATATATAAGTATTTTGGGAATTCAAATGAAATATGAATTAGCTGTTATGGCGGCTCTGACTAAATTAGAACATCCCAACACGCGTTCGATTGTGGAAGCGACTGGGATATCTGAGCGTAAAGTGCAACAGGTTTTGCAAATACTGCAACAAGACTTAGAGGTAAAAATTAATTGTATAAGAAACGGCAAAGCCAGCTATTTCGAAGTTATTTCTTGGGGAATATTTGAAAGTGGTCAGGCGATTAACTGTAAACTGACCGATTTAGATCTGGTTAAGTTTAAATATTCCCGTCAGCAAGAGAAAGATATCAGAAATCAAAAAAATAAAAAAACAATAATGACAACTTATAATGAAAAGAAACATTATTTTGACCGTGTAAAACTAAAGAACTATAGAGACAGTATGCGCCTTGAAGGAATAACTGTTGTTATGAACAGCTTGCCTGAAACCCAAAAAGGGCAAGAAAATCTGAGAGATCAATTAATCAGAAAATATAGTGTATAGTGGGGGGGATTATGGTGGATAAATATGGAGCGGGGCAAGATCCTTACACATATCTAGATACAGACACTCTTATTAACAAACTGGGTATTCGTGATTCAGTTGTTCTTGAACAGGCAGAAAGAGAACTTACTGAGCTTGCTATATTGAATATTTCATTCCAGGAACCACCTTACGATTTAGCCTTTTGGTGCTACCTCCATAAACAGATATTTTCTGATTTGTATGATTGGTCTGGTCAGTTGAGAACAATTGATATATCAAAAGGTAATACTCGCTTCTGTCATGCTAAACGTATTGAAACAGAAGGCAGTAAGATATTTAATATGTTAGACTGTGAAAATTTTCTCATAGGATTAAATCATCATAAACTCATTAAAAAGCTTGCTGAGTATTATGCGGAATTAAATGCGATTCATCCTTTCAGAGAGGGTAATGGAAGAACACAGCGCTTGTTATTTGAATATATTGTTATAAACTGTGGATATAATATCTCCTTTGCGTCTGTGGATGCTAAACAATGGATTGAGGCGAATATTTCTGCCTATCAATGTAATTATCAGCCATTAATGAAAATTTTCGGAAATTGTGTTTCTTAAATTATATAGGATGGAGATGATATAATGGTTAATAATTCTCCGGCATTCTGTCATTTAAGATTTTTAGCTACTTCAACTATTATTTATAGGCAGGAAAGTAGTTTTAATTGTGAACTTATTATTAAACATCATATAATAGATATTATAAATGGATTTTTTCATCTGAGATAACTCGTTGTGGGTTATTTATTTTTTCTGTTATTAATATAATTTAGCCCGACAAGTTTGGCGATTAATTTTCTCACTTAAGTTGAATTAATTTTATTTAGAGTGAGAGGCTAATTAAACTAACTAAATCCATCTGTATTTTCTCTGGCATTTTTTGATAATATTTTCTGTTATTTCTGGTCAGATTGACATATATTTTTCTGTGTTACAGTAAAGTGACAAGAAAAAAATTATCCTTATCACTTTGTTTATTAAATATCTTATTGTTAACTGAATTAAAGACAAATTGTTGCTAGAAAAGGACTAAGGAGAATTACCGGTGCACATATTTTAGCACATTTACCTAGAGAATGTTCGGTTTGAAAACATATATTTGCAGACGCAAAGTTAGGTGTGAAAGAAGTAATACTCAATACTAAAAGACAGGCTGATAACTTTTTCATGGTTTGTACCTTATCAGGTGTTGATTGGAGCTATATAGTTTATCTGAGTTACTAATTATCGTTCAATAATTAACATTGAGTTAATTTTACGCTATTATTTTTGCTGTCTTGTTGAAAATCTGTTGAAGTTATCAAGCTTTCAATTTATTTTTTAATTAAATCAAATATATATTGTTTAGCCAGAGATATCTCTATTAACTCAAATTATTGGTCTATACAATCTACAGATCCAAATTATTTGAGTGAGTAAAAGGATAATTCACATTAAGAAATCAATCTGACATCTTTATTCATTTATAGGTATGGTTGTTAAGAATTAAGAATTAAGAATTAAGAATTAAGAATTAAGAATTAAGAATTAAGAATAAGTACAGATTGGCTACTATAACATTGTATTTAATAACATCATGTTTTATATGGTTTTGATTGTATAATGATATATTGATCTTCACTTATAACCACTAAAATAATAATAAAAATTTGTCATTTACATCATTACATTCATAAAAAAGATATTACTCTAATGAACTCAAGATAGGAGATAAAAATGAAAAAAAGCTTACCCTATATTGCCTTAATGGCTGGATTGATCGCCACGTCAGTTATAGCAGAGAAGCTTCCTGAGAAAGGTGGGATTGCTGCATTACAGTCTAACTCATGTGCACAAGGTTACATTGCCCAAATCTATGTAACAGGTGCAACAGGAAGTTGGGGTATTCAAGTGACTCCAGAAACTTATCCAAGTAAGACGACACATTTTGTATCTGATGATTTAGTCACTGTAGATAAAGACGCAGGAAAAGCTTTGTTTTCTCTTGCATTAACTGCATTTGAAACACAAAAACGGATTAATATTATTAACCTCAATGATGTAATTAAAGACTGCACTCTACCGAATTCAGAATTCAATCATATTGTTGTATTTAGGTAAAATCGAATGATTCTTTTAAGGAGATTGGTTACTAAAAACAATCGAATAAGTCGTGAATAAGCCGGAATCAATTCCGGCTTAATTTTGACAGTTAGATATTAAAATTTATCATTGATGTAAAAAGAATAAGATAAACGTAAAGAAAATAAATAGAACCTTTATTCAACAAAAGTCTTCGGTATTTTTTAGGTGATTTTTCATGTGTGGAATTGTTTGTATATGAAAACATTACTGATTGGAATTACCGAGAAAATGAATGTAATCGTTTTATTAAGATGAAAAGTGCGATTGTCATCAAATTTGGCTAATAATATAAGTGTTATTGATCATTCTCCAATCAATTAAGGAGAATATCTATGTGTAATTGCTCTGGATGTGATGAACCTCTGGGAAGAGCTAGGTGGAGAGATGGCCGTAAATCATGTCCTAGTTGTTCATTAAGTAGAGGATATCATGTTTTTTATGAGGATGATGCTTTCGGGATGAGAAATATGGGGGATGGTCGGAGGATACTCCAATCATATTGTCATTATTGTCGAGGAAGAGGACGCATTTATCATCCTGCATTTACCTGTAACGCTGATACCGATACTGACTAGTGTATCCTATAATTAGGCTATACAAAAAACGGTGTAGCTTTTTTACGCTGCTGGGTTAGTCTGGCCGGTATCCCATTTGTGGAAGAATGTGCTTTGTGTGCTCCCGCTTGCTCTGGTCGCGAACCTTCGTCTGGCAGGCAAAAAACGGTTCAAAGCCTTCAAGTTGCAGACTTTCAAGGATGGTGATGGTCGGGATGAAGGTATAACGGTCTGAACGAGACTCATGCTTGTCACTTCCGAATACGCTGGGTACATGGCTCATCAGCTCTTCATGGGTCAGAGGCCGATCACGGCGTATCTGGTTAATACGGCCAAAGCGGCTGGCTAATCTCATAGTTAACTCCTTATGCGGTCGATAAAAATACAAAAAGCCACACTTCCCGAAGGAGGTGTGGCCTGACTCTGTTTATAACGGTGATGCGCTGGTGGTGGCTGTTATGGGGGAAGACTACGGATTCCATAACAGACGATATAGCGGTTCAGCCAGTAACCAGCATTTGGCTCAAAGTTCCAGGCTCTCCAGACAATGTAGTCTTCATGGCGAATAACCAGACGAAAATGTGTACCCTAGTCGTCTTCAATAGCAACATTGATATAATGCGCCGCCACAGCTTCAGCTTGCTGGCGGGTAAACGGTCCATCAGGCAGTACGGTGAGTTCAGACATACAGCTTCCTTAAAAACAAAAAGCCCCTGTGGCATAAGCGACAGGGGCTGGATTAAACGGGCAACGACGCTCTAAGATGCCTTCCCTCCGGCAACCGTGACTTGCGACGGTCGGTAATACTGCGGGGCGAAAGTCGACAGAGGCAGGTCAATCTGGTAGCCGTTACGCTCTTCTGTTGCCTTCATGATTTCGACGGAACTGACGTTTTCAACGCATTCATTCTCCAGCGAGGCTTCCTGAGAGCGAGTCGCATCGCTGTCACCAAATGTGGCCACAGCCATATTCCCCATCGCCAGCGTATTACCGCCTTTATCTTTCAGGCGCAGGGAAAGTGTCAGAGGCTCGAATCCCTCGCCGCTGCCGCCGTTATCGAGGCGAAACTGCCAGACGCAGACATTGCCAGGCACCCAGACCATGTCGGTGTTGCGGATACTGATATAACGCTGTTCTTCGGCCTGAGCCGGTGACAGCAGATAAAGGCTCAGAGCGAAAACTGAGATGATGCTTTTCAGCTTCTTCATGGGTTTTTCTCCTGATTCTCCGGCAGATAGAGTTTCCCCATTTCCTTGCCATCGTGAGAATACACCACCGATTTTTCACCCGTGTAGCTGTCGGCTTCAATCCGGAAGCTCAGGGTGATATTGTCCGCAAGACACAGGGCTGCAATCAGCGGTTGTACCGTCTTTTGCTGCATATCAGCAATGTAGTAATAATTACCTGACTCACAGCCTTCCGGTGACTGGCGGGTTTTCATCACAGTGTACTGCGGTGTACCAAAGGCATCCTTTTTCACCCACTCCTGAGCGATATCGGATTGATGCGACACAACTTTACTGAACTGTGGAGGAGTCAGGTCCTTAAACCGGGCTATCGCTTTCACGCCTGCATCTTCCTTACTGTCTCAGCCAGAGACACTCATGGCACCGATAATAGCCAGAACGGCGAACATGCGCGGGTAAAGTTTCTTCATGGTGCTGATTCCTTATTAATAGTCCGTTCCGCTGCTTCAGCAGTTTCCGGTGCGTCGGCACAGCTCTGCCAGACTCTGCTGAGCCACCCATTGCTGCGGTTTCTGCTCTGATGCCGATTGCTTTGCCGCCAGTGCGGCCTGCTGCTGTTTGTTGACACAGTTTTCCGGGAATGCAGCAAGCACCTGATTGCTGTGAGGCTCATCAGCCAGTTCCAGCTGATACTGGGTGTCGATGATGGTGAAGTAACACCCTTTCCCCTGGTCTTCGCCCTGATAGACCGACGTCAGGTCGGAGTAATAACCGCTGGCAGGTTTCAGATTCAGCTTGCGCACGGTATGCGTTTTCTTGTCGGCGAGAAAATAGGCACCGCCACCACGCTGACGCAGCAGAAATTGTTTGGTCCAGGGATAATTGCCAATGACACTGGCCTGGTAGAGCGTATTGTTCAGCGTGTCGTTATCCATACCATCGGCAGATTTCCAGCCATCCGCCTGCATGTACTGCCAGAATTTGACAGTACCCTCGACAGTTTCGGCAGCAGCCGGAAAGGCTGCGCTAGCGCAGAGACTGACGACCAGCGCCGTTGTGGTCAGTAATTTCTTCATCATGATTCCTTTTGAGGTAAAAGACCGTCGCCGGTTCTGGCGAGCAGTGAGTGGAAAACGTGAAAATGGGGCAGAGCCCTGAGGAAATCAGGGTCAGCGAGAACGCTGCGAATCTGGATCTCCGGCACGAACAGTTCCGGGTGGAAAGTAACAGCATGGATATTGTTTAGCGGAAACACCGCCACGCGATGATGATGCTCACCAGTCAGATACCAGTGCCCGCTACAGAGCACGAGGCGGTAAGGCGCAAGCCCTGAGCAACGACAGACTTCAGCCAGCAGCGTCACACGGCGATGCTCGGATATGGCCCTGACAAGCCGTGTAAATATGCCAGGTCTTGGTGGCGACAATGGCTCCGACTCTGCCCATATGAGGCACGGAGACTCACCTGGTCCACTCAACAGAGAGCTGACCATGTGGTTATCCATATCAGGAAACAAGGCCTCCACTCCTGACTGACGAGCAAAAGTCAGTACCGCCAGTTCGCGCTGATGACTACCCGAGAGCAGACAACAAGTACCATCGCGGTATTCCAGGTACATCAGTCGCTCACGAAAGTCCCGGCGGAGGGTGCGGATCGACACGCCAAACTCTGCGGTAAGAAGACCCATATCCAGTGTTTCGCCAGCAACTAGGCGGCTGATAATGAGGGACAGCCGGACCGCCAGCCGCTCATGGCGACGCTCAGTCTGGGACATTAGATTTTCTCCCTCCTGTTAACAGGCTGAAAATTAAGTGATTAGTGTAACGAAGGGGGCGGACAGGATATGGACATGGGAAGGCGTATTTTTTCGGTGCAGCGATCACTGTTGTGATGCACCCTTGAACGTTATCAGAGGGTTAGTTGCTTGTTAATTGAGCGCAGACAGGACAGGGAGTGTCCGCCATTAGCGGTTCATCAGAAGAAAATCCAGTCCCAGACAGCACGGGCGACCGACACCACCACGTCCCGCACTGTGCGAACAACGGCACGAACGGGGGCAGGCAGGAAAGATGATGATTCAGTTGCGTCGAACACGTCACACACAGCCCCCCCAAAGCACTCGCGTGCCTGCTTTTTTACTGGCTCTGTGCAGAGCCTGCCATGCAACTGTGTCACCAGTGGGCTGGTGGCCCGGTCAGGCAGGTTGCTCATCATGCACTCTACCATCGCTTCCATCCCCCAACCGGTTCGAGCCGACACTACACAGACCGGATGGTGTGGCAGAAACAGCTGCTGTACTGCGCTACGCTTAGCCTCAATTGTCGACTGCTGGTCCGGTGATGGTATGTTGAAGGTGGTGTTCCACTGATGGCAGGGTTCGGCCTTGTCAGCCTGATTCACCATAAACAATACCCTGTGTTGGTAGGCCAGCATCACCTTTCGATAAAAATGCTCATCCATTGATAGCGCACGATCGTCAGCTTTGATGACCCACAACAGCAAATCCAGTTCGGGTAAGATCCTACGGTAAAGCGTTGTGTACTCCTCGTCACGTTGCGCGCTTTCACCGACGCCTGGCAAATCAATCATCATCAAACTGTAGGAGCCATTGCTGAGCCTGAAACGCAGAACGTCACGTGTGCAGGACTCAACATTACTGACAGGCGTTACTTCTCCCTGGAATAGGGCGTTGCACAGACTGCTCTTACCCGCACCGGTTTTGCCCATAATGCCTATCACCGGCTCGTACTGCGTAAGGCTGCGGAGACGTTCAAGAATGTAGTTGCGGATAGTTTGAGGCAGAGAAGATAGCGGCTTCTCAATGGCCTGGAGGCCTTCAGATTTTTTCATAAAGAGATCTCAGCGTGAAAACAAAAATCCCCGCAATCCGGTAAGGATGCGGGGGGTTCACGAAGATAATATCTGTCTGAAATTATTTGGATTGATAGTTGGAAGCTAGTGGCTTCGCTCGTAACGAACTTAGATTATCGAGGCAGACAGGCTGCTCTGTGTTAGAAGCATACTTATCACAGTAACCGTCTGGTCTGGATTGATCGAGTCCCGATAGACATGAGAGGGAAATCAGCCTCTAACATTCCAATAATAGTAACCAGAAATCTAAATCCACACGCAAAAGGAAAATTTTAATGGAGAAAGCGCGTGCACGCGAAAAAATACTGATGTAAAATCGTGTTCATCAGTGACAGTGATAGGAAATGGTCGTGAAAAAATCCAAAGTGGCAGATCTCATCGTTTAACATGTTCCAAAACAACTCATCATGGCCCTTTCCGACGCGATTTACGCGGCGTCAAAGCGTTCTTTCGATTCTGCAAAAATGAAAAGCCAAGGTCACAGAGCAACTGCGCTCGGCCTTGAACGTTATCTAAATTTGAATGAAACCATTCATGAAGTGTTCGAAGCGAATGGTTGTAACCCCGGCAAGTTGTGTGGCAACCGTATTGTTGAAGGCCGTAGCGGTATCTTCACCATTGCTCGCGAAAGCTACAATGACAATCAGTGGAAGAAGCTTTTTCGCAGCAAACGTAAGCAAACGCTCATCTCTGAGAACGTTTTTGTGGAAAAGGTGGTGCAACCGGATTTATTCTCCGACGGTTCTGATGTGCCAAAAGCTACACTGTTCGTAGTATGTCGTTTTTCCGGTTCGCTACAGACTCAGCCCGAAGCCCCGATGTCTATAGAGCTTGTTGTTCCAAGTTCTGACGGGAAGAGCTGGGTTTTCCATGAACCACTTGAACTTTTTTTAACCCGATATGATGTTGTTCCGTCCCAAGAAGATAATGCATTCCCAGGACTCAAAAAGGGCATTATCAAAAAAGATGGAACAGAGGATGATGATGTATGAGCCGAGGCATCGCTGAATTTCAACCGGATAGGCTAGTGCAAGTACTAGCCGCCCGGCGGCTAACCCAAACTCAATTAGCTACGATGGTGGGCGTATCACCAGCAACCATTAGCAAATGGCGTTCTGGCCAGCAGGCTCCAGAGTCTGAGGCTTTAGAACGTTTAGCGACAGTCGTAAATGTCACTCCTGAATGGTTTACTCGTCCCCTGTTGCCGGGTATGTCAAAGCCCTTATTCAGAAGTAACGCTTCGGCTCATGTAGCGGCACGAGCAATGTTAGAAACTCGTATCCATTGGGCTAATGAGTTAGTTACTAAGCTGACTGAGTTTGTAGATCTGCCGGAGCTAAAATTATCGCTCCGTAGTTTTACAAACATCGATGAAATTGGTGATGCAGATATCGAAGATGCAGCTAATGAGTGCCGTGCCCTCTGGAATCTTGGCACAAAAGAAATACCAGACCTTGCATTAGCCGCAGAGAGTAACGGCATTATTGTTGTCCGAGAGGAAACGGGGATAGCTCAGATCGAAGGGCTTTCTGCCTGGAGTGAGACTTTAGGTGTTCCTTTTGTCCTCCTCTCCTCGGATAAAGGTAATGCTTTTCGCAGCAGATTTGACCTTGCTCACGAAATTGGACATCTGATCCTTCACCGCTACGTTGGTAATGAACTCGAAGCTGAACGTTATAAGTTGAAGGAAAGTCAAGCTCACAAATTTGCGGGGGCATTACTACTGCCCGCAAAGGCATTTGCTGAAGAAATCAGAACACCGGTCACGTTGGATAGCCTGCTTTTAACTAAGCAGCGATATGGTATTTCGGTCGCGGCAAGCATTATGCGGTTATATGCGTTAAATATTATAACCGAGGAAGAGAAACAGAATCTCTACAAACGCCTTTCTGCACGTTGGGGTGTAAAGTCGGAGCCAGGCGATGATTATCGTGAGCCTGAAAAACCACGTTTGTTGAAACGTACGATAGAATTATTAGCTTCTTCAGGTATTATTTCTGTTGAACGACTTGCCGCTTTTGCGGGGTTGTCTGCTATCGATGTCGAAATGATGGTTGGTTTACCCGAGGGTTATCTGACTGGCAAGAAAGCTGCCGTTGTACACTTGGCAAAATTGAAATCTATGCTGGCCGAGCGACGTGAAGAGCAGGCAAATGAGCCAAAAGGAACTTTGGTACAGTTTACGAGATCACCTAAGCATTCTAATTCTTAATATTCACAGCCATGCATTCAGTATGCATGGCTTATTCTTATACGAATAAAAAATAGATTAATTCATAACGTAACTGCCAATTTTTTGTAGTAGTTGCCTTGCTCAAGTTAGGATATAGTTTTATATATTCCAATATAACTAAGGTCGAACCCATAAATCCCCCTTTTAGCTCCAGCATGTTTTCTTTTTTTAACCCTAACTAAGCTCAACGCTGCTCAATGAAGATAGAACCGCTCTAAAAGTGAATGAGCCGTTTTGCAGGGATACTTGCATTTACAGTTGGAGTGGTAAATTCAGTCATGACGCCATAGAAGTACAGTTCGCACAAGCAGACACAAAAAATATGTACGCTAGTCATGTAACTACACAACTTATCTTGATGAAAGAAAGGAAATGATGCAAGAATGAGTCGATAGGCTTGATGAATGGCCTGCGATTAATAACTTGACATTTAAATGCAAGAAAACTGTGAGTGACCAAGGTCAATTAGGATAAAATCTAAGCATGGATGTAAACAAAAAAATGCTATTTGAGTATGCCTTTCACAAAGAAACAAATAAGATAGTTCATGTCGATGCGGTACCCAACGGCAAGCGCTGTGACTGTGTGTGTAAGAATTGTGGGGATAACCTAATAGCAAAAAACAACGGTAAGATTATCCAGCATCACTTCTCCCACACCACTAAAGAAGAAAGCCGGGACTGTCAGATGACGCAGCTACATATAGCAATGCAGCTGCATTTCTCATCTTTATCAGAGATCACACTTCCCGAAAATGAGATAAAAATTGATGAAGAATTACTCATCGCTTCCGAGCTAACTACTTCAGTTACTGAGTCAGCTCTTGAATATAGAGTTGGCCCTTATTTGGCCGATGTATACCTAACTACCGACGCTGGCGAAGT
Organism: Photorhabdus sp. RM322S; assembly: GCF_042879395.1. NCBI lineage: Bacteria > Pseudomonadati > Pseudomonadota > Gammaproteobacteria > Enterobacterales > Morganellaceae > Photorhabdus > Photorhabdus sp. RM322S. The sequence continues at coordinate 47,321 of NZ_JBHFKW010000035.1, forward strand.
AGCGATTGAAATCTGTGTAACTCACAAATGTGAAGAGGAAAAAAGGCAATATTATATCGAGCATCAAATTGATTCTATTGAGTACAATTTCCCTCTCGGCGAAGGTAAAAGTATTGCCGAGTGGACTTCATTGGTTAGAGACAATTTTATAGAGTACGAATGGATCTATCACTCAGCTCTTGAAAAAAAGAAACTTAGATATCAGAAAGATCTTGAGGCAAAGAAAAGAAATAAAAAAATTGATAGAAAAAACAGATCGTTGCAATCAGTCAAAAAGTCTCTTTCTTCAAAAAAAGTTCACTTGCCTAGTATTCATAAAGAGATGGAATACATTTATACAGGTATTCCTTACAGAGAGAGTCGTCTCATCTATCCTAAACGAGATGTAACCTGCGATAACGTTTATCTATCACTAAATACTGATGATTATGCCGTAGTGGAAGGATTCATCGGAGATCGTGTGATATCTGTCATATATTCATTTTCAGACGATATCCCTGAACTGGTATATCAAGATGACAGAAGCATAGTATGTCGTCATTACACGGATGAATCGAATAAACCAACTTGGTCATGGGTAAAACATCCCTCCATCACTAAGAAGTTCGATATGATATATATGCAATTTAAAGCCGATTGTCACAGTCTTTATCGCAAACGTCAAAGTCTTATATATATAAAAAACAAAGCGCATGAACTCGCGTCTAACTACGTAAATAACCGACAGTTTTATTTTGAACGTGACTATCACGGATGGAAGAGATGGATGATTAAATATAAATTATTTACTCCAACGTTGGATAAAAGGGCTCCTTCTTTACCTGAAATACTGAAGCGGAAAAGAGAGTACCCTATGCTTTGGCCATTTCAAAAATGGGATATAATGGTATTGAGTACTTTGGCAGAAATCATTGACATCCACCCGGTTGGCCAAAAAATCTATTACCTAGATATATTTTGCGTTCTAGAAGAAAGATTTGGTGTATCACATGAGTATGTGAATATTCTAAAAGAATTTAAAGAATTGAATCAAACAACTACATTTGATAGCCTAATAAACCAGAACAGTATTATCCAAGATGCCTTGTCACCATATGCAATGATGAGCCTTATATCTATTCGAGAGGACCATCTAATTAGAAAGGGGGACCTCATGTTATCTCTAAGTATATAGCCGCTCTTGAAATTAATCCTGACCATTTTGTTTGTAAAGGAAATTGCAAATAAATTTATATTAAATACCATCCGTCATTCCGCACCTCATTCCTGATTTAAAAATAGTGTGATCTTACGCACGCTTTATATCTTTGTAGCGCCAATAAGATTGACGGCGATCGCGCATTTTGATCTATTACTTTTATTTGCCGGAAAGTCACTATGTCCATACCTGAGCCTGTCATTAAACGTCTTGATCACCTGGGGCTTATCGCCGCTTTCTGCCATGAAGCCGGATTACCCCGTATGATTGATGCCATTATCCCAAAATACGCAGAGCATACTGTTTCTCACGGCGAGGCGTTTCTTGCGATGATCCTCAACGGGCTGGGATTTCACAGCCGGACACTCCATATGTTTTCCGGGTTTTTCAGGCATAAGCCTATTGAACGCTTGATTGGTCCCGGCATTGACGCAGAGCACCTCAATGACGATGTCCTCGGCCGTACACTGGATGCTTTATATGAGGCTGGCGTATCGGAGGTTTATCAGGTGCTTGCTGAGCAGGTTATTGATAAATTAGGAATAAAATCGGATTCTGTGCATCTTGATATCACCAGTTTCCACGTGGATGGGGAGTACAAGTCATCGCCCGATGAGGATACTCAGCGCATTGAACTGGCGCGGGGTTACAGTCGTGACCACCGCCCCGACCTCAATCAGGTTATCCTTGAGCTGATTTGTGAAAATCAGGCGGGGATACCGGTTTACATGCAGGCGATGAGTGGGAATACCAACGATGCCAAAGCGTTCGCAGAAGTCACAAAACACCCTATTAGTTGTCTGAAAGCGGCGCAAAACAGTCGCTATTTTGTCGCGGATGCCGCGCTGTATAGTGAAGCGGCAATATCTTCTCTTCATCAACAAAAACAACACTTTATTACCCGCGTGCCGTTAACGGTTAAGGAAGCTAAACAGCAGCTGCGGAACGTGAATACCCGCCAATTACAGCCTTTTACCGAAGGTTACGCGGGATGCTGGATTGAATCCCATTATGGCGGGGTCCCGCAACGCGGGTTACTGCTCAGCAGTACGGCTGCCGCGCAACGTGAAGCACAGGCTTTCGCGAAAAACACCCTGAAATTAACGGAAAAAGAGCTGAAATCATTTGAAAAATTGTGCAAAAAAGCGTTTGCCTGCAAGGCAGATGCGTTACATGCCCTGCGTGATTTTGAATCCGTCTGCCAGTTTCTCGCTGTTGACGCTCCGGAGGCGAAGGAAATCGTGACTTATCAGGGGCGTGGACGTCCGGCGAAAGATCAACGCGCTCAGATTCATTATCAGCTATCGGGCCGGGCTTACAGCCAGCTGGATAAAGCTGCCGATGCCAGACTCCAGGTGGGGATGTTTATTCTCGCCACCAACGACATGGACGAGGAAGCCCTTGATATGGAAACTTTGCTGGCCAATGACAAAGCCCAGCAAAAGGTTGAGCGGGGCTTCCGGTTTCTGAAAAGCCCGGAGTTCCTGACCGCTTCCCTGTATCTGAAAAAACCGGAACGCATCGAAGCTTTATTGATGGTGATGACATGCAGTTTAATGGTTTATGCTGCGCTGGAGCATAAAATTCGCAGCGGATTGAAACAAAATGCGGCATTTTACCCGGATATGAAAAACCGGCAGACACAATCGCCCACCGCCCGTTGGGTATTTTTAACCTTTGAAGGGATTAATACCTTCGAATTTCAAGAGGATCGGAGGGTAACGGGTATACAACCGTACCAAAGTGACCTGTTGAAAATATTGGGTCAATGGTATGAGTCTTTTTATTCCTGAATTGGGTGCGGAATGTCGGTTACATAGGTAGCTAATTGTCATTTACTGCGTGGTTGTAAGGTTAAGAATAGTGGTTTAATATGGTACATAGTGACACATTATGACTGTTTGTGACTCACTATAACAAACTATTTGATAAGGCAGAACGTCATGAATCTATCACTAAGGAGTTGTTTAACCGTAGTTTTATTTGGAGGAGTGCTGTCGGTTCCTCCATTTGCTGCTGGTTATGTGGATTCGAGGGACGGTTGTAGTATGCTTAGTTTTAAAGTAGGTGAAACTATCTGTAGTCTGGATGATTTGAAAGCTCAATATCAAGAAAGAAGAGAGATTGTTGATTCATTAGCTAATGAAATTAGCCAATATTATTTAAATCTCCTAAGCTTTGATGAAAGTCAAATTCGTGGTATTATGCTTCAAAACGACATAGAAATTAATAAGGCTTGCGAAACCACAATAAGAGGATTTGAGCAAGGACTCAAAGCTATGTTGAAGCAAGATCGACCTGATGAAGAAAAGCAAGAAATGAGGATATATCTAAGATCTATAGCAAAGGCCAGATTTGAGATAACTCGTCTTAATGATTTTTCTCGTCAATTATTTACTTTGCCTAATATTTATAAAAGCGATATAAATAAAGCTGCTCTATCAGAGTTGGCTGCCTATACAACCAAAAAGATTGAGTCTGGGAATTTTTCATTTACTGGGTGATAAATGGAACAAGTGGACGTATCAATAAATGAGTACACGAGGAAAGATTTTTTTGATGACGTCTTTCTAAAGCATCCAGATCTTGAACAGGCTATTCTGCAAGATTTCAAACACTATAAAGAAACTGGAGAAGTCCCTGATTATTTTGGTAGGGATGTTGCTTACACTCAACCAGAAGCAGCATATAAATCATGTATGATGCATATTCATCTTTGTTTTCCGCCTGATTCATTTCCTAAAAACAGGGTTCAGTATTATAGAACGTGTAAATCAAATAGCCCAGAAAACGATGCTTGTCTGGTATATGTTCAAGGTCTCTTGGAAGAAAACAAATATTCCTTATTGGCGATAATGCATCCTGATGCTCATGGGAAAGCCAGGAATCCCAATATAATGAGTTATCTAGCAAGAATAGCTCAGGATTTCAGAGATAATAACTAAACCCGTCCAGTACGGGTTTTTTCATATTTGGCCGCTTAATTGCGGTTTTTTTATTTCTATAAGGATCGAAAATGCAAACTCGCTCATTTCTTCTTGATATCAAATCATGGGATTTAACGTTAGATGATTCTGGAAATATCGCTATTACTGATAACCCTTATGCTGTGGCTCAGGATGTCGCTTGTGCCTGTAGTACATATCTGGGTGAGTGTTGGTACGACACAACATTGGGTATTCCTTATTACCAGAGAATTTTGGGACATTGGCCGGGAACTCAACTAATCAACAGCAAAATGCAACAAGAAGCAGTGAAGCTACCTTATGTTCAATCTGCCATTTGTAAAGTTATAAACGGGAACGAAAGAACTATTGCGGGCACGATGATAATAACGGACATGAATAATCAATCAACGGTGGTAAATTTCTGATGACTAACTCTGTAGTACTGACAACAAGTGTTCCAAGTGTAACCTTTACAAAGACGGGTCTAACTGTACCCGACGAAGTTGATATTTTAAATGGGCGGCTAAATGATTTGGCTACAGCAATGGGCGGTGCAATGAGTACCAGTTTAACAACACCGCAGGGTCAAATGGCAATGAGTGATGCGGCTATCATTGCTGACAAGAACGATCAGTTACTTGCTATCGTCAATCAAATTAACCCGGATTATGCAACTGGACGTTTCCAAGATGCCATTGGGCGGATTTATTTTTTAGACCGAATTCCAGCATCGGGAACAACGGTAACAGCAACATGTACTGGGTTAGTTAATACAGTTATTCCAATTGGTAGTATTGCTCAAGATAAAAAAGGGTATCTTTATCATTTAATAACAGAGGCTAAGATCCCCAGGGCAAGATCTCA
>NZ_JBHFKW010000036.1:0-50906 GCF_042879395.1 Photorhabdus sp. RM322S
TATTCTTTTTTTGCTGATTTTTTAACACTCTTTTAATGGTTAATGGATTTCGATTAAATATAATTAATATCCTTTTAAAAAATTTAACTTATGGTTAAATGAATTTTTTATATAAAGTATTTTATTGTCCAGAAAAAGAAAAATACATAGATGTATCGGTATTATGGAAAGCGATTTAAAATCCACACTCATTATTTCACCACCGTGATTTTAGCGGTAAAGCTCATTGAATAACGTTTTAAGCCTTTTGAGATAATTAGCGGATACATAATAATGATTACGTATCCACCTTAATTAACTCTATAAATCAAAGCTCATAGCTAATCAGTGAAAAACAAACTGTTGTTTTATCATTAAACATAACTTCTGCAACGTGAAAAAGCCAATCGTAATGCTGCACCAACTTCCTCTGGAGAACTGTCTGCTGGGATCACGACATAATCAGATTCAACAATGCCTTTTCCTGTCCAAAGCTCAAGTTTTTCATGACCATAGGGTATAATAGTTATGACTCCATCTAACAAACAGATATCACAGTTATTCATCTTTTTAAATAACTGACGTTTTGAGCGGTAACTATAAGATCCCACCATCTCTGTGATCCAATCTTTATACTGTTTGTCATTTGCATCATAATCAAAATAATCCCCACATTCATCAAGTGGAATTACTCTGCTTTTTGACAAAGCATCAAGCACAGCCTTTCCCAACTCTTGATCAGATACAATTGGCTGTAATAAATGATTGCTTCCTAAGGGATCTACCCCTAATAAGCCGTTGCCTGAATGGGTTTGTATTGAATAAAAATCACCATTAAATTTAGCTCCGGCATTCAACCCTTGGTCAGGATGCTTGTTCATTATTTCACCACTGTAATTTTGACGCTAACCACTAGTAAATATTTTGGTTAACGGACATTGTGACATTTCTTGAATTACAGAATGAACTGTACCGGCAGGTAATAAAGTCTCTTTTATTGTATTCCCATCATCAACACTCCAAATCAGGCGATCATTTTGGCTTGTTTTCATAAAGTAAATATAATAGCCATTATCCCCCATTGCAGTACAAGTCATATCAAACAAGCTATCAATAAGATCTTCTCCTTCTCCTGTAAAATAACTTTCTGCATTTCTGTATAAGGTAATAGGATCAAAGGGAATATCATTACATGCCAACTCATCTATTTTCATATTTGAGTAAAAGCCAATTGTTGTTCTTAATTCGAAAACATCAACAAGGTCAAATAATTTATTTCCTTCTAGATAGAAAGAAAATACGCCATTTTTCCAAAAGCTATCTGGAGAGTTCCATGACTCAACAATGTCAAATTGAAGAGAAAAGTAAAATGGATCACCATAAATCACTTTAGTTTCACTCCTAGTTTTTTCTGAATATCACTTGGCACCTGTTTGCTTGTTAAGGAATTGTTAATATCTCCGGAGCTGCCATTCCAATGATATTCTCCGTTAGTTCCTTCGAATCGGTGAACGTTACCGTTCTTGTCTACTGAGAACCGAACCTCTTTATTGTTATAGTTTTTTGAGCTTGGTATAGAGTTTTCAAAAAGAATTAGAGAGTCTTTAGGTTCTATTCCTGCATTTTTGCGATTTCCATCACCTCCGGGAGTATGTTTAGGATTTGATTTGTAAGTTAGCCCATTAGAAGCGACTATTGGCTCCGGTACCGGTATTGCACTTCCTCGATGTTTCCCAACAATCGACGCAACTGAAACCTTACCACCGATAGCACCACCAATACCGGCAGATTCTACCGCTTCTTTGGCTATCAGTGCACCTTTTTCCCAGGCGGGCAGAGCGTTATACAACAGCCCTAAATCGTTCTGGTTTTCTGTCGTCACAAACTGGCTGAGATGATGGGCATCTGCCTCTGATAAGCCAAACATCCATCTCAGGCCACTAACGGCATCGGCTGTTTTTATCCCACCGTCCATTTCGGCCTGATAGGTCAGTGTACATAATCCGCCGTTTCCGGCACAGTTAGACAACATTTCTGCCCGTTGCGCAGCGCTCAGTTCTCCGTATTTGTTCCAGATGGCTTCGGTAGAGGCTCCTTGCTTATTTGCCTCTTGAAGTTCTCTGGTCAGATTGTAAACACTCATGGAATGCAGGTGATTGAAGAGGATCACGATTTCACCGGCATGAGCACCACTGTTAGCGCCTTCTGCGCTATTAGTCGCAATCGCGCCTGCAACACCACCGATAATCTTGCCACCGGTTTGAATGTTCATCGGGTCGCTGAAGGTTTTATCCAGCGTGATTGCTGCCAGTTCCGCTGCTAATGCACCTGCCGCGGCCCCTTTTGCATTACCGCCACCGATCTCGGCCGCCAGAGCGGAGACAGCCGCATGGCTAATTGCTTTACCCGGCACACCCAGAACCTGGCCGTTATTGCCAATCAGATTGGCCCCTTCGGCGTTAATCTGGCTGCCAATATTAGACAGCAAAGCCGTGGTGAAATTGTCTTTAAAGCTGCCGCCATTCATCGTTGTTCCTAGGCTGGAACTGATGATGGATTGGCCCGCGACCCGCTGAGCGACTTTGCTCCAGTCGCCGTTGCTCAGGGAAGGTAATTTTGCCTTTAACGGATCCAGTTTTGCACCATTCGCCGCGTTATCCCATCCCATCACCGTGTCAAAGCCCGCTAATGCGCCACCCATTGCCATGGACGTGAAAGTGGATTTAACGGTATCGCTGCTTCCCATCGCTTTTAAAGTTTTGGACAAGTCACCCTGATTATCCACCAGAGCGACCGCTGCCTGAGAGGCCAGAGACGCCATGCCGGAAGCTGTCGCACCGTAAGCCATTGAGCCCACGGTAGCGGCGGTACTGGCGGTTGCCCCCGCTGCCGTCGCCGCTGAACCTGCCGTGCCTGCGGCTGATCCGGCCACCGAAGCCGTTATGCCTGCGCCTGCCGTCACGGTGGCGACAGCAATCGCGATAACCGCCGAAACCACCGGATTCAGGTGCTGGCTCTTATAATCCCAGCGGTCATACGCATCTTTGACTAAGTTCCATTGCACATCCTGACGTTCACTCAGTCCTTTCAGCCAGGCGGTTTCCGGGGTATTACCGAAAACTGACACGGCATTTTGTAATGACTGATCATTTTGGGCTTTGATATCCGCGTTGATCCCGTTGGCGGCCTCTACGGTGAGTTTTCCACCGAAATGGATCGCCGGCAGCACCCAGGTATTTTCAATGTAGCCTTTATCACTGTGGGTAATAAAAAAGCCTGTGGACTCGGTCAGGGTCTGTTCAAATCGGGTATTCTTCACCGCCTTGAAATTCACCTGACCTGTCCGGCTGGTGATACCGGCATTTTTCTGCGTGTTAACCTTTGCGGCTTCCAGCGTTACATCATCTTTTGCCAGCAGATTAATATTACCGTCGGCGGTAAATTCGGTGACTTTATTCGTGGCGCTCTCTTTTCTCCGGGTTTCCGTTTTAGAGCCAAAAAACGTGCAGGACTGAATGCCCAGGACTTTTTTACAGCTTTTCTGTTTTTCTTCCCATCGATAGGTTTCTTCCATGGCCTGGGCGTACAGGAATCCCCCTTGCGCCGCAATGTCCATCGCGCCTTTCGCCATCAGTTTTGTCGCCTGAAACAGAATATTCCCACCGGAGAGCATAGTCAGATTGCCACCACTGTTTATCTCGGTGCCTTGCTGGGTGTAGCGTTCGGTTCCCTCTCCGCTCGTATGGTTACGCACCGATTCAACGCGCATATTGCCCCCGCTGGTGAGCATGATGTGACCGGCTGAGTTCAGCGTGCTCCCTTGGGTGGTCAGGGTGCCATTAGCGGTCAGCGTCAGCCCTTTTTCTCCCCGAAGGTCTGCCCCCTGATGGCGTTCATCCTGATGTTCATCTGATGGATGGGTGAGGGCGGAATACGGCAAGGCTCCCAGGGTCATATTCCGGCCGGCCAGAATGGTGGCCTGATTGTTGGCCCGGAGATTGGCACCCTGCAAGTGGATATCCCGGGCGGCATTTAACGTGAGATGGTGACCGGCCAGCAGTTGTGCACGCATTTCCGGGCGGCGTTGTGTTTTAAAGGCGTTATCATCGTCTTTATTCAGCGCGCGGGGGGATAAATCGATATCTTGCCCACTATGCAGACTGATTGATTGACCGGCATTGAAGGTGAGCCCCTGAATTTGCAGGGTGTGACCCGCAGAAACCACCATGTCCCCGCTACTTTCCCAACTTCCCACCTGTTTCAGCCGGGATTCATAATCGGCGGGCGGCTTGCCGAGGGGCGCGTGGGTGAGCCGGCTTTCATTGCGTACCAGCTGAATATCCTGACCGGCATACAGGCCCAGTTGGGTGTTTTTGGCGACCGCCACGTTTTCCAGGTGAATATTCTTACCCGCCTGTAACGTCACTTTTTCACCGGCATTCAGTTGGGAAACGTGCGGTTTGCCGTCACTGTCGTAATAGTGAATATCCGGTTCACTGAATCGAATATCGCCCTGACGGGCAATCAGGTTGATGTCTTTGCCGCCCAGCGCAGTTTGTGTGGCATTTAGGTGATTAACGGCCAACAGGGAAAGCGCCTGACCGGCCTGGAGGTCAGCATGTTGAAGATGGAGATTATTTTCTGCTATGGCGGAAAAATCCTGTTTTGCCTGAAAACCGCTTTCACCCCAGATATTCTTGGCGTGCAGCACGATGTTATTAGCGGAGACCACGGTGTTGACGCCGTTATATCCACGCTCCTTAAGCGAGGTCTCTCCGATGGGAGATGGGGTGTCAAATTTGATGTCATCGTTGAAGTCCGCGATAAAATTTTCCCCGGCAGAAACCGTGCCCATTACCGCCCCGGACGGATAAAAAGCGGTACTTTCGCCCTGTTTAATCAGGTCGACATAAATCGGCTCAAGTTCCATGTCGGGAAATTGCTTTTTGGCCTCGTCTATCGAGTGACCAATGCCATCTTTCCATCTGAAATGCTCATTTATTTCGGGGAAAGCATATGAGGTAAACCCATGCAGGTTGCCGAGGGAAACACTGCTATTGAGATAATGGTTTCCCGTCATAATAAGATTTTTATTCGCCGCGATTTTACTCTGGGCATTCACAATCTGATCGCCGTTGAGATACAGGTGATTACCCGCCAGTATTTGGGCTTCCGGGCTGGCCCCGGTGACGGTTAATGTTTTTTGCCTGTCATTTACCTGGGGATTTTCTTTAATGTTGACGTGGCCGAACCATTTTCCCGCCGGCGGATTGTTCAGATAGGGCTCGATGATGATCAACAGATTAGGATCATCTTTCCAACCGTTCCCAAGCACATTCGCGGTGAAGGAATGTGAATCCGGTGTTTTTTCATGCCACTGGGGGGTGAAAACATCGCGCACGTTATTCAATTTATTCGTGCGGATAACCAAATCCTCTTTCACGGTTTTTATCGTTGCCGATCTATTCTCGACTAACTGACCTTTATTCCCCTGCGCATCTTTCTGTATCCACAGATTATTGCTGGCTTGCAGTAAGGCTTTATCACCGGTATTACACACAGTGTCACCGAATACCCGCATATCCCGACCGGCGGTCACGCTGCCTTTATTCTCCAGGGTGGTGTTTGCCAGGGTAATATCCCGGCCCGCTTGCACGTTAATATTCGGCGCAATATAAGTTTCTTTGCCCATAATATTTAAGTCGGTTTTAGCGTGGGTATTTCCTAATTCAATTTTGCCGTTGGCGTTTAAGGTGATATCACGCTGGTCGCTAACCACATCTTTCAGATTAACCCCAACGCCATCTTCAGTGGCGACCAGCCGGATTTTATTGGCATACATACCGCCCAGCGCTTTGGTATCAATAGCTAATTGCGGTTTAGCACCTTCTCCGGCAATGGATTTAACTGTGCCGTCTTTTAAACTGATGCGGTTGGTGCCCTGCGTCAGAGAGAGATTATTGGCCTGAATTTTTCCATTTAACTCCGTGGCCCGGCTGATGATATCGACATAATCCGTCACTTTACCCTCCAGCCCTTTGCCGCCAAGGGTGATCTGGCCTTGTTTAACTTCCAGGGCTTCCAGCGCACCCTGTTTGTCAAACTGAGGTTTCCCGGTGGTCAGGGTTGCGCTGGCGGTATTGATAAAACCACAGCCATCACAGGTAATGCCGTTGGGGTTGGCAATCATCACATTGGCTTTATTGCCGACAATCTCCAACTGGCCTTGCAGCTCAGAGCGTCCGTTGCCGGTGACTTCATTGATAATCAGTTCCGCTGCGTTGCCTGTCAGGTTAGGGTTGGCGTTCAGTTGCCCGGCCAGCTGTGATTGCGCCGCCTGTGTGGCGTTATTGAGCACGGCACCTTGAGTGGCAACGTTAAACTCTTGATAGGTGTTATGGGATATTCCCGCGCTATTCGGGGTAGCGATATTCACCACCGGGACATTACCCTGATGTTGTACCTGTGTGTGGTGATTATCTGGCGTTATCCCAGCCGCAATAGCGGGATGAAGGGGATAGACCGCGGTAAGATAAATTAAAAGATAACTCGTGACCCTAGCCACAGGGGTGCTACGTTGACTCATGTATCAGTCCTTATTTTATTGCAATGGAAATTTTTTGTTTCAATGGGTTATGTCTTGTATCGTTACAAAATCAGTGATGCAGACCAGTAAACCACCCAGTGATCCGGTTTCAGGTGGTCAGGGTGAGTGAGTGGCTTGCCAACAGTTATCGCCTGATTGAATCGGCGGTGCGTTAGTGAGAGGCTAAGTGCGGTTCCAGTGACATTACCGCCATCAATTTGCCCGGTTTTTCCCCGTAACCACCCCGTATCCAGCGCCCCGGTTAAGGCGAGTTCACCCAGTACAGGAAGCTCTGAAATCCGCCAGTTCAGCTCATTGCGCCAATATCCACCGCGATTGCCGGTGAGATATTGTTCTTTAAATCCCCGAACGGAATATTGTCCACCCAGTGAAAGGCGTTCGCTGGCGTAAAGGTTGTCCGGCGTGGTTTGGCTGTAAATGGATGAGAGGTAATAAATGGAATCTGTAACCGGCATAAAATAGCTGGCACTCAGGCTAAATTTGCGGAATTGACTCCGTGGCGCATCCGGGAAATGGGGATCATCTTGTGTCGCACCGAGCACCGGTAAACCGTGGCTTATTGCCGGGTTAAATGTGATATAGCCACCCGCCAGTACGGAACTGTAGTGAATGCCAATGTTGATAGAGCTTAACGTCGGGCTGCTGATGGATAATTTCTCTCCTGCCAGCAAATTGGTCGTCTGGCGGTGCGTCAATCCCATATCCAGAGCCAGTTTCTGTTCGCCATCACGGTATAACGCCCGGTTTATTGCCAATCGGTGAGTCTGGCTATCGCCTTCGTAGCGATAAGCTTGTAAATCGACCGGGATGTTTTGAAAAGAGTCGTTCCACGCATATTGATAACTGAACAACCAATAACCATAAGGAACCGTCACATTGGCAGAAAGACTGCGGTTTTGGTGGCTATTGCGCAAATCACTGTTATGGTCAGCAGACAATGACCACTGGTCAGCAAGATGTAATGGATTATCCAGGTTCACACTGGCATTGATTTGCCCGGTGCCGGTACTTTTTTGACCACTGTTATCTGCACCTAAATTGACACTGATTGGTAAACGCGTCGAGGTTCGTTTTAAGGTAACCACAGAATAGCCCGGTTGCTTTCCCGGCTGAATATCAATGGTTACCTGTTGGGAGGGCAGGCGGTTCAGGCGTTCCATACCTTGTTCAATATCCCGCAGATTGAGTGTTTTTCCAATCATGCCCGGAAAGGCCATTTTGAGTGAGAGGGGTGTTTCATCATCAAGGCTGATTGACTCAATTTTACCTTCATTCACGGCAATAGTGAGGGTTCCGGAGGATAAATCTTGTGCTTTGAGACTGGCATGGGAAGTGACATAACCCCGTTCGATATAGGCATTCGATACTTTACGCATCAGCCCATTAATGTCCTGCAAAGTTAAACAATGAGATAAATAAGGGTGAATCAAGTTCTGTTTGACTGATCTTGACAGGCTTTCAGCACCTTTAAACTCAATTTGGTGGATGGTATGGCAAACAGATCCTTGTGCACCGGGTGTTGGCTCGGATGGTGGAGATAAAGTGATGTTGTTGCGCAGCGCTTCCCGTTGCTGTTGGGCTTGCTGCAACACGGCTTTTTGTTGTTGCGTGATGGTTTCTTGATCCGCCGGGCTGACAGGGATTGAAGCCTGTGCCAGTGTGGAGATTGCCAGCAAAATAAGCCCTGTCAGGCTTCGGTGATGAATGGATAATTTTCTCATAGATAATAGTTAATAATTTTATAGTGACATTATTAAACTATTCTAATGTTGTATTAATTGCCTGTCTGAATGGATAGCGCAAAATGTGATCAAGATCTGGTTGTTTAATCCTGACAATGGGGAATGAAATGTATTAAATGCTATAAAGTGGCAATAAGAATGGAGATAATTTTATACATCAACATCAGTTCTTTAAGTTTATTAATAATATTACGTCCCTAGCCTGGCAGGTGTGTAGCATTCTGCTTATGTCTTTGGGGATGTTTTTAAATGGGTTGGTCAACAACCTGAAGCTTTAACTTGATAGTTAGAACTTTTATTTAATTAGGGAAATGACTTAGTGGGAATTGAGGTTATACCAGCACGACTGAAATCATCGTAAAAATTGATCTCGCCATCTTCCTTGTGTATGCTCGTTTTTCAAGAGCGGATACACGCTATCCTGCTCTCTAAATTATCAAACGTAGCCACCGCTTGCGTGTGTAGCCGGATCATTAGGATCAAAACTCACAATTCTATAAAGCGGATAGAACAACGTTAATTATGAAAATATGAAAAGTTTGTCAAAAGCTTTGAAGCCCACTCTGGTGGGCTTCGTTTATTTCCGTGTCAGAAAAATTTGCTTAAGCCGGATTGGGAATATCAATAAAAGTCACATCCAGCCCATAATTATTAGCCAACCACTCCCCCAGTGCCTTAACACCATAACGCTCAGTGGCATGATGGCCCGCCGCATAGAAATGCAGCCCCATTTCGCGGGCGATATGCACAGTCTGCTCTGAAACTTCACCGGTAATAAACGCATCAACACCAAATTCAGCCGCCGGTTGAATAAAGCTCTGCCCACCGCCGGTACACCAGGCAAGAGTGCGAATTTCTGCGGGTGCATTATCACCCACATGCAGTGCCTTACGGCCCAGCGCCTGTTCAATGCGTGAAGCTAACTCAACCGGCGTTATTGGCTGATCAAATTCCCCATACGGCACGAATGGCTCAATCAGCCCGACAACTTTCGCCCCAATCTTCTGGGCCAGTTGCGCGTTATTTCCCAATGATGGATGGGCATCCAGCGGTAAATGGTAGCCATATAAATTAATGTCATTGCAGAGCAACGTTTTCAGACGGCGATGTTTCATGCCACGAACCACCGCCGGTTCATTTTTCCAAAAATAGCCATGATGAACGATAATCGCATCAGCCTGATGGCGAACCGCTTCATCCAATAACGCCTGACAAGCTGTAACACCGGTAACGATCCGCTGAATATGAGCACGCCCTTCAACTTGTAAACCGTTGGGCGCATAATCCTGAAACTCACCAACATTCAGCTTTTGGTTAATCACATTTTCCAGCTCAATATTATGCATCATATTCGTCCTGTATTTGGTTGTGTGGGAGTAACATACCCATCTGCACCAGCCATAGCAATTGAGCTTTGTGATTTTTCCGATTCCGGTATAAAGCAAAACGCCTTGCCAGAATAAACAGGCAAGGCGTTTAACTATTTAACTCTCTATTAACAGCGGAAAACCAGATTCTCCGCCAAACATCAGTTAGTTCTGACTTGAGCAACCAGCTCGGATTGCTCTAACCATACAGGCTTATCGCTGGTTTTTACCCATACACGGTACAAATAACTGTAAAAACGGGCACGATCACAACGAAACAACATAACTGGTAGCGCCAACACACCTACAGTTACAGCACCAATACGACGTAAAAGAATCTGGTACCGAGGATATTTACGATATGCAGACATATTAGACCCTCCTAAAAAAGATCCTGCCGGACAGCAGAATCCCCAAAATAATCCATCTGTAAATTGTTTAAAATTTTACCGCACAAAATGAAAATTTACTACTTATCCGACCACTTTTAAGCAGTTATCATCACTCTATTTTCCATATCATGTAATTTTATTACATTAAATATGATAAAAATGTAATATTACAAGCAAACAACAACATTTAGTTAACAATTAATGAGAATGGAATTAATAATGGGATAACAAAAAGCTACTTACGTTACTGGTTCAGTGCGTCAGCGCTTTTATACAATAGCTGGAACATCAGTCAGGCAAACTGGCCGGCTGGATCTCAGAGAGTTACTTTGTCGAAAAAGTAACTTTGTGATGACATGTGCCTTGGTCAATAACACGGGGCTGTTCCCCACTGGCCCTATTTATGAAAACCCGCGATAACCATCGCGGGTCTTGTTAGCGATCAGTGCCAGTTGGCTGCCAGCACAGGTTGCAGCCGCTGTTGCTCGACATCGCCGAGCATTGCGGTCGCAGGCGCTGGCGGCGCAAATGCAGCCATCGCCTGAACAAGGTGTTCGACATCACTGTCCATCAACCGATGACCGTCACCGGCCATGATGCTTTTTGGTCGTTCGGTGTGACTGGCATACCAATTATGCAGCGTTACCTCCTGCTTGCTGCCAATGACCGAAATTTGCAGATCCTGTCCTTCATGCTGGAACCACAGACGATCAGGGCTGATATCCTTTCCAAACACCAACCGCCCCACCTCACCTCTAAATTCCAAATCGTTATCCCCATGCCCGACTTCTACCGTCGACATAGTACCACTGGTCACAATATTGTTATTACCATCCCCTACTTTCACCTCCGACATAGTACCACTGGTCATGATATGGTTATTACCATCCCCGGCTTCCACTCGCGACATGGTACTACTGGTCACGATATAGTTATTACCATCCCCTACTTTCACCTGAGCTAAAGCTCCAGTGCCGGTGTCGGTAATACGATTATTGCCATGTCCGACTGTTAGACTGCCGACATTGCCGACAATGACGTTGTTACCATTACCTAGCGTGATATAGGCTCCCTGTCCCGTCACATTCACCTTATTATCACCGTTGCCGGCAACCACTTTGCCACTTATAGCTTCCACATTGATAGTCTTGCTCTCGTCCCCCAAAGTAACCTTGCCAAAAGTTTTTTGGACCGTAATAGAATTAAGGTCAGTGGTCACCGGTGTAGGTTCCACTGCTGGCTCAATTTTCGGAACGTTAAGCGTTGGGTGCAGCTCAACAGGAGGAATGATAATTGGCTCCCGGTCAATAGGTGACATCCAGTCACGAAGGCGCCTTAGGTCATGAACGGGAAAGCTAATTGGCTCCAGCTTAACAGGGGGAAGTCTAATCATCTCCCGGTCAATATCAATAGAAGGAATTTTAATCGGTTCCCAGTCAATAAGCGGCTTCAGGTCGATAGAGGGAAGCGGTAAAGGCTTGTCAACACCAAGGGGGTCGATAATGGGTGTCAATAAGCCCGGTACAGTAACCGTCGGTTTATCGGGAGATTGCGTCACCACTGGCCCGACCGTTGGCACCAAATCCGGCGAAGGATCCGCAAAGAGGAAATCGGCAGCATCGACCTGCGAAGTATCCAAGGTATCGAGATACAGCAGCTTCACGTTTGAATCAGTACCGCTGGCCCCATTAAAGGTAACGTCAACGCCATGAATTTGTGACAGACCGTTGATCGTGCCACGATTACTCTTAGCGATGGTTAGTTGGCTGAAATCAGTGATTCCGGTTTGACGCAAATCAATTTTATCAATGCCGTGACGGAACCCACGTAATGCATTCTTGTAGTCCTTGACGCCCGGTTGGGCTGCCACCACAAAAACGTCTGACGCCGCACTGTCATGACTATAGATAGTCCCATTCAAGCTAAATTTCATCTGACCCTGAGCATCGCTAGTGAGCATAACACCCTTGCCGCCGCCCTTAAGGATCACGGTTCCCAAGCCTTCTTGTGGCTGGAGCGTTGAGGTGTCGCTACTCGTGTAAGCCATCGGGGCGATAAAGGTGTCCTGAAACTTGAAGTTCGCCGCACCGATCCCGGCTATTGTCTGATTTTTCAGGACAATACTTTGCCCCTTACCCAGATCGACCTTAACATCCGCCCCCTGCTGCGTCAGCAGTAGATCGGCAAATGTTTTTCCACCAAATCCGACCAGATCGATGATTTCGCCACGAGCGGCCTCGAAGTTGCTGATGATATCGCTGCCTGTCTCACGGCGATGGATCACAAAGAAGTCCTTACCCGCACCGCCTGCCAGTGTGTTGTTTCCACGCCCGCCATCAAGCAATGCATCAGCATTACCAGCGACCAGCGTATCGTTGCCATCACCAGTGATGATGTTCTGAATGCTCGACGGATCCTTTATCGTCAACGCTGTGCCGCCAATGCTGGCAACACCGGTCAGCAAGTTAACTGAGGTATCCCGCGAAACAGCCGCCGCATTGAGGGTATTACGCCCACCCGCCACGCCATTGACCGCGTCATCCAGCACCGCGCGGTTGGCCTGCCCGACCACCGATTGGATATATTCGTCGGTGTAAAAGTAAGTGTCATCTGGGGTGCTCTTGCTGCCGTACAAACGTAGCGACCAGGCGTTTAACGTGACCGGCAAGCCGGAACTCGAATCGGTCACCTGTAGGGTCCAGTTGCCAACCGAGCGTTCACCAAAATCATGGGTCGACATAAAGCTGTACTTGAACGTCCCCGACTGGCTGCTACCCAAATCGGTCGCACTTGCGCCCGGCATGCCGTCCGGAACCTTACCCTGACGATTGAGCAATATGCTCTGAGTGCCATCGGGAGAGATCAGTTTGAGCGTCAGATCGCCAAGACGGCCAACCTGGGCGTCAAAATCGATCTCGACATGCTCGACATTCAGACCAGCATTCATGGCGATGGACGACGTCAGCGTCTCACCCGCGGCCAAGGTTTTCCCCAGAGGGCCGCTGGATGCGCTATAGACGTACTCGTTGGCAGCGGTACTTTGAGTCATCCAAGCCTCGGCCAAGCGCACAGCGGCTCGCGCATCGACTTGACCAAAACCGTAATCGTTGCTGGTATGCATACCGCCGCCATTCCAGCTGTGGCTTTTATTGTCGCGCCATTCGGTGGATGGATCGTTGATCTTGCGAGCGGATAAGGCAAGGATCTGCTGCACATCCCGATAGCCCAGGTTCGGGTTGGCCTCAAGCATCAGCGCAATAACACCGGAGACTATCGGAGCGGCAAAGCTGGTGCCTTGCATGCTGGTGTAGTCATTGCCGAAAGTTGAGCCACGTTCGGTTTTCAGCATATGGCTGGTAGACACAACATTGCTGCCCGGTGCCGAAACCAGCAGGCTGGCTCCCGGGTTGGAGAACGGTGAGGAACCAATCTGCAAAGTTGACAAATCGCCCTGTGCGTTGATCGCACCGACTTCCACCGAAAAGCGGTTGTTATTGGTCAGCGACCCTTGGGCATTGCCACCTTCTGCACGATTATTACCGCCTGCCGCCACGATGACGGTACCCAATCCGCCACGACCATTGGCCGCCGCGTACTGCGCATTCATACTCAGCGACGCGGCAGTATTTATAGAGCCGTCCTGAAAGCTGCTGAGTGCGAAATCGTTGGTAAATCCCCAGCTATTGTTGGCAACGTCAAAACTGACCATATGCCCCAGTCCCGCCAGATCGGCACCGTCATTGGCCAGATAATAACCGCCCAACGTAGCATCATGGGCAACCCCTACGCCCCCTGCATTATTTTTCGCCGCGACCATCACACCCGCCACCATTGTCGCGTGGTTGGAGACCACGTTCGGCAAGGTGCCATTGGTTTGTTGAGTCTGCAACCAAGCTTTGTCGACATTCGCCGCAAGGTCGGGGTGATTGATATCAAATATTTCAGGCGCGGTGGCAAACTTACCGCCCGGCTCGAACTGACCAATGCGTACCCCCTTGCCGGTGTAGTCCTTCCAGACCGGCAGAATGTTGGCATCGCTCAGATACCATTGCTGAGCAGCCAATGGATCGAGAGGAACTTCCGGGGTCAGTAGCGTGACAGCAGCACGCATCGGCGCTGTCTGCCCGCTGTTCAGGTCTACTACCGATGCCGAAGGATTACCGGCCGCATCGGTGACACCGTATTTGAAGCTGATCAGGCCCGTGTAATGTGGGTCCGGGGTGAACAAAACATCGCCCTGGGCTGTGAGGCTGACCGTGCCGCCTATCGCATCCCCAACATTGGCAATGCGCAAAGCTCCCTGACTGTTAAGATGTTGATCGTTGGTCAGCAGGCTCTCTGCGGAAATCAGATGAGGCTGAGTACGATCAAAAACCTTGCCGTCCTTGTCGTGGGTGAGGACATCCTCGACAGGCATAGCATTGGGTATTTGTAAATCAACAGCCGAAATATCTGAAAAATTGAGTTTTTGGATATTTTTCAGCGTCACCGTGCCGTCACGCCCAGCGACCTTATCGGCCACTTCATACCCACTGTCGGTGCGGGTGATTCGATAATCGCCGTGGTTACCGTGTAGGCTGACTATGTTGACCCCGCCGTCCCCATCAATCGTTGCATTACCGTGACCCACTTCGATAACGTCGTCACCCAAGCCGCCGAAAATCTTATCGGCCCCGCCACCGGCGTGAATGATGCTTCCACCTTCGGAAGCATAAATTGAGTCACCCTGAGGACCGGCATAGATAACCGACTTACCACTGCCACCAATGATGGTGTTGTGCCCACTGCCGCCGACCAAGACGTCGTTACCCATTCCACCGACCAGAACCGAATCGCCGGAGCCCCCTTTGATAAAGACACCATTGGCTCCACCGCTTCTGATGACATCACTGCCGCTACCGCCTTGGGCGATAGTCAAACCGGCTTGAGCCATGTTCAGCTCCATACCTTTTTTGCCGACAATGATCGCCGTATCGTGCCCCCCATTGCCGTGAATATTTTTCGTATCGTCAGAAGCGCTGATGACAAAAACGTCATCGCCAGCACCGCCAACATAGGTATTGCTCCCTGCGCCCCCGACCAGCCAGCTACCGGTTTTTGCCGCAATCAACGTATCATTGCCACTGCCACCATACAGATTGCTTACTCCCAGTTGCTCAGCATTTAGGGTTTCATCTGTGTTACTCTGACTGGCATAAGCCGTGGTAGTGATACCTTTGGTGGTGGAAGTCACTTTCGTGCCAGCTCCCTGAGTGCTCAGGGTGTTGCTAACGGTATCACCAAGAAAATCGACGGCCAGCATTTCCTGAGTTTTACCATTAATAGTAAACGACCCACTGGCAACGACCTTATTCCCATCACGCACTTCTGTTTTGTTCGAAGCCCGGACGTTTATCTGGGTAATACCCAATTCCGCCAGTGTCTTGAGTTCGCCCGCATCGACTTTTGCATCGTGGGTGCTGTCGACCCAAACCCGCAACTGGCTCCAGATCGGATCACGTTCATCAATCACTCCATCCTTGTTGGCATCTTCACTGGCTAAGGCGCCAAAACCATCCTTGAATTTTTTTTCGCCAGCGGCTCCGTTTATTCCGGCCTTACCACTGTAGTACTCGGAGAACATCTGACTGGCATTTTTTATCTGACCGCTACCATCGTCGATCACCAGTATTCCGGTATTGCTATCTGCCCAACCGCTACGCTTGAGCGTACCACTGTTGTCCATATCGAACAGTACGCCATCACGGATGTCGGTCATGTGCACACCATTGCCACTCAAATCCAATAACAGCGGGTCAACATAGGTGTTGAACGTCGTCATCGCCGATAAGCCGTTCAACGTCACGGCGTTGCGCAGGCCAAAGTCCAGCTTGCTAGTGTCCCCGGGTTGGTAGAAAGGCTTGTAGAACTCCGATAGATAAGTGTTGGGCCGAACATTGGGGTCGAGCTGCATTTCACCGGGACGAATGCCACCGGTGGCAAGGCTAGCCATCTGTGTTGAAACAAAGTCGGTTTTGTCAAGAATGCCCGAAGAAGTGAAGATTTTATGGGTCGCTGAATTTTGGATATAACCGTTGGCAACATCCTGCTGCGCTTTGTTTTCACCCTGAATATGTTTCTGGGGCTGTGGAGAGGACTTGATATCAATGTTAATCAAGTTTGTCGATGGTGGGGAGACGCTCTTATTCTCATCTGGGGTCAACCATAAAGTTTTAATAACATCTCTTGCCTCATGATACTCATAATACTTACCATCACGAACCAGATTGTTACGAATAATTTCAGCTCCATTATATTTTAACATATTACTCAAAGGAATAATGTTATTTACGGGAAACTGATTTCCTTGCATACCATGCGTATTGTATCCAATGGATGTTAATGAGAAAAACACGAAATCTACGCAACTATTAGAGTGCAGACTGTATTCTTTATCCCTAAATCCACCTACTTTCTTTGGATTTTCCGAAAATGCAGCTAACTTGTTATACTGAGCTTCAGTCAAGGCTACGGTAACTTCATAAGAGATCTGTTGGTAGGCGGCATTATCATTATTTGTTACTCGCCCTTCGCCCCACGGTTCATCATACCTTGACTCGAAACCGTAACTTATTTCATTTCCGCTCCCGTCATTTAAAACATACCACATATGACCGCCGGATGAAGAATGTACATCTCCCGCTTGATGTTCGTTCTTATCTTCCTGATAAACATACTTAGCCCCCATCGGGGCAACTTTATACGTTACAGTGTATTTCTTTTCCATACTTATTATTTCCTCTATTTGTTATTTCTCTTTGTTTTTTTCTGAATAAATTAAATCTTTGGATTAAAATAGGAGAATTCGACAAAACTCTCGATGTCATTAAAGGCAGGGACATCCTCCAGTGTGGTAATTACCGCAGAGTAACGTCCGGGGGGTAACTCAAGTATTTTAATGTTTCGCACAGCCATATTTATTCTTCTTCCTTCATAATCGAAAGACTGTCCCCAACCACGTCCTCCTGCATTTATTTTTTTGTCAAAAAAAACCTCGCCGTTTCTAACCAAATGAAGCGAAACGGGGGTTATAACTCCGTCCTTATCAATACTACCGAATAATTCAAGCCGCCTTTTCATTTCATCATCATAATCATCCCCTTTAGCAAACAGCAGAGCAAACTGATAATCTCCAACCTTACTGATTTCAAAATCAATTTTTACTGATTGACCAGACTTCGACACGTCAATCGGTTTGTATATATCAATGGGCTTAGAGCAGGCCATTAATAAGGTGCAGCTCATAAAAATAATAATATTTCGCCAATTTTTAAATCTCTCATGTACCTGTAATGTTTTCATCACGTCACTCCAAATTTTGATATTGCCTTTGTTTATACTTGTCGTATTTCAATATGCATTTGTTATCTCCCCACCATTCGGTGAGATAATAATCTGCCTCCATCTTGCGAATGGCAACTTGAAGTGTATAGGGTATATACTGATACCATTTTAGATATTCGGGGGAAAACGCATGAGCTGTACAAAACTCTCAATGCCATTAAATTCAGGCACATCCTCCAAGGTAGTAATTACCACAGAGTAACGTCCAGGGGTGAACTGAAATATGTTAATATTGCGAACCGCCGTATTTATTTTTTTCTTTTTATAATAAATGGTGTGCTCCCAACCAGATCCCACCGTGTTTATTTCCTCGTCAAAAAGAACCTTGCCGTCTTTAACCAAACGAAACAAAACGGGGATGGCAACCCCATCACCATGAGCATTGAACAACTTAAATCGCCTTTTTCTTTCCTCATGACTATCCCCAGTCGCAAACAGCAGGGAAACCTGATACTCTCCAACCTTGCTGATTTCAAAATCAATCTTGACGGATTGACCAGAATGCGATACATCAATCGATTTGTATATATCAATGTACTTAGAACACGCCATTAATAAGGTGCAGCTCATAAAAATAATAATGTTTCGCCAGCTTTTAAACCTTTCATATACCTGTAATACTTTCATTACGTCACTCCAAACTTTGATATTTTCTTTGTTTATACTGATACCATTTTAAATCTTCGGATTAAAATACGTGAGTTCTACAAAACTCTGAATGCCATTAAAATCAGGTACATCCTCCAGGGTAGTAATTACCGCAGAGTAACGTCCAGAGGGTAACGAAAGTGTTTTAATATCGCGCACCGCGGTATTTATACCTCTCTCTTTGTAATAGAAGGACTCCCACCCATCGAGCCTCACCGCATTTATTTTCTCGTCAAAAAAAACCCTGCCGTCCTTAACCAGACGAAGCGAAACGGGGACAGCAACTCCATCCTTATCCACATTTCCGAACAACTTATCCCGCCTTCGTATTTCATCAAGACTACGCCCAGTAGCAAACAGCAGGGCAAACTGATAATCTCCCGCCTGTCTCTTGCTGAGTTCAAAATTAATCTCGACGGATTGCCCAGAATGCGACACATCAATCGGTTTACGTACAGTATCAATATGCTTAGAGCATGCCATTAATAAGGTGAAGCTCATAAAAATAATAATATTTCGCCAGTTTTTAAACCTTTCATTAACCTGTAAAACTTTCATCACGTCACTCCAAACAAAGTAAGACTGCGAAAAAACATCCTTGACCATTAACGGTAACTTATCTCAAAGGCGGAAAACGGTGAGTATGGCAAAGCGCGCTTACCGCTCTCTCAGACTTTCATCCATATGCTGCTGCAATGGGCTCAAGAAGTAATCGATCACCCGACGTTGATCGGTTTTTATTTCTGCCGTGATCGACATGCCCGGAGACAGCGCGACTCGCTGACCATTGACCAGCACGTGATCAGACTTCAAGCGAATACGGCTGCTATAGATGAGTCCATGCTTTTCGTCCTCGATGGCATCGTTCGACACATTGAGCACTTCGCCGTCAACGGTACCGTACTTGGTAAAAGTGAAGGTTTCCACCTTGACGGTGACCGGTTGGCCGACGTGGATGAAACCTACATCCTTGTTTTCCAGCATAGCTTCCACTTCTACCTGTTGGTCTGCGGGGACGATGACCATCAGCGATTGAGCCGGTGTAACCACTCCACCGACGGTATGGATAGCGAGTTGTTGAACTGTGCCGGCCACTGGGGCTTTGAGGCTGGTCAGGGTTTCCTGGTAACGAGCCTTCGCCAGCTCCTGAACCCGGATCGCTGCTTTTTGATTGGCTTCCTGTTGCAGGTCGAGCATGGCGCGGCGATTTTGTGCAACAACAGCCTCACGCCGACGTCGCGCCTCGTCCTGGGCGGCGGTGTGCTGCAAGACACTGGCCAGCTGTACGCTTAACTGGCGTTGCAGATCCAGCCGCGTCTGCTCTTTTTCCAGATATTCATGCCGCGATACATACTGTTTCGTCAATAACCGTTGGTAATCCTCGGACAATTGTGTAGCAATCGGTATCGTTTGTCGCAAGCTAGCCACCTGAGCCTGAGCCGACTGGATTTCGGCGCTGCGTTGGAGGATTTCTGCGTCCACCAACTCCAGGTTGCTGCGGTATTCCTGGTATTGTCCTTGAAGCCAGCGTTGGGTACTGAGCACCTGCTCAGGGTTGGCGTTGGCAATCGTCCCTACCAATGATGCCGGCGGCTGTTGCTGATTAATCGCGTCGAGCATGGCGGCACTCCGCGCACTGTCGATACGCGCAGCCAGCAGCTCGCTCTGGATCCGGCTGACGTCGGCGCTCGCCGCCGTCGGGTCGAGTTCGACCAACAACTCGCCGACTTTCACCGCTTGACCGTCATTGACGTGGATCGCTCTGACTACCGCCGTTTCGCTGGATTGAATCAACTTGGTCTTGCCATTGGGAACCACCTTTCCCGGGGCGATAGCCACTACCTCGATTTTGCCGATGCAGGCCCAGAGCAACGCCAATACGGCGAAACCCATAATACTCCAGATGAAAATTCTCGGTGCTGGGTGAACAGGTGTTTCCTGCAACTCCAAAGCCGTCGGTAAAAACTGCAATTCATGAGCGAGTCGCGGCGACACATCCATGCTTTTACGTTGACGCCAAGACTGACTCCACGCGTGGCGATAGCGCTGCAATAAGGAAAGGGTGGCGCTCATATGACGTTATTTTCCTTGAATCGGGGTATGTTTGTCTTGATCACTTCTGCCTCTGGTTACGTTATTAGCCGGTGTTATCGCACGTTGCGAGAAATGGAAACCTTTCAGCCCTGCTGCATTCGATACAGTCGTGAATAATGGCCGTCCTGACGCACCAATAACTCGGCGTGGGTTCCCTGTTCGACGATCTGCCCGCGATCCATCACGAGGATGCGATGCGCATCGCGTACAGCGGACAACCGATGAGCGATAATGATGACCGTTCGCCCCTTGCAAATGCTTTGCATGTTCTGCTGCACAACCCGTTCAGACTCATAGTCCAGCGCACTGGTCGCCTCGTCGAAAATCAAAATGCGAGGATTGCCGATCAAAGCTCGGGCAATAGCCACCCGTTGCCGCTGACCACCCGAAAGTGACGTGCCGTGCTCACCCACCATGGTGTCGTAACCTTCAGGCAGTTCAAGGATGAATTCATGGGCTCCAGCCATGCTGGCGGCGTGCATGACCACTTCGAGCGGCGCACCCGGATCACTCAAGGCAATGTTTTCGCGAATGCTGCGGTTGAATAGCATATTGTCCTGCAACACCACGCCAATCTGCCGGCGCAGCGAGGACACATCAGCCAATGCCAGATCCATGCCATCGACCATGACCCGTCCGCGCTCCGGAACATAGAGCCGCTGCAACAAGCGGGTCAGGGTGCTCTTGCCAGAACCGGAGCGGCCCACCACACCAATGATTTCTCCCGCGCCAATGACCAGGTTAACTCCGCGCAGCACCTCAGAGCCATCGGTCCGATAACGAAAATGCACCTGATCAAACTCTATCCGCCCCTTGAGCGGCGGTACCGTGCTACGTGTAGCCTGAGACAATTCAGTACGGGAATTGAGGATGTCTCCCAGACGCTGCACCGAAACCCCGGTTTGCTGGAAGCTGGTCCACAATTGCGCCAGACGCATAATAGGGCCGCTGACACGGCCGGCCAGCATATTGAATGCGATCAGTTCCCCCACCGACAGCTGCCCATCTATCACGAGGCGCGCACCGAGCCAGAGCGTGGCGACCGTCACTAACTTGCCAATAAGCGATACACTCTCATTGGCGAGGGTGGACAGGGCCTGTGTTTTGAAACTCGCAGCAACATAAGCCGCCATCTGGTTGTCCCACTTGCGGATGGCCTGCGGTTCAACCGCCATTGATTTTAGGGTATCAATGCCATTTACCGTTTCGACAAGGAATGCCTGGTTCTCGGCGTTGCGTGTGAAGCTATCCTGTAATCGCTTACGCAAGAGAGGGGTAACCAACGCCGATACCAGAGCATAGAGTGGCAAAGACAACAGGACAATGAGAGTCAGCCAGCCACTGTAAAAAAGCATTACCACGATGAATACCAAGGAAAAAAAGACATCGATCATCAACGTAATGGCGTTGCCAGTGAGGAAACTACGAATGTTTTCCAGTTCTCGTACACGAGCCACAGAATCACCGACGCGCCTGGCCTGGAAGTAAGCCAGCGGTAAATTGATTAAATGCCGAAACAGACCCGAACCCAACTCCACATCAATACGGCTGGTCGTATGGGAAAACACGTAACTACGAAGACCGCTCAGGGCCGACTCGAACAGCATGATGCCCAGCAACCCCGCTGCGACAACATCCAGTGTGGTTAGGCCGTGGTGCACCAGTACTTTGTCCATGACCACCTGAAAGAACAACGGAGTCACCAAGGCAAACAGCTGCAAAGCAAAAGACCCCAACAAAACTTCACCCAACAACTTGCGGTATTTGACGATGGCCGGAATGAACCAAGTGAAATCAAAACGCGAGGATTCGCCGGACAGACCGTTACTGGAACGCACCAACACCAACTGCCCAGTCCAACGCTGCTCAAGCCCCTCGAAGCTGATAACTTCGGGGCGCGCCGAACGTGGATCCTGAATCAAAGCTTGTTCCTGATCCAGCTTAGCTAAAATAAAAAACTTCCCATCTCGGCCAATAGCAATAGCGGGCAATGGCGTGTGCTCAAGCCTGGCAAGTGTGGTACGCACAGCCTTGGCTTTCAGCCCCGACTTCCGTGCAGCCAGCAGCAGCTCATGCTGGGTAACACCTTGATTAGTGGTAGAAAATTCGTGTGAAAGTTGTTCAGTCGATATAGCCATATTGTGAAATCGGGCCAACATGGCTAGGCAAATCAGGCCGGTGTCCAGCTCTGGGGAAGAATGGGGTGACTCAGTACTCATTTTTTTTCCATAATTGCGTCCGTGCCTACCTTTGCAAACTGAAAACATTAGGCAATGTAGGGAATGACTGTTGCAGCTTGTTGTTAATTAATATTCATTCGCTAACAACAAGATCGTTGCACTATCAAACTTGTTCAGCAGCCGAGATAAGATGGCCGCGTAGCTGGTGATAAGACTCGATACGGTTCTGCGAGCAATGCACGCTCCGTTCTAACTGCGGGTCGCGCAGATGGCGCAGGATAGAGATGCGGTGCACTCGTCGGTAAGATAAGAAAGCAGAATTATAACCATCGACAAAAAACGTTGTGTGCACGAAATTTATTCCCGTATACATACGGAGAAACCGGCCTATCGCCAGTTTCTTCACCCCAACGGCCATTGAACTTGACCCATGCGTAACTTATTGAATTATTTATATATAATACTAAATTTAGAAAGACGTCAATTAAAAAAACTATATAAACGAAAAATAGTTTAAAATAATTTAAGTAACAATTGAAGCTAATTTGCCGGTAAGGGGCAGAAGAGTGTTCCAGGGAACGCGAGAAGTTAATACGCCCCGAAGCTGGGTATTACTTACCCTTAGTTAAGAGAAAGGAAAATAATGCCGATGAGAGCAAAAAAGAGAGCATAAATACCCCCCATACTGGTTAGTTTTGCGGACGTGACACATTTTTTAAGTTTATTTGCGCCTTCGGTTAAAACATAGGGTTATTTTCTTAGCGTCGTTTTTCGTTCCATTGGACGTCGAACCTTATAACGTAGAGAGCATAAAATTGTGTGGGGCATTCCGTTCGGATGGTGATATAAAAAGCAGTTTAGAAGGTTTTTATCAGGCAGTTCATCATCATGAAAGCCTATATTGTTAAAATGGCGCTTTGCGGTGTCAGTCCTATGGTATGGCACCGATTCCGGCTATCAGGAGAGACCTCTTTAGCGGGTTTTTATTTTATTATTCATATAATTGATTGTTTTCATATCATGATGCGTCTGACTGTACTAAACCAATATGTCAAAGGGGTATTGAAAAGAGATCCTGAACGCGGTACAGAGTTATCAGGCTATTTAACCAGCATAAAATGGTCCCTCTGGCATGGAAATGTTGATAAGGCATTGGAGTATCTGGATTATTGTGCCGGGATATGTGATGACGATACATTGCATTATGAAAACAATAAAGCGCTGTTAAAACATTTCGATGAAATGTATAGCTATATTAGAAATAACAGCATGATGATCCCAAATTATGGCGAAATGTACCGGTATGGTGAGCCGATTTCCTCTTCATTTGTTGAATCGACGATTAATGGAGTCATCGCTAAACGCATGGTGAAAAAACAGCAAATGCAGTGGAGTCAACAAGGCGCACATGACTTACTCCAGACACGAACAGCGGTATTTAATTAAGATTTAAAGGCGCAATTTGAGCATTGGTATCCGGGGGTAAATTCAGTGAAGAAACGAATCACTATGTGACAGAGGCTGTTGCGACATGAGTGCCCCAAGATTTTTTTATGCTCTCTTAATAATTTATATAAGTTGATTAGATGAATTATCAAACTACCTTGATACTAGACTTTATTGTGCTGTACACTGATTATGGGAATTATTTCTTAATAAGAAAATATGAATAATAAAAAGGCGCCCCCTACACCCCATGATGCTACATTCAAAGGGTTTATGGCTCAGATAGAGAATGCCCGAGACTTTTTTGACATTCATTTGCCGGAGAAAATTAAGAGGTTATGTGATTTTAATACGTTAACACTGACTAATTCTTCATTCATTGACCGTCAGTTACGTTCAAGAATGTCCGATGTGCTCTATTCGGTGAAAACTCAACAAGGTGACGGTTATATTTATGTACTTGTTGAACATCAGTCAACGCCGGATAAAATGATGGCATGGCGCATGATGCATTATGCTTTTATGGCGATGAATCAACACCTTCAACAAGGAAATAAGGAACTCCCGCTGGTTGTGCCCGTTTTGTTTTACCACGGTGATAGCAGCCCTTATCCTTTCCAGCAGTGCTGGACACAATGCTTTTCATTACCTCACTTAGCGGAAGAGGTGTATTTCAATCCATTTCCACTAGTCGATGTGACCGTGATTGATGATAATGAGTTAGTCAATCATCGCAAAATCGCCGTGATGGAACTGGCGATGAAACATAAAAATTTGCGAGACAGGGTTGAAGCTGTGACCACATTATTGGCACAGGCCCTTAAGTACAATTATAATAGTGACAACGATGTTGTTACTATTCTTAACTACCTGTTTGTTACAATGGACTCTCCACATTTTGAACAGGTACTCCAGAAACTGATTGAACAGGTAGGCAGCCATCAGGAGGATATAATGAATATTGCACAGCGATTACGGGAACAAGGTATTCAGCAAGGTATTCAGCAAGGTATTCAACAAGGCATTCAGGAAGGTGAAAAACAAGCTTCAATTAATATTGCCCGTGCCTTTTTAAAGAATGGTGCCAGTATTGAACTGGTTATGAAAAGCACCGGTCTTAGCCGTGAAGAACTCCTCTCCTTACAATAACCTTTTCCTTCCTATTTTTTGTACTTTTACTCACTTTTCTAAGGTGGGTAAAAGTATTTGCTAATGTCAATGGGATGGAGTTCTGCTTGGCGGTGCCGTCAGTCTCCCTCTGTAATCACACTAGATGAATTGAAATTGCTTTCACACCCATGACGTCAAAATCTTCTTATCCTTGCGGGGCTTTAACTACAAGTGCATAACTTCAGCAACCGAGTTATGACAGAGTATGGGTAATCCTCCCATTTCTCATGGAGGTTAAAAGTAGAATTCAGGCAACACGTAATAAATGCTGCTTTGGAGTATACCGTTTAGCGATAACTGCATTTATCGTCGATTCTACACGTGAAGAGGCTGGGGTACCGTAAGGATTCCTGCGTAAATGAGTAACACGTGTCAATAAGAGACCATAACGTAGGCGTCAATTTTTTCACGCTCCTTGATCCTATTCCTGTCATCATCGGTTCTACTTTGTTCAGGAAATGGATTGGACTCAATAGATAATTCTTATTGAAAAAGATAAGAAAATTCTTACGAATAATCATGCAAAAATTTGAAAACACCCATTTGACACTGACGATAGAAGTAGGAATTGCCAATATAAAAACTTTCAATGATAATGACGATATGGGCACGGGAAAATTATGTGGGCCGTTGCCCATGTTAGTTTTCCAAAATATTGATGGCTTGACTATAACAGGAGGAAAGATGAGAAAATTAACTCTTATCTTATTAATGCTAGTAATAAACGTTTCAGGTTGTGCCCCCAAAAAACAACCCTTTTTTCTTGACTATAAAACCAATAGCGGAACTTTTCATTTGACTCAATCATGTATAGAAGAAATTACCCCGAAAAAAGGGAGTGACTATTATTCCATATTCATTAAAGTAAGAAATGGCGATCATTGCAGCAAACCCTTTAATCTTTTTATTAAGAAAAACGTAGGGGAAAAAATATCTGTTTTCTTTAATAATAAACCAATATTGAAAAACACCAATATAATTACGCCAATACATGTCGAAAATGGCTTCTATCAGGCAATAGACTCAAATACAACATTTAAAGAAATAGTTAACTCTTTAAATTAATGAAAATCTATAGCTTTGTTTTTATTATAGAAAAAACCATGTCGGTAAAAAAACATCTACAATTATCAAAAATGAGGTTTTTATGTCAAATAACATCTTACAAGCACTCACTTTACTGAAATCGAAAAAATGGGTCGATTTAACGCATAGCTTCGATAAAGATTCTCCCCATTTTTTTATGTTTGAACCCGCCGAGTTTAAAACCCTGTTTGATTATAAAGATGGTTTTTTTGCTCAACAATTTTCTTTTCCCGGCCAATATGGGACTCACATTGATGCTCCCTGCCATTTTGTTCCTAATGCCCGTTGTCTTGATGAGCTGGAATTAAAAGAATTGGTTTTGCCTTTAATCGTACTTAATCAGTCAGAAAGAGCAAAACAGGATCCTAATTTTTCACTTTCTAAAGAAGACATTCTTAAATTTGAAGAAGAATATGGCATTATTGAGGCAGGTACTTTCGTTGCGCTCAGAACTGACTGGAGTAAACGCTGGTCATCTCAGCAAGCCATGGATAATAAAGATGATCGTGGCAATAACCAAATACCCGGATGGGGAATGGATGCCCTCAAATTTTTATTTGAGGAGCGTCATGTTAAAGCCATTGGGCATGAAACATTTGATACCGACTCCGCTAAAGATTTTAGAAAGAATAATGCGTTGTTGGGTGAAGATTATGTATTAAAACAAGATACTTATCAGATAGAACTTTTGGCTAATTTGGACCAAGTACCTGTACGGGGTGCAGTCATTTTCAACATTGTAGCCAAACCTAAAAAAGCATCTGGTTTTCCCGTTCGTTCGTTTGCCATACTTCCGTGACTGCTCCCCGGTGCCGTATCTCCTGAAAAAGGGAAATACGGTAGTCATTTTTACACTTTTTTTACACATCCATTCACTCTTTTATCAGCTTCTTTGCACTACCTTCCCTAACCTTTATCTATCCAAATTCTCAGGAGAGATAAGCAGTGAGCATATTTCTGATTTCCGGCGCGTTATTAGTAGCCCTGTTACTGGTCTATCTGATTTACGCGTTACTCCATGCGGAGGATTTTTAAATGGCATCATCCGCTTTTTTACTGATCGCAAGTTTCTTACTGATTTTGCTGCTGCTGGCAAAACCGCTTGGAAATGTTATCGCCAATATGATCAACGGTGATATTCCGCTCTGGCTGACTAAAACAGAATCTGGCCTTTGGCGTTGCTGTGGTTTACACAAGCCTGGCGGCACAGTGAAAGAAATGAGCTGGCAACAATACGCATTAGCGATCATTATTTTTAATCTGACTGGATTATTACTGTTATTTACCCTGCTGGTCGCTCAACGAGTCCTTCCGCTAAATCCTGAACATTTTCCCGGGCTAAAATGGGACCTGGCGCTGAATACAGCGGTCAGCTTTATCACCAATACTGACTGGCAAGCCTACAGCGGGGAAAACACGTTAAGCTATTTTAGTCAGATGACGGGTTTAACCGTGCAAAACTTTCTTTCCGCCGCGACCGGTATCGCTGTGGCATTTGCGCTGATACGCGCATTTTCCCGTCATGGTGTAAAAACCGTGGGGAACGCCTGGGTTGATATCACCCGTATTACACTTTATCTGCTGCTACCGCTGTCTATGATTATCGCGCTGGTTTTTGTCAGTCAGGGAGTAATACAGAATTTCGAACCCTATCAATTAGCTCATACCATTGAAGACCAACAGCATGTGATCCCGATGGGGCCTGTCGCCTCACAGGAAGCCATTAAGTTATTGGGAACCAATGGCGGTGGATTCTTTGGCGCCAGTTCAGCTCATCCGTTTGAAAACCCAACCGCTATCAGCAATTTTATTCAAATATTATCTATCCTGCTGATCCCCTGTGCGCTCTGTTTTGCCTTTGGTCAGGTCATTGGCGATAACCGTCAGGGACACGCTTTATTATGGGCGATGTGTATCATCTTTGTCGCTGCCACCGTGGGAGTAATGTATGCCGAACTCAAAGGCAATCCCCATTTCAGTCTGCTAGGTGCTGCCAGTAATATCAATCTGGAAGGCAAAGAGAATCGCTTCGGTATCCTTGCAACCTCAATTTATGCGGTAGTGACAACCGCGGCCTCCTGCGGGGCAGTCAATGCTATGCATGATTCCTTCACCGCACTTGGCGGCATGATCCCAATGTGGTTGATACAAATTGGCGAAGTCGTATTCGGCGGCGTGGGTTCCGGCCTATACGGTATGTTGCTGTTCGTTCTGCTGACAGTGTTTATTGGTGGTTTAATGATAGGCCGGGCACCTGAATATCTCGGCAAAAAAATCGAAGTATTCGAGATGAAAATGGTCGCACTGGCGATTCTGGTCACCCCGACACTGGTACTTTTAGGTACGGCACTTGTCATATCCACCACCAGTGGACGTGCCGGTATTCTGAACCCCGGTGCTCATGGTTTCAGTGAAGTGCTCTATGCCCTCTCCTCTGCCGCCAACAATAATGGCAGTGCTTTCGCGGGCCTCAATACCAACAGCGTGTTCTACAACCTACTGCTGGCAGTCACCCTATTTTTGGGCCGTTTTGGCGTGATCCTGCCGGTACTTGCCATTGCCGGCTCTCTGGTAGTGAAAAAACGCCAGCCTGTCAGCAACGGCACACTCCCCACCAATGGCCCGCTGTTTATCGGCTTATTAATCCTGACCATTATGTTAATTGGTGCATTGACGTTTATTCCGGCACTGATCCTTGGCCCGGTAATTGAACATTTACAAATCTGGCTGATGTCCCGGTAAGTGCCAACATGAGGAATAGAGAGAGGAACACCATGACAAACAAACAACAGACATTATTCGAACCCTCTTTGATTCGTAATGCTCTTATTGATTCAGTAAAAAAATGCCATCCGGCCGCACAATGGCGTAATCCGGTGATGTTTGTGGTCTACCTGGGCAGTGGGTTAACCACAATTCTATGGATTGCCATATTGACCGGTCAGTTTAAGGGAAACACACTGTTTACCGGCAACATCGCCTTATGGCTATGGTTTACCTTGCTGTTCGCTAACTTTGCCGAAGCACTGGCAGAAGGCAGAAGCAAAGCGCAAGCCGCCAGCCTTAAAGGAGTAAGAAAAACCAGTTGGGCAACCAAACTTGCCTCAGCCAGCCATGACGCAACGCGGGAAAAGGTCCCGTCTGATAGCCTGCGTAAAGGCGATATCGTCATTATCGAAGCAAATGAAACCATTCCTTGTGATGGTGAAGTTATCGAAAGCGGCGCTTCCGTTGATGAAAGTGCCATCACCGGAGAATCTGCCCCAGTTATCCGCGAATCCGGCGGTGATTTTTCCTCTGTTACCGGCGGTACACGCGTGCTGTCTGATTGGCTGATAGTCGAATGTTCGGTTAATCCCGGTGAAACGTTTCTCGATCGCATGATTTCAATGGTAGAAAGCGCTAAACGGCGCAAAACCCCAAACGAGGTCGCTCTGACGATTCTGCTGACAGCTCTGACGATTATCTTCCTCCTGGTGTGTGTCACCCTATTGCCATTCTCAATATTCAGTGTGGAAACCAACCAATCTGGTCAACCCATCACCATCACGGTATTGATAGCCTTGTTGGTTTGTCTTATTCCGACCACCATTGGCGGTTTACTTTCTGCGATCGGTGTCGCAGGCATGAGCCGAATGCTGGCTGCGAATGTTATTGCCACCAGCGGCCGGGCCGTTGAAGCGGCGGGGGATGTGGATGTGCTGCTGCTGGATAAAACCGGCACTATCACTCTGGGAAATCGCCAGGCATCTCAGTTCCTGCCGGTTCCCGGCGTGACAGAACAACAGCTGGCAGATGCCGCCCAGCTCTCTTCTCTGGCCGATGAAACACCGGAAGGCCGCAGCATTGTCATTCTGGCAAAACAGCGCTTCAACCTGCGCGAACGTGATCTGCGCTCACTGAATGCCAGTTTTGTGCCTTTCTCTGCCATGACCAGAATGAGCGGCGTGAATGTGGAAAATCGTATGATCCGTAAAGGTGCCGTAGATGCCATCCGTCGTCATATTGAAGTTAATCACGGCAAGTTCCCTGAAACAGTCGAGATCCTGGTACAGACCGTCGCACGTAAAGGGGGAACACCGCTGGTTGTCGCAGAAAATCAGCGGGTACTGGGTGTTGTCGCGCTGAAAGATATCGTAAAAGGCGGCATCAAAGAGCGATTCAATGAAATGCGCCGAATGGGCATCAAAACCGTGATGATTACCGGCGATAACCGCCTGACTGCCGCTGCGATCGCGGCTGAAGCCGGCGTCGATGATTTTCTGGCGGAAGCCACACCCGAAGCCAAACTGGCGCTTATCCGCCAGTATCAATCCGAAGGCCGTCTGGTTGCCATGACCGGCGACGGTACTAATGATGCGCCCGCGCTTGCTCAGGCTGATGTTGCCGTTGCCATGAATTCAGGCACTCAGGCCGCCAAGGAAGCCGGCAATATGGTGGATCTGGACTCCAACCCAACCAAACTGATTGAAGTCGTTCGTATTGGTAAACAGATGTTGATGACACGAGGTTCTCTGACCACGTTCAGTATCGCCAATGATATCGCAAAATATTTCGCCATTATCCCGGCGGCATTTGCTGTCACCTATCCACAGTTAAATGTCTTGAATATCATGCATCTGCATTCGCCAACTTCGGCGGTTTTATCGACAGTTATCTTCAATGCACTGATTATTGTCTTCCTGATCCCATTAGCTCTAAAAGGCGTAAGCTACCGACCCATGAACGCATTGTCACTTTTGCGCCGCAATCTGTGGATTTATGGTCTGGGTGGTCTGATAGCGCCTTTCATCGGCATCAAACTGATAGATATGTTGCTGACTTTGCTGATCTTTAAATAAAGGTGACGAAAATGATTTGGTTACGTTCTTCTGTTGTATTGTTGCTATTCCTGACTCTGATTACTGGTGTGGCTTACCCGTTGCTGGCAACAGGTTTGTCAGAACTGATGTTTCCTTACCAGTCCCAGGGCTCTATGGTGGAACAAAACGGTCAGATAGTGGGTTCTGAACTGATTGGTCAACCCTTCACTAAAGATATTTATTTTCAGGGGCGCCCTTCCGCGACAATGGACTACCCTTATAACACGATGTTATCCGGTGGCAGTGATTTGGCGGTTTCTAACCCGGTATTGGATGATGAAATCAAACGCAGAGTTGAACATTTGCGCCAATTTAACCGCCAGCCAAACCTGCCTGTGCCGGTTGATCTGGTCACCGCGTCCGCTAGCGGCCTCGATCCTCACATTTCACCCGCAGCGGCTGATTTTCAGGTACAGAGAGTGGCTGACGCACGCCGTTTACCCGTTAAAGCGGTAAAACAATTAATCTGGAATAATACTGAAACCCCGCCATCGGAATTTCTCGGTGAACCGGTGATTAATGTGTTAAAACTCAATCTTGCCCTTGATAATTTGCAAAAGAAAAAACAGTAAGGCTGGAAGATGGATCAACACGAACCCCAACGTCCTGACCCTGATGAATTACTGACACTGGTTAATGAGAAACAGCGCGGTAAATTAAAAATATTTTTCGGTGCCTGTGCCGGCGTGGGAAAAACCTATGCCATGTTGCAGGAAGCACAAAGATTGCGTGCTCAAGGGCTGGATGTGATTATCGGTGTGGTAGAAACCCATGAGCGGCAGGGAACGGCCACTTTAGTTGATGGTCTGCCACAACTGCCACTTAAACCGATCCACTACCGCAAGCGCAGAATCACCGTTTTTGATCTTGATGCCGCCATTGCCCGCCACCCGGCGATGATTCTGATGGATGAACTGGCATTCAGTAATCCTCACGGCAGCCGTCATCCCAAGCGCTGGCAGGATGTTGAAGAATTACTGCAAGCGGGAATCGATGTGCTGACGACCATTAACGTTCAGCATCTGGAAAGCCTTAATGATGTGGTGGGTGACATCACCGGCATCCAGGTCAGGGAGACCATCCCTGACCACATCTTTGATCAGGCAACTGAAATTGTTCTGGTTGATCTGCCACCTGATGATCTGCGCCAACGGCTCAATGAAGGTAAAGTCTATATTCCCAGCCAAGCAGAACGTGCTATTGAACATTTTTTCCGCAAAGGCAATCTGATTGCTCTGCGGGAACTGGCTTTGCGCCGTACTGCTGATCGCGTTGATGATCAAATGCGTGCTTTCCGCGACGCACAAGGGCATGAACCGGTCTGGCACACCCGTGATAATCTTCTGCTGTGCATCGGCAACAGCTCAGGCAATGAAAAACTGGTCCGTACCGCCGCCCGGCTGGCTGCCCGGTTAGGCTGTATCTGGCATGCAATCTATGTTGAAACCCCAAAACTGCACCAATTGCCGGAAGGTAAACGGCGCACAATTTTAACCGCACTCAGATTAGCCCATGAATTGGGGGCGGAAACCGCAACCCTCGCCGATCCAAACAAAGAAAAAGCGGTATTACGTTATGCCAGAGAGCATAACCTCGGCAAAATTTTGATAGGCCGCCGCTGTGAATCCAAACATAAGCTGCTTAACTGGAAATGGCGCCTTGGTTTTGCTGATCGGTTAGGAAAACTGGGGCCAGATTTGGATTTAGTGATTGTCGCGCTGGAAGATCGCAGCCAATGGGATAAAGAACAAGACAGCCGTTCTGTCACTGAAAAATGGCGGATACAGATTCAGGGTTGCCTGATCGCAATCGCCCTCTGCACGCTAATCACCCTATTCTCCCGGACATTCTTGCTGACTCTCGATAAAGCCAATCTGGTTACGCTTTATCTGCTCGGCGTCGTCATCATTGCACTGTTTTATGGACGCCGACCATCAATATTCGCCGCTTTTATTAACGTCATCAGTTTCGATATCTTCTTTGTACAGCCTCACTGGTCGCTTGCCGTCACGGATATGCAGTACCTGCTGACTTTCACGGTCATGCTGATCGTGGGGGTCGTGGTCGGAAATCTGACAGCCGGCATGAGATATCAAGCACGAATTGCCCGTTACCGCGAACAGCGCACCCGCCATCTCTATGAAATGACCCGTGAACTCAGCCGGGCATTGAATGAAGAAGATATTGCCCGTACCAGCTACCATTTCCTTGCCAATGGTTTTCAGGCTAAAACTGGCCTGTTTTTACCGAACAATAATGGCGATTTACATCAACTCACCACCAACAATGGCGGTCATATGCTGATTGACGATGCCATTGCCAAATGGAGTTTTGATAAAAATCTGCCGGCGGGCGCAGGAACCGATACCCTACCGAGCGTACCTTACCAGTTACTGCCTATCGCAACACCGTCACAAACGTTCGCGGTGCTGGCGATTGAACCATCCTATTTGCGTCAACTGCTCATCCCGGAGCAACAGCGATTATTGCAAACATTTACCGGCCTGATTGCCAATGCGTTGGAAAGATTGCACCTCTCCCGCCGGGCAGAATCGGCGAAACTGGAT
The DNA here is from genome assembly GCF_042879395.1 of Photorhabdus sp. RM322S. Classification (NCBI taxonomy): domain Bacteria; kingdom Pseudomonadati; phylum Pseudomonadota; class Gammaproteobacteria; order Enterobacterales; family Morganellaceae; genus Photorhabdus; species Photorhabdus sp. RM322S. Next base: position 33,524 of record NZ_JBHFKW010000036.1, read on the forward strand.
GCAGAGCGGGAACAGTTACGTAACTCACTTCTGGCGGCACTCTCTCACGATTTACGCACCCCTCTGACAGTCCTTTTCGGTCAGGCAGAAATCCTGATGCTGGATTTATCTGCCGAAGGTTCCCCACATACCAAGCAGGTGAATCAAATCCGCCAGCAAATTCTCAGCACTTCCCGTCTGGTCAATAACTTGCTGGATATGGCGCGTATTCAATCGGGGGGCATTCAACTCAATCTGGAATGGCAATCATTGGAAGAGATCGTCGGCAGTACCTTGCGTTCACTGGAATATGCGCTTAATCGCCATCCGGTCACCGTTGCCCTGCCATCTGATTTACTCTTGCATTGTGATGCCAGCCTGCTGGAACGGGTATTTATCAATTTATTGGAAAACGCGATCAAATACACCGATGAACAAACCCCACTGGGCATTAAGGCGACAACAGAAAAAAATCAGGTTCATATTGAAGTCTGGGATACAGGTAAAGGTATTCCACCGGAGCAGGAACAGTTAATTTTCGATAAATTTTCCCGCGCCCGCAAAGAATCTGCCATTCCCGGAGTAGGCCTTGGGCTGGCAATCTGTCGCGCAATTATTGAAATTCACAATGGAAAGATTTGGGCTGCCAATAACGAAAAAGGTGGAGCGAGTTTTCACTTTGTTCTACCGTTAGAGAAGCCGCCTGAAATTGAAGAAATGACTGAGGAGATGTCACCATTACCAACAATAACACCATCTTAATCATCGAAGATGAAAAAGAGATCCGTCGCTTTGTCCGGCTGGCGCTGGAAGGGGAAGGCTGTCGCGTATTTGAAAGTGAGACGCTGAAACGAGGCTTGATTGAAGCAGGAACCCGTAAACCTGACTTGATTATTCTTGATTTGGGGCTGCCCGATGGTGACGGCATTAATTTGATCCGTGATCTGCGCCAATGGAGCACCATTCCCGTTATTGTTCTCTCTGCCCGTGATGCAGAAGCTGATAAAGTTGCCGCACTGGATGCCGGCGCTGATGATTATCTGAGTAAACCATTTGGCATCAGTGAATTGTTAGCAAGAGTACGGGTTGCCTTGCGCCACTTTGCCAGAACCCATCAGGAAGAATCTATCGTCTATTTTTCTGATGTGGTTGTCGATCTGGTTAACCGCCGGATAACCAAAAGTAATGAAGAGTTGCATCTGACGCCGATTGAGTTTCGTTTGCTGGGTGAATTATTGGCAAATAGCGGTAAGGTGCTGACACAACGCCAGTTACTCAATCAGGTCTGGGGGCCTAATTATGTTGAACATAACCATTACTTACGGATTTATATGGGGCATCTGCGACAAAAATTGGAAACTGACCCTACCAGACCAAAACATTTACTCACTGAAACCGGCATTGGTTATCGGTTTATGCTTTAATACCTGAAACACGAATCTCTTCATGTCTCAGGCAATTAACTGCTCTTGGCAAAGTTTAGGACAGATTATTCACCTGATAGACATGTTCAGATAAATAATGAGCGACAGACTCTTCACAGCAAGAACCAATAACATCCGCATGAGGCAGCGCTTGTTTAACCCTATCCTGTGCCGTTCCCATGATGACCCCTTTAGCGGCGGTTGAAAGCATTTCCACATCATTCATACCATCGCCAAATGCAATAGTTTGATTGATTGGAACCCCAAGAAACCCAGCTAACTGAATTAACGCCTGTCCCTTAGAAACCCCACAGTCCATCACTTCCAGACACCAAGGAAACGAGAAAGCGACACTGACACTATCAGAAAACAGCTCAATTAAATGGCGTTCCAATTTAACCAACACGTCGTGATCTCTGCGCTTATGAATGAAAAAGATTTTTTCAACAGCATCACAAGGCATTTCATCAGCCGGTCTGATCGTTGGATTAAAATTATCATTCTGATTAAAATCACTGAAACTATGGTGTAATTCACTGGTTAACCATTGGGAACCACAATACATATTAATCACTAAATCGTGATCTGCCTGCGTTTCCTCAATTAATCTTTTTACTACATCACCCGGCAGATATTGTCTGATATCCAACTTTTTACAGGCACTTGTCAATCTGGCACCATTAGACGTAATCAGATGTACAGGTATATCAAAATCACCAATAATGGCGTTAACATCAGCATGATGTCTACCAGTGGCAAATACGATCTGTTTTCCCGTATTTGACAAATCAGTCAACACTTGGCGGGTAAATTTACCTACCGTATCCCCTTGAAGTAACAGAGTTCCATCAAGATCTGTAGCAATAAGATTATACATGAACTTCCCCGGTACATTAAAAGCAATTATTATCTACGCTTTATTCAGCAATTCAAGCGATGCTTTCTTGGTAAATGTCATCCTTTCTGCCAGATTATGATTATCTTTCTCATAATAAATACTGGCCTCTGAATCCATTTGCGGTCTTGGCGTTATTTTTTCCACCATTGGCATGGTATCAAGGAATAATTGTCTGGCATAGCTAACAGCCCGGGTATAAGTATCAATAACTTCTTCAAATTCTGGATAAATAGAAAATGAAACCTGATTCACAATTGGACCCGCATCAATACCTTCATTAATTTCATGGATCGTCACACCATGAGATGACTCACCATTTTTCAAAGCCCAATTTACTGGCCTGACGCCGCGATATTTAGGCAAATGGGACAAATGGATATTCAATATTCTTTTACAAGAATTAATGAATTTTAACGGCAATATCCGCTTATGAAATACGACAAAGCACAAATCGCAATTGAAATTACCACTTTCATAACCGGGTAAATTCTCAACTTTATTATCTTCAATAATAGAAATATTGTTTTCATGACAAAAATCCATTAATGTCTGCTCAGTACTGACCGGTTCGAATTTATCTGCCACAACATGCAATATTTGATAATCTTTATGATTCAAGAAATACTGACAAATGAAAATTGCCAATTCTCCTTTACCACAAATCACGACTGTTTTTGGATGACTCATTCGCAGACCTCGTTAACTTCCTTAATCGTACTAATATCACTAATATTAATCAGCCCCTGCATTACCATGCGTAATGAGCGGATTAAAATTTCATTATCGCTTTGTGTCCGGCAAGATACCCGGCAATATAGATCAGAATCGGCATTGCCTTTCCCGGAACACTCTTTTATATACACGCCATGAATCTCTAAAAGTAACTGTGATACCGTTTTTGCATCGGAAACATGGAATTTACAGTAAACAAAATTAGAATCCGTTTCATAGGCAGTAATACCTTCAATTGAATTCAATTCTTGCTGTAATTTTAACGTATCAATAATCACCTGTTCACAGCTTAATTTATAGCTCTCTCTATATTGCGGCAACCGCAATAAAAATTCTTCAGCAAAACCATTAATATTCCAAATAGGCAATACTGACCTCACTTTACCGAGTAATGCTTGATTCGCGGTTGCAATATATCCTATCCGAATACCACCAATACCAAAGGTTTTACTCATACTGCGAATAACAGATAAATTTTTATAGTTATCTAAATGCATTAACATTGTATCGTCACGCATTTTAGAGAAATCTAAGAAAGATTCATCAACAATCAGGTCTATATTTAATGTCAATAACTCGCCAGCCAAATATAACAAACTATTAATTGGCGTCAGTTTACCTGTCGGGTTATTTGGTGACTCAATCACCACCACACTTGGCTTTTCTTCTTTCGCCAACGTTAATAATTCATCAATATCTATCTCAAAATCTCTGCTCTCTTTGCTATAGCTAAATATTGTTCTGTCTTTACCAAAACAATTAGCATACTCATTAAATGATGGCACAGTGACTAATACTTTACCTGTATAAATTTCAGGTAGCCGTTTTATTATTTCAGCAGCACCATTTGAAATACATAATTTCGTTTTTTCTACGCCAAGAAATTCAGATAAGGCGTATTCAACTAAACGATTTCCACCAGGATAATTGAGTAATATCTCATCAAAATTATTCTTCATTTCATCTTTCAATTTTTTAGGTGGAAAGTTGAAATTATAAATTAATGCAAAATCAATAATAGGATAACGCCAATATCCACCATGCCTATTCTGCACAAGATCCAGCTTATTATTACTTGAAATGAAATCACAAATAGCAAGATCATAAGTATTATCGACTTCATACCATTGAGAATGATCAACAATACTTGCTTTAAATTCAGCCATATTATCCAATAAAGATTTTTTAAATATATCTTCATAATATAGCCCGGTTAACCCATTATTAACGTAATTTTCTAACTCTTTATTCACATATTCCGCAAAATTAGCGCTGCAAATATGATAAATATTTACTGTCTTATATTGCCCATCTTCAACCTGATAATCACTATCCTTGGTGGAATTTAATGCAATAATATTATCTTTATCTATTTTTGCATAAGTCCCTTCCATATTCCCACTAAGAGGAGAAACCAGGACATTGAGATCGCCTGCTTTTAACATCACCGTTTCCAGACATTTCTTGGTGAAGAATATATCACCTTCAAGGATCAGCGTATCTTGCTTAATCCAATTTCTGGCAAGATATAAAGAATAGAGATTGTTGGTCGATTCCCATTTTTCACTATTAACAAATTCAATATCCAGGTTATATGTCTTTTGTTTAATATGAGACATTAAAACATCACTTTTATAACCCACCACAATAATCACTTTCCTAATACCGACAGATTCGATATTTTTCAGTGCATTATCGATAAATGATGTTTGATTGGTTTCTACCAAAGGTTTTGGTTTATTTGATGTTCTGGTAGATAAACGGCTGCCTCTTCCTGCACAAAGCAGTATTACTGTTTTTTCATTCATAGTTTTGATAATTTATTTTAAATAGATGTTAGAAAGCTATCGGAATTCTTAAATAAGAATTAACCTAAAATACAGCTCGTTAATAATGTAAAATTGATATTGAGCTATCTATCAATTAAATACAGCGTCATATATCACATGCTGATATACCCAAACCCCGTCAATTCGTCCGTGGAAACTTGCCTCGCCACCAATTTCACCACCGGTTTTTACACCAGATCCCAGACCAAATGTATGAAAATTATTGAGCGTTTCACCTGACATTGATATAGGATTTAATTTTTCATTAGTCAGCAAACCATATTTATCACTGTTAAACTCAATAGGAATATTATTTTTATCAATAATTTCAACAAGTTTGGAGTGATACCCTGTACAGTGAATTAATAAATCGTCACAATTAATACGTTGAATAACCTCATCACTCGATATTTCTGAGATATTTAAAATAGAGATATTTTCATGTTTTCTTGCTTTAATTTTCTGAGCAAATACAAAAGAGTCATATCTCAGACCTGAATATCGATTAACCCGGCCACTTAAAGGGCAGATATCTTCCTGGACGAAATCATAGCCGTAAGATTCTGCACTGGCAGGTGAATCAAAAAACAGCTTGAAATCTTTATTAACCAGAACATTTATCTTACCAGTAAACTTTAATTGTTCTATCAGCCGAATCAAACAGGAAACAGAACTGTGTGACGAACCTAATATTGATATACTTTTTACATCACCTTTATTGATGATCTCATCATAAACACCTTTAATAAAATCACCTGAAGTCATATTATGACTATTATGTAATAATCTGGATTCGTTCGGGTTTCCACCTATATTAAACAGGACTTTTCGCGTTGATACAATATAGTCTTCATTATCTTTATGATAAGTTATATCATAGTCGCCATTTTCATTCTGCTTAATCTTTTTTACTTCCGCACCGGTCAATACACCAAACCGATCACCATATTTATTTTCCTGAATAAAGCGTGCAATTCTCTCCAAATATTGACCGACAACCCTCAATTCAACCGGTTTATCTTTATTGGCACTAAAATATTCCCACTCTGAGGTTGATCTTATATATTGACTCAACTCATCATCACCGCCGCCAAATTTCTCTAAAAATACACTACCTAAAGAGTTCGCAGTAATTTTATACTTCTTTAATGCACCAGAACCGACCATCTCTGTTTTTTCTAAAATCAGACAATGTTTTATAGCTTCATCTTTTAATAAATCTGGAATTAAAGAGATATTTGCAGGACCTGCACCACACATCACAACATCATAAAACTGCTTATTCATTGACAAACCCTAACATTTTTAACGCAATTTGCGTTTCAATAACATTCCCGGCAAACTCATGACGAGTCTGTTTATAACCCAATGGTTTCCCATCCAGACCCGCATTAATAACATCAACATGACTAATTGTTTTATTCTCATTACGTGAATAAACCAACAACTCTTTCTGATAATCAAATGCCAGACAAGGAATACAACTTAGCTTGAGTGTTTTGGCTAATTCGAGTCTATGATGACCATCAATCACCACATTCGTTGCTTCATCAATCCAGATAGGTTGAGTCCAAAAACCTTCAAGTTTAACTTTCTCTATTAACTGCTCAACACGAGCAGGACAATGTAATTCAGTTGGTCTAAGATTCGAGACTTCTTCTAATATTAATTTCATGTTTATCCCTTAGTTTAAACATACGGCAAAAAATTACCAACACCAACACACTTAATATCGCTAATAATTGAAATAACACGCCACCATTAAAGAACTGAATAACAGTACCACCCACTAATGGAGAGATACAAAAACCGATACTATAAAGTGATGCTGCGCCAAAATATGCACCACGTAAATCATTTGGCGCTAAACGATCGATAAAAACATTCACACATGGAAACAAAATAGTTTGACTGATACTCATGGTAAAAGCAGCCAGATACCACAATAAATAAACATCATAATACTTAAATGAAATAAAGAACATTAATTCAGCTAAAATGAGTAATACAGTGCCTATTTTTATTTTCGTTTCTAATTCCATTTGTTGCGTTAACATGGAAAACGGTAACTGCATAACTACAATAGTTAGCGCATGCAGCATAATAAGCGAAGCGATAAACTCAGCATATCCATTAAACCCTAATGAAGTAATCAACTGCGGCAGAGTTGAATCAAAATGACCAAAAATAAACATCATGAGAATATTATTGATGACCAACATTAAAAACACCCGATCATTCAATAAAATCTTTATCGTGCCTTTAAAATCATCATCATTAGTTAAGTTTATTTTTATTTTCTTACCAAATAAATAGACCGGGATCATAAAAATCACATAGGATACCGAAACAATCAAAAATGAGATAGAATTAATATCCAGGCTTAACTTTACCCCTAAATAAGGCCCGACTACAGCACCCGCATTCAGAAATAAATACCTTAAATACATGGCATTCTCTCTTACCTGCTTTTCTTCGATAATATCACCGATAACTGCTTTTATTGGGTTATTAACCAGCGCCCAGGAGATATTCGCTAATAACGTACCGATAATAAAACCAGACTGATGCTCAGATAACCATAATATCAAATACGCCAATGAAGATATAAGACATCCAATGATAATTATCCTGGCTCGGCCAACTTTATCAGAGAAGTAACCTGCATAAAAACTTAATATTGATGAAATCGCAATGGATAAAGAAAGAACTAATCCAATCATCGATGCAGTAAAATGGAACTTGGTATACAAGATGATAGATATAAAAGGCCATACCATCATTGATGTTGATCTTGTTACAAAAGTCCCCAGAAACAGACCCCATATACATGCCGGTATGGATGTATAACTCTTAAGAGAAAAATTTTTCATTGTTATGTTCTTATATTATTTATATTGATATCTTTTAAACCAGGTATTTAAAATATTTATGAAAGTCCATAAAACCCACTTGCCGCTACAAAAATCAAATGTAGAAGCAAGAGTTAGGATGATCTGCACGATAAAGCAAATTCAACGATGTATAATTTATCTTTAATATATTATCAAAACAGATGTTAATTGCAAACAAAATATGACACTTTTGTTACACGTTAAACACAGAGCAAATGCTTGTGATGTTAATGAGCAACATAATGACATAAGTACTTTGCACTTTAACAGGCGAAAACACGGATAAAAAGGGTCTTTAATCTCAGATAAAAACCTTTTAGTTCAATCTTTATCTATTCAAATATTGATCAATTAACGAGAAAACTTAGCTTAATCTAACCAAAAAATAATCTGTAATATTATATTCAACGTGAAATAGATAAATAAAATTGCATTTTAGTTTAATAGCTAAACTCTGGTGGGGATAATTATTATTTATAGATTTATATGAGGCCATCTGAGATAAAACTGGAAACCATTCCACAGCCCCAAAATATTCACTCACTAAAACTGAGATTAGTAATGAGTTTATTCTTTAGTTTCCTTAATGAGAGTAATGATATATTCAGACAGAGAGAATTGTCTTATCATCCAAACTCATTTTTATTTTATAGCGATTAAAAACAAAAATCCGCAATAACCTGTGACAGCTATTGCGGATTATTCAATCGAACCAAATATCAAACGGCGGCAAAAACCTGGTTAACAATATCCTGTGCTTCCCGTTCAATCTTCTCCCGATGTTCAGGGCCAAGGAAACTTTCACAGTAAATCTTATAGGCTTCCTCTGTTCCTGATGGACGGGCGGCAAACCAACCATTTTCTGTCATCACTTTCAGGCCGCCGATGGATGCGCCGTTACCGGCGGCTTTCGTCAACCGGGCAGTGATGGGATCACCGGCAAGCTTATCTGCTGTCACCATTTCTGGTGACAACTTGGCTAACAACGCCTTCTGCTGATGGCTTGCGGGTGCCTGAATGCGGCTGTAACTCGGTGTACCAAAACGGGCGGCTAACTTATCGTAACGCTGCTGTGGATTTTCCCCTGTCACGGCGGTTATTTCTGCTGCCAGCAAACAGAGGATAATCCCATCTTTATCCGTGGACCACGGCATACCATCGAAACGCAGGAAAGAAGCCCCTGCACTCTCCTCTCCGCCAAAGCCCAATTTGCCCTGATGCAAACCATCAACAAACCACTTAAAACCGACCGGCACTTCCACCAATTCACGGCCAAGATCGGCAACGACCCGATCAATCATAGCACTGGAAACCAGCGTTTTACCTACCGCAACGCTTTCCGACCATTGTGGACGATGACGGAACAAATAATCTATCGCGGTTGCCAGATAGTGGTTTGGATTCATCAAACCGGCTGGTGTGACAATACCGTGGCGGTCATAATCAGGATCGTTGGCAAAAGCCAGATCAAACTTATCTCGCATTGCCAGCAAACCTGCCATTGCCCAAGGAGATGAGCAATCCATGCGAATGACACCATCATGATCCAGATGCATAAAACGGAACGTCTGATCGACCTGATCATTAACTAACGTCAGATTCAGGTTGTAGTACTCACCGATACGCTGCCAAAACGCAATGCCGGAGCCACCCAACGGATCAATACCGATTTTCAAACCTGCCTTCTGGATAGCAGCCATATCAACCACATCACCCAGCGCAGCGACATATGGCTCGACTAAATCTTGCTGGTGCAGATATTCACTGCTCAATGCCTGAGCAAATGGCAGACACTTAACGCTTTTCAGGCCTTCTTCAAGCAACTCGTTAGCACGACGTTCGATAATCGTGGTCAGATCCGTATCGGCGGGGCCGCCATCAGGTGGATTATATTTAATGCCGCCATCTTCCGGCGGATTATGGGATGGTGTAATCACGATCCCATCCGCCAGCGCCTTCCCCTGACGGTTATAACAGAGGATGGCATGAGAAATCGCCGGTGTTGGCGTAAATCCATTATTTTCCTGCACAATCACATGCACATTATTGGCGGTCAACACTTCCAACACAGAAATAAAAGCAGCTTCTGACAACGCATGAGTATCTTTACCCACATAACAAGGGCCATTTATTCCCCGCTGCTTACGGGCTTCCACAACTGCCTGAGCAATTGCCAGAATATGCGCTTCATTAAAACTACTGCGCTGAGAGCTGCCACGATGGCCGGATGTACCGAATTTAACCTTATGCACCGGGTTTTCCGGCTGAGGATGTAAGGTGTAATACTGTGAAGTCAGTTGCGCTACATTTATCAGATCACTTTGGCGGGCAAGCTGCCCCGCGCGCGGATGATTTGCCACTTTATCTCTCCTGGATGGCTGCACCGCCTCGACTGTTGCAGCGCAGCTTTAGTCATTTAAATCGTGCCACACACCTTTTCAATAAGATTGGCCGAGAATTGCATATCCTGCATAATTTGCTCAACCATATTGCGCTTACGGTCAGTATTAGTGTTAGTAATGACCCAAAAAGGTGTGCCCGGAATATGACGAGGTTTGGTTTGTTTGCCATTGGCAAGCAACGTCTGTTGATCGCCGGCAAAATAAACACGGGTACGACCATGCATAGCATCGGTTGTCTGAGAAAAACTTTCACTGTTCAAGCTGTATAATGTGGATAAGATCAACATAAAGCGATCAACTGATTTTTTCTTCTCAGAATAGTCATCTGAAAGTAACAATTCACGTATTACACGAACAGAATCACGCGGACGGGATACTGATGTTTTCTCCACAGCGCTAAGAGGCTGGACGTTCTGTACTGGCTGCTCGGCGTTAAATTTCAACATCCGGCGTAAAATATCAGATGCACTTTCACCGATATGTTGTGTGTGGCTGGCAATATAGCGGTAAAGGTCTTCATCAACTTCTATCGTTTTCATTTCTATCCAGTACTGTTCTAAATAAAAAATTTAGCCGGATTATAAAGTATAAAAGGAGAAAACAAAATAGGCAAAATTTCAATAACTTAAAAGTGTTTCAGCGTGAAAAACGATATGACAAAGCAGGCGATTTTCATCTAAAACAAATCAATCAGTTACATGGATATTGTGGATATAAGCCTCATCATAACTCATGAAGATTAAGATATTACTGCCATTGTGCATTTGAAATTCTTTTAACCCACATCCGAATGGCAAAAAGGCAGTGGCTTAGATAGGCGGGCGTTGATAACCGGTTTTGTGGGTTAACGGGAGAGCACGAGATGACGATGGCGATTGAACATTTACAGGATATTCAGCTAACCCACATTGAAGCGCTGGCCTTAGCGCAACTGGTTAAGCGGCTGAACTGGGCGGAGATACGGTCGCGGTAGGGGTAGCCGGTAACGGCTATTCCTACCGCGACCGTTTATTTCCAGAGTAATGATGTTGCACTTACTATGCGAATCCAAGAGCAAATAAATTATATGAACATTATCCACTCCCTTATTTTTAATACAAAAAATCCGGTATAAACAATATATACCGGATTATCATACCACTATTAAATTATTCTATAATGATTAATATTACAACATCTCCCCATCACAATGTATTGCCAATGCCTTATTCAGAGCATGAGCTAAAGCCATTCTATGCTCCTTATCCTCCAACAAACTAAAATGATTACCTGAAATAGCCATCAACTGAAGTGAAGAGTCAGGCATGACCTGCGCCCAGCCTAATGACGGTTCTATATCTAACGACTCTGGCTTTTCATCCGTGACAAAAGACACAGAAGAATAAGGCTCTCTCGCATAAAACTGATGCAGTGTTACCGCTAATGCTTGCGGTTCATACTCTCTGACGATTTGCGTATAACGCTCTATCTGCTCCCAACGTTTTGCGATTAAATCAGGCCGCAGACTGGCAGGGTATAACGCCAATTCCTGTGCCGCTGCAATAAACTGCACCAAATTCAATTCATCAATTCGCCGGTACAACTCCGCAACCTCTTCTGTGCACTCCTCCCCTGACTGTCGTGCCAGCTCAGCCAGGAACTGATGTTTAGGTTGTGCGGATTGCTCCCCGAAATAATGAGGAGCCGGCGTATCAATCAGCCCCAGGAAGTTCACCGTCTCACCGGCATGCAAAAGCTGCCGGGCAACAGCATAAGCCAATATACCGCCGGAAGAGTAACCACTTATCCGGTACGGGCCTGTCGGTTGAACCGCTTTCATCAAGCTGATCATTCTGACCGCCTGCTCTTCCACCGTCGACATCGGTTCTTCACTGATGGACGGCCAGGGCAGCGCATAAATCGGATAACCTGACCGGATATGTTGAGCCAGCCCGAAGACATAGGAGTAATCCCCCATCCCACTGGGAACAAAGAACAGTGGCAGACCTGTTCCGGCAGGTCGCACTGATATGGCAGCACATTGCGGCTGAGACAGCAAATCTGAGGTGATTTTCGCCGCCAATTCGGCCAGCACCGGAAATTGGAACAAGTCATTCAATGGGCAAATCAAACCCCGGCCTACGGCAAGATTGGTCATTCGCATGGCGAGCAGTGAGTGGCCCCCCAGCGCGAAGAAGTTGTCATGCCGGCTGACCTGCTCAACCCCCAGCAATTCACGCCAAATAGTTGCCAGTGCAATTTCCGTTTCCCCTTGTGGCGCTTCATAAACCTGACGGGCAAACGCTTCATTATCCAGCGCCGGCAGCATTCGACGATCCAACTTACCGTTCGGGGTCAACGGAAGTGCATCCAGCCGCACAAAGGCCGTTGGTACCATATAGTCAGGTAAAGTTGCACTCAGATGGATACGCAGGCTATTCGCCAGCCCCTCATCCGCTTGCACCACAACATAAGCGACCAGACGCTTATCCTGCGCTTCTCCCAACGCCAACACCACCGATTCACGTACCGCCGGGTGTTCTATCAGCCGGGCTTCAATTTCCCCCGGTTCAATGCGGAAACCGCGGACTTTAACCTGCTGGTCGTTGCGGCCCAGGAATTCCAAGTTGCCATCCGGCAGGTAGCGAGCTAAATCCCCGGTACGGTACATACGAGCACCCGGTTGATCACTAAACGGATCCATCAGGAAACGTTCAGCGGTCAATTCTGGCCGATTCAAGTAACCACGAGCGACAGCGACTCCCCCAATGTAAAGTTCACCCGTGACACCCATTGGGACAGGTTCCCCGTGGGTATTGAGAATATAAATTTGGGTATTGGATATTGGGCGACCAATCGGTACGTTATCGGCAAAACAGCTCGGGTAGTTGATATCAAACACGGTACAACCCACGACGGTTTCAGTTGGGCCGTACTCGTTGATGATGCGTGATCCAGGCGATAATGTCTGCCAAAGTGCAATAGTGGAACTGGGCAGTGTCTCTCCACCCACGATAAAGCAGTGAGCGGGGCATTTTTGTCCCACGGTTTTCAATTTCTGCCCCATTGCCGAAAGATGACCGGGAGTAATTTTAACCAAAGCACCCGATTCCATTGACAACAATGCGGGAAGCAATTCAACCAGCTCCTGCCCGTCACGGAGCAAATGGATCTTGCCACCACACAGTAAAGGCAGGTAAAGACTGGTGACCGTGGCATCAAAGGCTATCGATGACGAAACGATACTATTGAATTGTCTTTCAGTTAAGTAATCACTCCGCGCCCATAGCAGGTAGTTGCAGACACCACGATGTTCCAGCATCACGCCTTTCGGTGTCCCTGTCGAACCCGAGGTATAAATGACATACGCCAGATGTCGTGAAGTTAGTTCAGGTATTTGCGGGTTGTAGTCCCGCTGGTTGAGCAATGCATTTGGGTCAAGTACGGTGAATTCTGCCAGTGCCTTCTCACCCAACGCAGCACATCCGGCTTTATCCGCCAGCAAAATAACCGGAGCGGCATCCGTCAGAATATGTGCCAGACGCTCCCCGGTATAGACCGGATCCAACGGCACATAGGCTCCACCGGCTTTTAGTATTGCCAATACCCCCACCACCATTGCGGGTGAACGTGACACACAAATCGCCACTCGCTGATCCGGCTCTACGCCCAGCGCAATTAGCTGATGGGCCAACCGGTTAGCACGAGTATTTAATTCCGCATAACTGAGGATTTGATCTTCATGCACTAATGCTGTGGCATTCGGGGTTTTCTCCACTTGTTGTTCAAACAACTGATGGATACATAACGCATCAGGATACGCGGTTTCCGTCGCGTTCCAGGTTTTTAACAACAATGTACGCTCCGATTCTGGCAGAGTTTCCAACTGCCGTACCGGCGTTTCAGGCGCTTGTTCAAGCGCCTCCACCAAACTCTCCAGCGCCTGTTGCATATAACCGCATATCCGATCCGCATCAAACGGCTGGACAACTTGAGCGGTTAATCCCAGGGATTCACCACAATCCTCCACCGACAACACTAACGGATAATTGGTTCTCTCCTGCGCATCAAGGAATTCAATCCCGCTGATCAGTTCATCCAGCATTGTTGACAATGCATTATGTCGATAATTCAACAAGCTGCTAAAGAGGGGGATCTCCCCCTGCACATTACTGCAACGCTGGGCCAGCGCCAGTGAAGCATGTTCATGTTCCAATAGACCGGCGAGTCGGGTATGGGCAGCCTGCACGCTGTCCCGTACCGGGGTATCATTGATATCCAGCCGCAGCGGCAAGGTATTGATAAACAGCCCCATGCCACTATCAGCCCCTTCTCCCGCCGCCATGCGTCCAAACAGCACAGTGCCAAACACCACTTTCTCCTGATCGCTGGTATGCGACAATACTTGGGCCCAGGCCAGATGACACAACGCTGCCAAACTGATCCCCAAACGCCGGGCCTGACCACGCAGACGATCATTCAGCTCAGGCACCAACATCCGGTGGGATTCCATCACCTGTGAACCATCACTATGCACCTCCGTCAATCCGAACGGCAGCGTAGGTTCATCCACCGCCGCCAGCATATCGGTAAAGAAGCGGGTGTGTTCTTCCTGACTGACCCCCAACCGGGCCTCAGCCACCAAATTACGGAAAGAAACTGGGGAAGGCAGGCTGTCCTCCTGTTCGGTAAGATACGCCTGAACCTCACGGTTCATCACGTCCAGCGTAGTATGGTCACCAATCAGGTGATGCAGCAATTGCAGGACAATCCAGCGGCCATCGGCTTCTTGCGCCACCACAAACCGCAGCAATGGTGCCTGATTCAGGTCAAGACGATAATAACTAGGATTAAAACGTTGAGCCAGTTGTTCACAAATCGGCCCATCAGCCGGGTCCAGAGTCAATTCAATGACCGATAAAGGCGCCTGACGCCAGACGACCTGAGTCGGCACAGACAATTCTTGCCAGATAAAAGCGGTACGCAAAATATCGTGACGATCAACCACCTGTTGCACTGCCGCCAGATAACGGTCCAGCAGAGTCCGTTCAGTAAAGGCCATCTGGCTGACCACCAGATACGGATCCCCTTCGTTTGCCAGTAAGTGGTGGAACAAAATACCGTCCTGCAATGGTGACAAGGCATAGATATCCTGAATATTGGTCACCCCGCCCGGTACCTGTCTGACGATGCGGTCAATGTCAGCCTGAGTCAGATCGATCAGCGGCAACATCTCTGGGGTGAGTGTCGTCGTCGCTAATGTAATGACGTTAGGCGGCACTATCACGGCCTGGTGCTGTCCCAATGTTTGGGCTAAATCTGACAGCATTGGAGACTGGAACAGATCACGCGCTGTCAGGGTCAACCCCTGGTGACGCAGGCGTTCAATCATGCTCACCGCGAGCAGTGAATGGCCGCCCAGGGCAAAGAAATTATCATACCGGCTGACCTGTTCAATCCCCAATAATTCACGCCAAATCGCCGCCAAGGTCATTTCCATTGTTCCTTGTGGTACCTGGTAAACCTGACGGACCACGTTTTCATTGTCCGGGGCCGGTAGTGCACGACGATCCAGCTTACCGTTCGGGGTCAATGGAAACTCCTCCAGCCGCACAAAGGCTGACGGCACCATATAATCAGGCAAAATTTTACTCAGATGAACACGTAAACTATTCACCAGCCCGTCATCCTCAGGTGCCACCACATAGGCTACCAGTCGTTTATCCGCCCCATCACCTAACGCCAACACAGCCGCTTCACGCACCACGGGGTGATCTACCAGATGCGTCTCAATTTCCCCCGGTTCAATGCGGAAGCCCCGGATTTTGACCTGTTGATCGTTGCGGCCCAGAAACTCCAGATTGCCGTCCGGCAGATAACGCGCCAAATCCCCGGTACGGTACATGCGTGCATCCGGATTATCACTAAACGGATCCACCAGGAAACGTTCAGCAGTTAACTCAGAACGATTGAAATAACCTAGGGCTACCCCATCCCCCCCGACATAAATTTCTCCGACCACCCCCAACGGTACTGGCTGACCATACGCATCCAGCAGATAAACACGGGTATTAGCGATTGGCCGGCCAATGGGAACCCGGATCGCTCCCTGCGCTAACGCCTTGATAGGATATATCGTGGTAAAGGTGGTTCCCTCACTCGGACCATAAGCCTGCAATAATTGTTGTGGCGGGCGATTATCCAGAACTTGGGCAATCACATGTAAATCGGGAATATCTCCCCCGAAAATCAGGATCTTAATCTGCGGAAGAATTGGGGATAACTCTACCGCCAGCCGGTTAAACAACCCGATAGTCAGCCACAGAACCGTGATGCGGTGAGCCTGTAAAACCCGTATTAACTCCGGCGGTGTCAATAACGTAGCGCGGTCGATAACCACTAGCGCACCGCCATTGAGCAATGGTGCCCAAACTTCAAACGTGCTGGCATCGAAAGCCGGGTTAGCCGTAAAGGCAACCTGATCATCCGGTCCAATTTCAGCATAGCCATTATTGATGACCAGCCGGACCACCGCACGATGAGACACTACCGCCCCTTTTGGCATTCCAGTCGAGCCGGAGGTATACATGATATACGCTGATTCGGTACTAAAACGCGGTAAGTCAAGGTTGAAACACTCTTCCTCTCTACTCGTATTCTCCTCATCAGAGAAACGAAGCAGCGGAACAGCCAGGTCAGCCGGAATATCAGCCTGTGTATCGGTGAGCAACAACCTGGCGGAACAATCACTTATCAGCCAGTTTTTCCGCTCATCCGGCACACTGGGATCAATCGGCACGTAAACGGCACCCGCTTTGAGAATCGCCAATTGGGCCACCACCAGCTCTATCGATCGCTCGAACAAGATCACAACATGATCACCAAGACCAATCCCTTGTCCGATCAGCTGACGAGCCAACCCGTTAGCACGAGCATTCAATTCCGTATAGCTCAGGGTTTTATCTCCTGTCATTAGTGCTGTCGCCTCTGGGGTCTTCTCCACCTGTTGTTCAAACAACTGATGGATGCATAACTGGTCAGGGTAAACTGTTTCTGTCGCGTTCCAGGTTTCCAATAACAACCTGCGCTCCGCCAGCGCCAGGATATCAATTTCCCCGATCCGCTGTTGAGCATGAGCGACCATCTCTTGCAACACCGCGTGCAGATATCCCACCTGCCGCTCTATCGTCGAGTGATCAAACAGGGCGGTGGCATAACTCAACGCACCGACAATCCGCCCCTCCTC
>NZ_JBHFKW010000037.1:0-45504 GCF_042879395.1 Photorhabdus sp. RM322S
ACTCCGTCACCGTCAGCTCACCGGATAAATCAACACGCAACGCCAGCGTATTGACAAAGAACCCGATCAGCGACTCCACTTCCTGACGACTGCGGCCTGCACTCGGTGTGCCTATCACCACATCGTCCTGACCTGACAGGCGCGACAGGACCACCGCCCAGGCTGACAACAGCGTCATAAATAAGGTGACACCGTGCTGTTCACTCAGCCGTTTAAGCGCCGTCGTTAATGCCGGATCCAGGTTAACCGGCACGGCATGCCCAACAAATGACTGCTCCTGCGGACGGGGCCGGTCAGTAGGTAAATCCAGCAGAACCGGGGCGTCAGCCAATATCGCACGCCAATAGTCGGATTGCCGTTGGGTCCGTTCCGCCAGCAACCACTGACGCTGCCAGGCGGCGTAATCCGGGTATTGAATCGCCAATGGCGGCAACGGATCAGATTGCCCGTCCATAAACGCCGTGTAGAGCGTGTTCAATTCCTGTACCAGCACATTGGCAGACCAGCCATCGGAAATAATGTGATGTTGGGTCAGCAAAAATTGATATTCGTCATCGGTAATCCGGATAAGACAGGCGCGGATAAGCGGGCCGCTGTCAAGATCAAATGACGCATGGGCTTCCTCCACGCTCAGACGCTCAAGAACAACATCAGCATCTGGTATCCCGCGTAGGTCATATTGAGATAACAGTAAGCCACTATCCGGCTCCAACAGACGTACTTGTGGCTGACCATCCACAGAAACAAAGACAGAGCGTAACGCTTCATGACGGGCAAACAAGGTATCCAGCGCCTTTTGCCAGGCCATGATATCCAGCTGACCACGTAAGCGCAGGGCCATCGGGATATGATAAGTCTCGCTGACCCCCTCAAGCTGTGCCAGGAACCACAGGCGCTGTTGAGCAAATGACAGCGGCAACTCACCCTCACGGGCTATCGGCACGATGGCCGGCAGAACAGGGGCCGGTTGACCAGACCGGGCCTGCATGACCTCGGCAAAAACCCTTAACGTAGGGGATTTAAACAGGGTCGCCAGCGACAGTTCAACACCGAACGCCGCGACACGGTTCATCACCCGTACCGCCAGCAACGAATGGCCGCCCAGGGCAAAGAAATTGTCATGCCGGCTGATTTGCTCAATCCCCAGGATTTCACGCCAAATCGCCGCCAGCGCGATTTCTGTTTCGCCCTGCGGCGCGGCGTAAACCTGACGGGCAACCGCTTCATTGTCCGCTGCCGGCAACGCCTGACGATCCAGCTTGCCGTTCGGGGTTAACGGGAAGGCATCCAGCCGCACAAAGGCCGACGGCACCATATAATCCGGTAAAATGGCACTCAGATAAGTATGCAGGCTATTGACCAGCCCCTTATCCGCGGGTGCCACCACATAAGCCACCAGCCGTTTCTCCTGCCCTTCACCCTGCGCCAATACCGCCGACTCACTCACCGCCGGGTGTTCCACCAGCCGGGCTTCTATTTCCCCCGGTTCAATGCGGAAACCCCGGATCTTAACCTGCTGGTCATTACGGCCCAGGAACGCCAGGTTGCCGTCCGGCAGGTAGCGGGCCAAATCGCCGGTGCGGTACATACGGGCATCTGGCACACCACTAAACGGATCGATAAGGAAACGGTCCGCTGTCAAGTCTGGGCGATTGAGGTAGCCACGCGCCACTCCCGCGCCCCCGATATAAATTTCCCCCACCACACCCAGCGGCACCGGCTGACCATACCCGTCCAGCAAGTAAAGGCCGGTGTTGGCTATCGGACGCCCGATACTTTCAATCACCCGGTCACCCCGCTGTATCGATATCCAGGCAGAATAGGTTGTCGTTTCGGAAGGTCCATAGAGATTACATAACCGTTGCACCGGCGTTTCTGCGAAAATCTGTTCAATCAGAGCACTTTTAAGCGGCTCACCCGCCAGATTGACGGTATGGACCGACGCCATCAGCGCCTGAGACTGCAACAACGGTTTCATTGCCGACGGGACTGAGTTAATCAAACTCACCGGCCGGGGATGCCGCATCAATGACAGGACATCCTCGACCAGATGGATCGCCGCACCACAGGATAACGGCATAAAACATTCGAAAATGGACAGGTCGAAATTCATCGACGTTGAGAACAGTGTCTCCCGGATTTCTTCCGCGCCAAAAGCCTGCTGGGCCCAGTGCAGGAAGTTCACCGTATTCCGGTGCTCAATCATCACCCCTTTTGGCACCCCTGTGGAGCCGGAGGTGTAAATCACATACGCCAGGTGCCGGGCAGTCAGCGCAGGGACCTGTGGATTACTATCCGGTTGATCAAGCAAGGTATTAGGGTCAAGCACGGTCAGCGCAGCCAGGGTTTCCTCACCCAATCCGGCACGACCGGCTTCATCCGCCAGCACCATAGCCGGGGCAGCATCGGTCAAAATATGGGCCAGACGCGCGCCAGGATAAGCCGGATCTAACGGCACATACGCTCCGCCCGCTTTCATTACCGCCAACAAGCCCACCACCATTGCCGGTGAACGTGCCACACAAATCGCCACCCGCTGGTCGGGTACAACCCCTAGTGCGATAAGTTGATGGGCCAGCCGGTTGGCGCAGGCATTTAATTCGACATAACTGAGAGTTTGCTCTTCATACACTAACGCGGGCGCGTCCGGGTTTTTCTCTACCTGTTGCTCAAACAACTGATGAATACATAACGCGTCAGGATAAGGGGTTTCCGTCGCGTTCCTGGTTTCCAGCAACAACCTGCGCTCCGACGGTGCCAGAATATCAATCTTCCCGATCCGCTGTTGAGCATGAGCGACCATCTCTTGTAGCACCGCGTGCAGATATCCCACCTGCCGCTCTATCGTCGAGTGATCAAAAAGGGCAGTGGCATAACTCAACGCACCGACAATCCGCCCCTTCTCTTCTGACAGATTCAGTTCAAGATCAAATTTGACAATATCAATATCAGAGACCTGATCGACCGGTGATACGGCCAGCCCCGGTAATTGCCAGGCCGTGTTCTCATTGTTCTGCCAGGCAAACATGACCTGGAACAACGGCGTATGCGCCAGTCGGCGCGGCGGCTGCACGATTTCCACCACCTGCTCAAACGGTAAATCCTGGTGCTCCTGTGCCGCTAAAACGGTCTGCCGCACACGCGCCAGCAACTCCGTCACCGTCAGCTCATCCGATAAATCAACACGCAACGCCAGTGTATTGACAAAGAATCCGATCAGCGATTCCACTTCCTGACGACTGCGGCCTGCACTCGGTGTGCCTATCACCACATCGTCCTGACCTGACAGGCGCGACAGGACCACCGCCCAGGCTGACAACAGCGTCATAAATAACGTGACACCGTGCTGCTCACTCAGCCGTTTAAGCGCCGTCGTTAATGCCGTATCCAGGTTAATCGGCACGGTATGCCCGGTAAACGACTGCTCCGACGGACGGGGCCGGTCAGTGGGTAAATCCAGCAGAACCGGTGCATCAGCCAACAGAGTACGCCAATAGTCAGATTGAACCTGAACACGTTCCGCTGACAACCACTGACGCTGCCAGGCGGCGTAATCCGGGTATTGAATCGCCAGCGGGGGCAGCGGATCCGGTTGCCCGGCCAGAAACGCCGTATAAAGTGCGCTCAGTTCACGTATCAACACATCGACAGACCAGCCATCGGAAACAATGTGATGCTGAATGAGCAGGAACCGATATTCGTCATCGGTGAGCCGGATAAGACTGGCGCGGATCAGCGGGCCACGGTCAAGGTTAAATGACGCACGAACTTCCTCGGCACACAGACGCTCAAGAACCCCCTCCTCATCCGGGAGCCCACGCAGGTCATGTTGAGATAGCCGCAAGCCGCTATCCGGTGCCAACAGCTGCACTTGTGGCTGCCCCTCAATAGAGACAAAGACAGAGCGTAACGCTTCATGACGGGCAAACAAGGTATCCAGTGCCTTTTGCCAGGCCATGATATCCAGTTGACCACGTAAGCGCAGGGCCATCGAGATATGATAAGTCTCGCTGACCCCCTCAAGCTGTGCCAGAAACCACAGGCGCTGTTGAGCAAATGACAGCGGCAATTCACCCTCACGGGATATCGGCATGATGGCCGGCAGAATAGGGTCCGGTTGACCAGACCGGGCCTGCATGACCTCGGCAAAAGCCGCCAAAGTAGGGAATTTAAACAAGGTCGCCAGCGACAGTTCGACACCGAACGCCGCGACACGGTTCATCACCCGTACCGCCAGCAACGAATGGCCGCCCAGGGCAAAGAAATTGTCATGCCGGCTGATTTGCTCAATCCCCAGGATTTCACGCCAAATCGCGGCCAGAGTGATTTCTGTTTCGCCCTGCGGCGCGGCGTAAACCTGACGGGCAACCGCTTCATTGTCCGCTGCCGGCAACGCCTGACGATCCAGCTTACCGTTCGGGGTTAACGGGAAGGCATCCAGCCGCACAAAGGCCGACGGCACCATGTAGTCAGGCAACTGAACGCTCAGATGTTCACGCAGGCTATTAATCAATCCCTCATCTGCGGGTGCCACCACATAAGCCACCAGCCGTTTCTCCTGCCCTTCCCCCTGTGCCAATACCACCGATTCACTCACTGCGGGGTGTTCCACCAGCCGGGCCTCAATTTCCCCCGGTTCAATGCGGAAACCCCGGATCTTAACCTGCTGGTCATTACGGCCCAGGAACGCCAGGTTGCCGTCCGGCAGGTAGCGGGCCAGATCGCCGGTGCGGTACATGCGCGCACCCGGATTATCACTGAACGGATCGATAAGGAAACGGTCCGCCGTCAGGTCAGGGCGATTGAAATAGCCCCGCGCCACACCCGCCCCGCCGATATAAATTTCCCCCACCACGCCCAGCGGCACCGGCTGACCATACCCGTCCAGCAAATACAAGCCGGTGTTGGCTATCGGACGCCCGATACTTTCAATAATCCGGTCACCCCGCTGTATCGGCAACCAGGTAGAATAGGTTGTCGTTTCAGAAGGCCCATAGAGATTACATAACCGCTGTACCCGCGTTTCTTCAAAAATCTGTTCAATTAAGGCACTTTTAAGCGGTTCACCCGCCAGATTGACGGTATGAACCGACGCCATCAGCGCCTGAGCCTGCAATAACGGTTTCATCGCCGACGGGACTGAGTTAATCAAGGTCACCGGTCGGGGATGCCGCATCAATGACAGGACATCCTCGACCAGATGAATCGCCGCACCATAAGACAACGGCATAAAACATTCAAAAATGGACAGGTCGAAATTCATCGACGTCGAGAAAAACATCTCCCGGACCTCTTCCGCGTCAAAAGCCTGCTGGGCCCAGTGCAGGAAGTTCACTGTATTCCGGTGCTCAATCATCACCCCTTTTGGCACCCCTGTGGAGCCGGAGGTGTAAATCACATACGCCAGGTGCCGGGCAGTCAGCGCAGGGACCTGTGGATTACTATCCGGTTGATCAAGCAAGGTATTCGGGTCGAGCACAGTCAGCGCAGACAACGCTTCCTCGCCCAACACAGTACGACCGGCTTCATCCGCCAGCACCATAGCCGGGGCAGCATCAGTCAGAATATGGGCCAGACGCCCACCAGGATAAGCCGGATCTAACGGTACATAAGCCCCACCCGCTTTCATTACCGCCAACAATCCCACCACCATTGCCGGGGAACGTGACGCACAAATCGCCACCCGCTGATCTGGCTCGACACCCAGTGCAATCAGCTGATGGGCCAGCTGGTTGGCACGGGCATTTAATTCGGCATAACTGAGAGTTTGCTCTTCATACACTAACGCGGGCGCGTCCGGGGTTTTCTCCACCTGTTGTTCAAACAACTGATGAATGCATAACTGGTCAGGGTAAACTGTTTCTGTCGCGTTCCAGGTTTTTAACAACAACATACGCTCTGCTTCCGGCAGAATTTCCAACTGCCGTACCGGCGTTTCCGGGGCCTGTTCCAGTACCGCCACCAGGCTCTCCAGTGCCTGTTGCATATAGCCGCCTATCCTTTCCGGATCAAACGGCTGCACTACCTGAACCGTCAGTCCCAAGGCTTCACCAAAATCTTCTACTGACAGCATTAACGGATAGTTGGTCCGCTCTTGTGCGCCCAGAAATTCAATACCGCTTATGATGTCATCCGATGTTGCCGGCAAGGTATTGTGCCGATAATTCAACAGGCTATTAAAGAGTGGCAGCTCACCCTGCACCCCGCTGCAACGCTGGGCCAGCGCCAGTGACGCGTGTTCATGTTCCAATAGTCCGGCCAGTCGGGTATGGGCAGCCTGCACGCTGTCCTGTACCGGGGTATCATCAATATCCAGCCGCAGCGGCAAGGTATTGATAAACAGCCCCATGCCACTGTCAGCGCCTTCTCCCGCCGCCATACGCCCAAACAACACGGTGCCAAACACCACTTTCTGTTGATTGCTGGTACGCGACAATACCTGGGCCCAGGCCAGATGACACAACGCCGCCAGACTGACACCCAAACGCCGGGCCTGACTGCGCAGACGGCCATTCAGCTCAGGTGCCAACATCCGGTGGGATTCCATCACCTGTGAACCATCACTATGCACCTCCGTCAATCCGAACGGCAGGGTTGGCTCATCTACCGCCGCTAACATGTCGGTAAAGAAACGGGTATGCGCTTCCTGACTCTCCCCCAGCCGGACCTGAGCCACCAAATTGCGGAACGGTGTCGGCGCAGGCAGGCTATCCTCCTGCCCCGTCAGATACACCTGGACTTCGCGGTGCATCACTTCCATCGTTTCATGGTCGCCAATCAGGTGATGCAGCAATTGCAGGACAATCCAGCGGCCATCAGTCTCCTGCGACACCACAAAGCGCAATAACGGCGCTTCCCCCAAGTCGAGACGATGATGACGCGGATCAAAACGTCGGGTTAACTGATCACTGATTGAACCGTCAGCCGGATTTAATGTCAGTTCAGTCACCGACAATTGAGCCTGACGCCAGACCACCTGCGCCGGCACTGACAATCCTTGCCAGATAAAAGCCGTACGTAAGATATCGTGCCGATCAACCACCCGTTGAACCGCTGCCAGATAACGATCTAACAGAGACCGGTCAGCAAAAGCCATCTGCCCCATCAACAGATACGGATCACCTTCATTTGCCAACAGATGATGAAATAAAATGCCATCCTGCAACGGCGACAACGCATAAATATCCTGAATATTGACGATCCCACCCGGTACCTGAGCGACGATGTGGTCAATGTCAGGCTGAGTCAAGTCAATCAGCGGCAACATCGCCGGCGTCAGCGCCTTGGTTGCCGGGGTTATGACGTTAGGCGGTACTATCACAGCCTGGTGCTGTCCCAGTGACCGGGCCAGTTCAAACAACACCGGAAACTGGAACAGATCACGCGCCGTCAGTGTCAATCCCAGGTGACGCAGGCGTTCAATCATACGTATAGCGAGTAATGAATGGCCGCCCAGGGCAAAGAAGCTGTCATACCGGCTTATCTGCGCAATCCCCAGTAACTCACACCAAATCGCCGCCAGAGCGATTTCTGTTTCACCTTGCGGTGCCGCGTAAACCTGGCGGTCAACGACTTCATTGTCCGGTGCCGGTAGCGCACGACGATCCAACTTACCGTTCGGGGTCAATGGAAACGCATCCAGACACACAAAGGCCGACGGCACCATATAATCAGGCAAAACGGTACTCAGGTGGGCACGCAGGCTATTCATCAGCCCCTCATCCGTTGGTTCCACCACATAGGCCACCAGCCGTTTATCCGCCCCTTCCCCCCGTACCAACACCGCAACCTCACGCACCGCTGGATGCTCTGCCAACCGGGCTTCAATTTCCCCCAGTTCAATGCGGAAACCGCGAATTTTCACCTGCTGATCGTTGCGGCCCAGGAACTCCAGATTGCCGTCCGGCAGATAACGCGCCAAATCCCCGGTGCGGTACATGCGTGCATCCGGGTTATCACTGAACGGATCAACCAGAAAACGTTCAGCCGTCAATTCAGGATGATTAAGATAACCACAAGCAACCCCATCGCCCCCCACATAAATCTCCCCAGTCCCCCCCAACGGCACTGGCTGACCATGCGTATCCAACAGATAAACCCGCGAGTTGGCTACCGGTCGGCCAATAGGGATGCGGATCGCTCCCTGTGCTAATGCCGTGATACGGTATGTCGTCGTAAAGGTAGTGCCTTCACTCGGCCCATAGCCATTCAATAACTGTTGTGGCGGACTCGTGCTCAATACCTGCCCGATAACATGGGGATCAAGGGCATCTCCGCCAACAATCAGCAGCCTTATCTGCGGAAGAACCGGCGACAGCTCCGCCGCCAGCTGGTTAAACAATCCGACACTCAGCCACAGCACAGTCATTCGCTGAACCTGTAGAACGTGTACAAACTCCAGCGGAGTCAGCAAAGTGACACGATCGACCACCACTAACGCACCGCCATTAAGCAACGGTGCCCAGACTTCAAACGTGCTGGCATCGAAAGCCGGATTAGCCGCAAAAGCCACCCGGTCATCCGGTCCAATTTCGGCATAGCCATTATTGATGACCAGCCGGACCACCGCACGATGAGGCACCAGGACCCCTTTGGGTGTACCGGTAGAACCGGAGGTATACATGATATATGCCAATCCGTCACTGGAACACGGTAAATCAGGGTTTAAGCGATCTTTCTCTCTACTCGTATCTGTCTCATCAAAGAGACGCAACAGCGGAACCGTCAGGTTAGCCGGAATATCCGCCCGTGTATCGGTGAGCAGCAACCTGGCTGAAGAATCCCTCATTAGCCAGTTTTTCCGCTCATCCGGCATACTGGGATCAATCGGCATGTAAACGGCACCAGCTTTAAGAATAGCTAATTGGGCCACCACCAGTTCCATCGACCGCTCTAACAGGAGCGCAACATGATCACCAGGACAAACCCCTTGTTCGATCAGCTGATGAGTCAACTGGTTAGCACAGGCATTCAATTCCGTATAGCTAAGGGTCTTCTCTCCCGCGATCAGTGCCGTCGCTTCTGGGGTTTTCTCCACTTGCTGTTCAAACAACTGATGAATACACAACGCATCAGGATATACAGTTTCCGTGGCATTCCAGGTTTTTAACAGTAATGTACGCTCCGCTTCCGGCAAGATTTCCAATGCCCAAACAGGCATTTCCGGGGTTTGCTCAAGCGCCTCCACCAGACTTTCCAGTACCTGCTGCATATAACCGCACAGGTTTTTCGGATCAAACGGTTGCACGACCTGAGCCGTCAGCCCCAGGGATCCGCCAAAATCTTCCACCGACAGCACAAACGGGTAGTTGGTCCGCTCTTGTATGCCAAGAAATTCAATACCGTTGATAAGTTCAGCTGACGTTGCCGACAAAGTATTGTGCCGATAATTCAACAGGCTACTAAAGAGTGGCAACTCACCCTTCACCCCACTGCAACGCTGGGCCAGCGCCAGTGACGCGTGCTCATGGGCTAATAATCCGGCGAGTCGGGTATGGGCGGCATGAACGCTGTCCCGTACCGAAGTCTCATCGATATCCAATTGCAACGGCAAGGTATTAATAAACAGCCCCATACCATTGTCGGCGCTGTCCCCTGCCTGCATACGCCCAAACAACACCGTGCCGAACACCACTTTCTCCTGCCCGCTGGCACGCGATAACACCTGCGCCCAAGCCAGATGACACAGGGCCGCCAGACTGACCCCCAAATGCCGGGCCTGACTGCGCAGACGATCATTCAGCTCAGGCGCCAACATCCGGTGAAATTCCGTCACCTGTGAGCCGTCGCGGTGCACCTCTGTCAGCCCGAATGGCAGCGTCGGTTCATCCACCGCCGCCAGCATCTCGGTAAAGAAACGGGTATGCGCTTCCTGGCTCACCCCCAGCCGAGCCTGTGCCACCAAATTACGGAAAGGAACTGGGTCAGGCAGGTTATCCTCCTGACCGATAAGATACGTCTGAACTTCACGGTGCATCACTTCCATCGTTTCATGGTCACCAATCAGATGATGCAGAAGTTGCAGGGCAATCCAACGGCCATCAGTCTCCTGCGCCACCACAAAGCGCAATAACGGAGCCTCCCCTAGGTCAAGACGATGATGACGCGGATCAAAGCACCGGGTTAACTGGTCACTGACCGAGCCGTCAGCTGGGTTCAATGTCAGTTCCGTCACCGACAATTGGGCCTGACGCCAGACTACCTGCACCGGCACTGACAATTCTTGCCAGATAAAGACGGTACGTAAGATATCGTGCCGATCAACCGTTCGTTGAACCGCTTCCAGATAACGATCTAATAGAGACCGGTCAGCAAAGGCCATCTGACCTGTCAACAGATACGGATCACCTTCGTTTGCCAGTAAGTGGTGGAACAAAATACCGTCCTGCAACGGCGACAAGGCATAGATATCCTGAATATTGGTCACCCCACCCGGCACCCGCCCAACGATGCAGTCAATGTCAATCTGAGTCAGATCGATCAGCGGCAACATCTCCGGCGTCAGTGCCGTGGTTGCCGGTGTTATGACGTTAGGCGGCACTATCACCGCCTGGTGCTGTCCCAGTGACTGAGCCAGTTCAAACAGCACCGGAAACTGGAACAGATCACGCGCCGTCAGGGTCAATCCCAGGTGACGCAAACGTTCAACCACCCGTATCGCGATCAGCGAATGACCACCCAAGGTAAAAAAGCTGTCATACCGGCTGACCTGTTCAATCCCCAGTAATTCACGCCAAATCGCCGCCAATGCGATTTCCGTTTCCCCTTGTGGTGCTTCATAAACCTGACGGGCAAAGGCTTCATTATCCGGTGCCGGCAATGCTCGACGATCCAATTTACCGTTAGGCGTTAATGGAAACACATCCAGCCGCACAAAGGCTGACGGCACCATATAATCAGGCAGAATGGCACTCAGGTGGGCCCGCAGACTGTTCACCAGCTTCTCATCTGCGGGTGCCACCACATAGGCCACCAGCCGTTTATCCGCCCCTTCCCCTTGAACCAACACCGCAGCCTCACGTACCGCAGAGTACTCTGCCAACCGGGCCTCAATTTCCCCCGGTTCAATGCGGAAACCACGGATTTTAACCTGCTGATCATTACGGCCAAGAAACTCCAGATTGCCGTCCGGCAGATAACGTGCCAAATCCCCGGTGCGGTACATGCGAGCATCCGGGTTATCACTAAACGGATCGACAAGGAAATATTCTGCGGTTAATTCAGGACGATTAAGATAACCACAGGCAACCCCATCTCCCCCGACATAAATCTCTCCGGTCCCCCCCAACGGCACTGGCTGACCATATGCATCCAACAGATAAACTCGCGTGTTGGCTACCGGTCGGCCAATAGGGATACGGGCCGCTCCCTGCGCCAATGCATTGATTCGGTATGTCGCCGTAAAGGTAGTGCCTTCACTCGGCCCATAGCCATTTAATAGCTGTTGTGGCGGACTCGTGCTCAATACCTGCCTAATGACATGGGGATCAAGGGCATCTCCCCCGACAATCAGAAGCTTTATTTGCGGAAGAACCGGCGACAGCTCCGCCGCCAGCTGGTTAAACAATCCAACACTCAGCCACAGAACAGTCATTCGGTGAACCTGTAAAGCCTGTACAAACGTTTGCGGTGTCAGCAAAGTGACGTGCTCGACAACCACTAACGCGCCACCATTGAGCAATGGTGTCCAGACTTCAAACGTACTGGCATCGAAAGCCGGATTAGCGGCAAAGGCCACCCGGTCATCCGGTCCAATTTCAGCATACCCGTTGTTGATGACCAGCCGGACCACCGCACGATGAGGCACCAGAACCCCTTTAGGCGTACCGGTAGAACCGGAGGTATACATGATATACGCCAATTCTGTGCTGGAACGCGGCAAATCAGGGTTGAGGCGATCTTCCTCTCTATTCGTGTCTGTCTCATCAAAGAGACGCAACAGCGGAACAGCCAGGTTAGCCGGAATATCATCCCGTGTATCAGTGAGCAACAACCTGGCTGAACAATCGCTCATCAACCAGTTTTTCCGTTCATCCGGCACATTGGGATCAATCGGCACGTAAACGGCACCCGCTTTGAGAATAGCCAATTGAGCCACCACCAGTTCCATTGATCGCTCTAACAGAAACGCAACATGATCACCGGGACCAACCCCTTGTTGGATCAGCTGACGAGCCAACCGGTTAGCCCGCGTATTCAATCCCGTATAGCTGAAGGTCTTATCTCCCGCTATCAGTGCCGTCGCTTCTGGTGTTTTCTCCACCTGTTGTTCAAACAACTGATGAATACACAACGTATCAGGATACACAGTTTCTGTGGCGTTCCACGTTTCCAGTAACAGCGTACGTTCAGCCTCCGGCAACAAATTAAGCTGCCAGACGGGAATTTCATCACCGCTCCTTTTCGACAATGCCAGCACCGATAAATGCTCACTCATCCGCAAAATCACTTCCGGACTCAGGCGATTTTCATCATAGATCCAGCGAAAACCGCCCTGTGCATTCATCTGAAGCGTCAGCAATTCGCCGGATACTTCCTGATCACACGGTCTGTCATCCTGTATCACAGAGACGGCGATCTGCCACGGCCAGTTGGTTCTTAATGCCGGGATAGCCCGCAGTAAAGGAGAACGGGTGAAGAGGTCACGGCTAAATGTCCGGTGCTGTGCCAATCGGGCAAGTTCATCATCAACCCAGCCAGCTACTGCACTCCAGGGCTTATCAAACGCCACTTCAATGGTCATGGGGACCACCGGTGCCAAAACATCTGCCGACTTACCTTTGACCTCATCCACGCACCAACCGATTTGGAATTCAGCCTGTTGAGTCAGACGCGCAAGATAGATAACCAATACCTGCAACAGTGCCTGTAATGGCTCCTCTTCATCGTTTTTTGGCAATGGAGGCTGCCAGGGACTCATTACCCATTGGGGTTCTGTCTGTTCCCCCATCATTTCAAAAGGTAACTGGATTGGCTGCAAAGAGGCAAGGCGCTCATACCAAAATGATTCACTGGGTGCGAGGGCTTGAAGGGTATTTTTTATATTTTGAGCCTGCTGTGAGGAAAGCAGAGGCAGCGGTTTACCCGGACTGAGTTCCGATATATCGGCAAGCTCCCTGGCAGACAGCAAGTGACCTTCAAGGGTGGCGAACCCGCCGATACGAACATCCTCACTGCCGGTCGTCACCTGCCAGGCATCCTCCTCCACCTTAATCAGTGTACCGGGTACCCCCTCAGAACACGTGTTCAACCGTTGAAGCCAGGAAATTTGCACCGTGCCCTGTTCGAGTAACAGTTTAGGGCAACCCAATGGATTTACGTAATTCTCGCCAAAATCTAATGCTCGCACCAAAGCTGACAGTGCCTCTCCCGATTGTTTCCAATACAAATACCCCCCTCCATCGGGGCGACGTGACTGAGCATAGAAGCTCCGTTGCGTGAGATCCTGCGGATAAGTCACAAATGTGCCGTGACCCAAATCTTTCAAAAGTTCAATAAACCCTTTCTGAGCCGCCTGATAACATTTCAGATTCAACGAGAAAGCGTTATCGTGTTCCTCAATCAATACCGGCCATTGCACGGCAATATCGCCGGTATCCACACCACCTTCAATACAGTGCCAGGAAATAGCATAATGCGTCTCCTGGGCTAACAACGCCCAGGAAGTTGCATGATTGCCCGCATAACGTGGCAAAGGACTATCATGATAATTAAAAGCGCCGCCGCGAATCTGCCCAATTAGCGACACCGGCAAGATGATTGGGTTGACGATGGAGAAAAGCCAATCGACAGGATGTAACGTGATGTGTTCTTGTAATGCATCAACCGAGTTCACACAAACAATCCCTTGTCGAGCAGCCCATGTTTGTAAAACCGTATCAGTAGATAGCACCGCTTGTATGATATGCCCGGCTGCCTGAATTTGCTCGGCGCAGAACACCGCAAGGGTCGTCCCCCCCACCACGACGCACGTGCGTGATAGAATCGATGTATCATTTATATTATGAGTTATATTTTCACATGACATCTGAGAGAGAGTTTCGGCTTTAAGAACATTTCCCTCTGTAGTAACGTTACCTTTCATCTATTACCTCAACGAATCTGTTAGAAATTTGAGAATTGTCATTCCTGACAACCATCACCAATATTTCTTTCTTACTTCTTGCCCCCAAGAAATAAAAACGGACATATCTGACATTAATTCAAGACACACAGATGCTGTGACATCACCTGATTAATAACTGCCAATTAGCAACCCTTTGATGCTAACTTACCTGACAGCGGAACAAATAAGCCAACTCATTGTGCAAATAAAATACTAAATTCTTATTTCTATGAAAAAATTACAAATTAAAATTAATTTAATAATATATTATTTTATAATAATAAAATAACGTTAGCAGCATAACAATTAACGCGATCAAATATTGATTGCAACCGAACGCATTCCAATCAAATCGTTCTTTAATGCGATTTTTAGGACATCTAGCGATATTTACCAACACGTAATACAAGCTGGGACAGAGTTTAATATTATTCAATTTTCATATACCTGCCAAAATATACATTTAGACTTTTCTACATCACTTTTTCACGCTTATTGCCTATTCCATAGGGCTATTTTATTTTCCATTCTTTATAATAAAGAACGAACCTGGGCAACATTCAGACAAAAAATAGCTTTCGAACGTACTGTAGTTCTATGCCAAGGACAGACGAATCGAGTCGTTCTCACGTATTATATGTACATGCCGGTTTCTGCACACTGTCCATATTAACCCTTTATTCACAATAACGGCCATTACTCCCAATTAGGTAGCCTTTTAATTATCTCGAGTTATTTACAATAAACCCAATATGACTCAAAACGAGATCATGAAATGAAAGATAATTAAATCAGCCTATATTACCACCAAAAACACATTTCCATGATCACTTTGTCGATTATCTTCTCACAATTATTTATGACAAGAAACCTTTCCAACAATAATTCTACAACTAAATATATAATTTTGAGACCAAGGCAATTAACAAAAAATAAAACCAACAATAAAACCAGATTCAGATCACACAATATAAAATAGCAATAATAAAAAAATCCAAAAAAATAACTCCCGTGGAAATTATCGCGTTTCTTTTTCTACTTTAATAGAGAAACAATCCGGTATAAACAATATATACCGGATTATCATACCAACGTTAAATTATTCTATAATGGTTAATATCTCCGTATTACAACGTCCCCCCATCACAATGTATTGCCAATGCCTTATTCAGAGCATGAGCTAAAGCCACTCTATGCTCCTTATCCTCCAACAAACTGAAATGATTACCTGAAATAGCCATCAACTGAAGTGAAGAGTCAGGCATGACCTGCGCCCAGCCTAATGACGGTTCTATATCTAACGACTTTGGCTTTTCATCCGTGACAAAAGACACAGAAGGAGAAGGCTCTCTCGCATAAAACTGATGCAGCGTTAACGCTAATGCTTGCGGTTCATACTCTCTGACTATTTGCGTATAACGCTCTATCTGCTCCCAACGTTTTGCGATTAAATCAGGCCGCAGACTGGCAGGGTATAGCGCCAATTCCTGTGCCGCTGCAATAAACTGCACCAAATTCAACTCATCAATTCGCCGGTACAACTCCGCAACCTCTTCTGTGCACTCCTCCCCTGACTGTCGTGCCAGCTCAGCCAGGAACTGATGTTTAGGTTGTGCGGATTGCTCCCCGAAATAATGAGGAGCCGGCGTATCAATCAGCCCCAGGAAGTTCACCGTCTCACCGGCATGCAAAAGCTGCCGGGCAATAGCATAAGCCAATATACCGCCGGAAGAGTAACCACTTATCCGGTACGGGCCTGTCGGTTGAACCGCTTTCATCAAGCTGATCATTCTGACCGCCTGCTCTTCCACCGTCGACATCGGTTCTTCACTGATGGACGGCCAGGGCAGCGCATAAATCGGATAACCTGACCGGATATGTTGAGCCAGCCCGAAGACATAGGAGTAATCCCCCATGCCACTGGGAACAAAGAACAGCGGCAGATCTGTTCCGGCAGGTCGCACTGATATGGCAGCACATTGCGGCTGAGACAGCAAATCTGAGGTGATTTTCGCCGCCAATTCGGCCAGCACCGGAAATTGGAACAAGGCATTCAATGTACAAATCAAACCCCGGCCTACGGCAAGATTGGTCATTCGCATGGCGAGCAGTGAGTGGCCCCCCAGCGCGAAGAAGTTGTCATGCCGGCTGACCTGCTCAACCCCCAGCAATTCACACCAAATCGCCGCCAATACAGTTTCTGTTTCTCCTTGTGGCGCTGCGTAAGCCTGACGGACAAACGCCTCTTCGTCCGGTGCGGGTAATGCCTGACGGTCCAGTTTGCCGTTTGGCGTCAACGGAAAGGCATCCAAACGCACAAAAGCCGACGGCACCATATAGTCAGGTAACATTGCACTCAAGTGTTCACGCAAACGGGCTGCCAACCCATCACTCTTTTCCGCCACCACATAAGCGACCAGATGCTTGTCCTGCCCATCTTCCCGCACCAGTACTGCCGCCTCTTGTACCGCCGGGTGTTCCACCAGCCGGGTTTCAATCTCCCCCAGTTCAATACGGAAGCCGCGGATTTTCACCTGATGATCATTACGGCCGAGGAATTCCAGATTACCGTCCGGCAGATAGCGGGCCAAATCCCCAGTGCGATACATCCGCGCACCAGATACCGGACTAAAAGGATCCGGTATAAAACGTTCTGCGCTCAATTCCGGTTGGTTAAGATAACCGCGCGCTACACCGACGCCACCAATATACATTTCACCCATGCAGCCTAATGGCACCGGTTGACCGTCTCTGTCCAATAGGTAAACGTAGGTATTTTTAACCGGCCGGCCAATAGAACTATCATCCACAGGGGATAACACCGCCTTACAGGTCGCAGTCACGGTATTTTCCGTCGGGCCATAAGCGTTCAATAACCGGGGTCGATGGGTTTCTCGCGTAAACCAGTCCTGAATAGCGCTCTTTTTAACCTCCTCACCACCAATGATGATGAGCCGAATGCAATCCGGCAGCGGTGATGGATTGTCTCTGGCAATCAGTTCGGACCAAAATAACGCAGGCAGAGATATCACCGTAATACGGTTTTGCCAGGCTAAAGCAATAAACTCCTGTGCAGAGGCCAGCCAGCTATCATCACGCATCACCAGCGTGGCACCATTGCATAATGACGAGAAAAGTTCTTCCACTGAAACATCAAAAGCAAAAGAGGCGAATTGCAGCACCCGGTCTTGCGCCGTGACCGCATAGAGATCATTAAAACCCAGATGACGTTGATACACCGACTGATGTTCCACCATCACCCCTTTCGGCTGCCCAGTAGAACCAGAGGTATAGATGACATAAATCAGATGCTGTGGCGTCAACGCAGGAACCTGCGGGTTGCTGTCCGGCTGGTCAGGCAAGGTATTTGGATCAAGTACCGTCAGACCAGCCAGCGCTTCTTCTCCCAGCGCTACCCGTCCGGCTTCATCAGCCAATACCACTGCCGGGGCCGTATCATTCAGGATATACGCCAGACGCTCTTCCGGATAGGTTGGGTCCAGCGGCACATAGGCACCACCGGCTTTCAACACCGCCAGCAACGCCACTACTATCGCCGGGGAGCGGGCCACACAAATCGCCACTCGCTGGTCCGGTATGACACCCAGCGCAATCAGTTGATGGGCCAGGCGGTTGGCGCGGGCATTTAATTCAGCATAACTGAGGATCTGCTCCTGATACACCAGTGCCGTCGCCTGCGGGGTTTGCTCTACCTGTTGTTCAAACAACTGATGAATGCATAACGCGTCAGGATACGCGGTTTCTGTGGCGTTCCAGGTTTCCAGCAACAACGTGCGTTCCGTTTCCGGTAGGATGTTCAGTGACCGTACCGGCGTTTCCGGCGCTTGTTCAAGCGCCTCGATCAAACTTTCCAACGCCTGCTGCATATAACCGCATATCCGATCCGGATCAAACGGTTGCACCACCAGAGCAGTCAGCCCCAAAGTGGAGCCATCGTCCTCCATCGACAGTCCTAATGGGTAGTTAGTCCGCTCCTGTGTGTCCAGGAATTCAATCCCGTCCATCGTTTCATCCGGAGTCACCGGCTGATAATTATGTCGATAGTTGAACAAGGTACTAAAGAGTGATGTGCCACTGGCAACCCCACTGCACCGCTGGGCCAGCGCCAGTGAAGCATGCTCATGCCCCAATAATCCGGCCAGCCGGCGATGAGCTGCCTGTACACTGTCCCGTACCGAGGTATCATCGATATCCAGGCGTAACGGCAGGGTATTGATAAACAATCCCATACCATTATCGGCACCTTCACCTGCCTGCATCCGCCCAAACAGGACGGTACCGAACACCACTTTCTCCTGCCCGCTGGTATGCGACAACACCTGCGCCCAAGCCAGATGACACAACGCCGCTAAACTGATGCCCAAACGCCGGGCCTGACTACGCAGGCGGTCATTTAACCCAGTAGTCAACATCCGATGGGCTTCCGTCATCTGAGATCCATCACGATATACCTCTGTCAGCCCGAACGGCAATGTTGGCTCATCCACCTGCGCCAACATGTCGGTAAAGAAGCGGGTATGCTCTGCCTGACTCACTCCCAACCGGGCCTCTGCCACCAGATTGCGGAACGGCACCGGGTCAGGCAGAGGGTCCTCCTGCCCGGAGAAACAGGCCTGAACCTCACGGTTCATCACTTCCATCGTTTCATGGTCGCCAATCAAGTGATGCTGTAATTCCAGTAAAAACCAGCGACCATCAGTTTCCTGGGCGATAACAAAACGCAGGAGCGGAGCCTGACTCAGGTCGAGACGATGGTGACCTGGATCAAAACGCCGGGTTAACTGGTCAATGACCGGGCCGTCAGCCGGGTCTAATGTCAGTTCAGTTACCGGCAAGGTCGCCTGACGCCAAACCACCTGAGCCGGCGCTGATAATCCTTCCCAGATGAAAGCCGTACGCAAGATATCATGGCGATCAATCGCCTGCTGCACCGCCGCCAGATAACGGTCCAGCAGAGCGCGGTTAGCAAAGACCACCGGATAGAGCAGCAAGTACGGGTCGCCTTCCTTTTCCAACAGATGGTGGAACAGAATACCGTCCTGTAACGGCGACAGCGCATAGATATCCTGAATATTCGCCATCCCGCCCGGCACCTGCCCAACAATGCGATCAATCTCAGACTGAGTCAGATCAATCAGCGGCAACATCGCTGGAGTCAGTTTCGTCGTCGCTGGCGTAATGATATTAGGCGGTACCCTTATGGCCTGATGCCGCCCCAACATTTGGGCCAACTCTGACAGCACCGGCGACTGAAACAGATCACGCGCCACTAATGTCAACCCCTGGCGACGCAGGCGTTCAATCATCCGCACAGCGAGCAGTGAATGGCCGCCCAACGCAAAGAAGCTGTCATGCCGGCTTATCTGCTCAATGCCCAGTAACTCACACCAGATAGCCGCCAGAGCGATCTCAACCTCCCCTTGCGGAGCTTCGTAAACCTGACGGGCAAAATCATCCTCCCCCGGTGCCGGTAATGCCCGGCGATCCAACTTACCATTCGGGGTCTGCGGGAAGGACTCCAGACGCACAAAGACCGCCGGTACCATATAGTCAGGTAACATTGCACTTAAATGCTCGCGCAAATGGGCTGCCAATCCCTCCTTCTCCTCCGCTGCCACATAGGCCACCAGCCGTTTATTCTGCCCGTCATCCAGCGCCAGCACTGCCGCCTCTTGCACCTCTGGGTACTCCACCAACCGGGTTTCAATTTCCCCCAGCTCAATCCGGAAACCGCGGATTTTGACCTGCTGGTCGTTGCGGCCCAGGAATTCCAAGTCACCGTCCGGCAGGTAACGGGCCAAATCCCCGGTCCGGTACATGCGTGCATCCGGTTTATCGTTAAACGGATCCATAAGGAAACGCTCAGCGGTCAAGTCAGGGCGATTGAGATAACCCCGCGCCACACCCACACCGCCAATATACATTTCGCCAACACAGCCTAAGGGTACCGGTTGGTTATATTGGTCCAACAGGTAAATGCAGGAATTTTTAGCTGGCCGGCCGATAGAACGGTCATCCTCTGGGGATAACACTTCCTTATAAGTCACCGTCACGGTATTTTCCGTCGGGCCATAACCATTCAATAGCCGGGGCCGGTGGGTTTCATGGGAAAACCAGTCCTGAATAGCGCTTTTTTTGACCGCCTCACCGCCAATGATGATGAGCCTGAGGCAATCCGGCAACGGTAACCCCGTATCTCTGGCCGCCAGTTCAGACCAGAATAAAGTCGGCAGAGAAATAATCGTAATACGATATTGCCGGGTTAAGGCAATAAATTCCGGCATCGAAGCCAGCCAACTGTCATCGCGAAGAACCAACGTAGCGCCATTACATAATGACGAGAAAAAATCTTCCACTGAAACATCAAACGCAAAAGCGGCAAATTGCAACACCCGGTCTTGCGCCGTGACGGCATAGGTCTCATTAAAGCCCAGATACCGTTGATAAATCGCCTGATGCTCTACCATCACCCCTTTCGGCTGCCCGGTTGAACCGGAGGTGTAAATCACATACGCCAGATGCTGAGGCGTCAACGCAGGGACCCACGGGTTGCTGTCCGGCTGGTCTGGCAGAATATTCGGGTCAAGTACCGTCAACCCAGCCAGCGCGGCTTCACCCAACGCCGCCCAGCCGGTCGCATCAGCCAACACCACTGACGGCGCCGTATCATTCAGGATATATACCAGACGTTCCCCCGGGTAGGTTGAATCCAACGGCACATAGGCACCACCGGCTTTCAGCACGGCTAACAATGCCACCACCATCGCCGGAGAACGTGCCACGCAAATTGCCACCGGCTGGTCAGGTGTAACACCCAGTGCAATCAGTTGATGGGCCAGACGGTTGGCACAAGCATTTAATTCAGCATAACTGAGCGTCTGCTCTTGATACACCAGTGCTGTCGCCTGCGGGGTTTGCTCTGCCTGTTGTTCAAACAATTGATGAATACACAACACGTCAGGATAGAAAGGTTCCGTGGTGTTCCAGGTTTCCAGTAACAGCGTACGTTCCGTTTCCGGCAGGATGTTCAGAGCCCGTACCGGTGTCTCTGGGGCCTGCTCAAGTGTCTCCACCAAACTCTCCAGCGCCTGCTGCACATAACTGCATATCCTTTCCGGATCGAATGGTTGCACCACATTAGCAGTCAGTCCCAGGGATTCACCAAAATCCTCCACCGACAACGCAAACGGATAGTTAGTCTGCTCATATTCACCCAAGAATTCAATCCCGGCCATCGTTTCATCCAGTGGATCCGGCTGATAATTATGCCGGTAGTTCAACAAGGCACTAAAG
The DNA here is from genome assembly GCF_042879395.1 of Photorhabdus sp. RM322S. NCBI lineage: Bacteria > Pseudomonadati > Pseudomonadota > Gammaproteobacteria > Enterobacterales > Morganellaceae > Photorhabdus > Photorhabdus sp. RM322S. The sequence goes on from NZ_JBHFKW010000037.1 coordinate 21,419, forward strand.
AGAGGCACACCACTGGCAACCCCGCTGCACTGCTGGGCCAGCGCCAGTGAAGCATGTTCATGTTCCAGCAATCCGGCCAGTTGCAGATGCACCGCCCGCACACTGTCCCGTACCGGGGTATCATCGATATCCAACCGCAACGGCAGGGTATTGATAAACAGCCCCATACCACTGTCAGCCCCTTCCCCCACCGCCATACGCCCAAACAGCACGGTACCGAACACCACTTTCTCCTGCCCGCTGGTACGCGACAATACCTGCGCCCAGGCCAGATGACACAACGCTGCCAGACTGACACCCAATCGCCGGGCCAGACTGCGCAGACGGTCATTCAACTCAGCCGTCAACATCCGATGGGAACCCACCTCCTGAGATCCATCAAGATGCACATCCGCCAACCCAAACGGTAACGTCGGCTCATCCACCTCCGCCAACATGTCGGTAAAGAAACGGGTATGCGCTTCCTGACTCACCCCCAGCCGGGCCTCCGCTACCAGATTGCGGAATGGAACCGGGTCAGGCAGACGATCCCCCTGTCCGGAAAAATGCGCCTGCACTTCACGGTTCATCACTTCCATTGTTTCGTGGTCGCCGATCAAGTGATGCAGCAACTCCAATAAGAACCAGCGGCCATCGGTTTCCTGGGCGACAACAAAACGCAATAGCGGGGCCTGACTCAGGTCAAAACGGTGCTGACTTGGGTCAAAACGCTGGGTTAACTGGTCAATGACCGGGCCGTCAGCCGGGTCCAGCGTCAGTTCAGTTACTGACAACTGCGCCCGGCGCCAGACCACCTGCGCCGGCACTGACAATCCTTCCCAGAGAAAAGAAGTGCGCAGGATGTCATGGCGATCAACCGCCTGTTGCACCGCGTCCAGATAGCGGTCCAGCAGATCACGGTTAGCAAAGGCCACCGGATAGAGCAATAAGTATGGATCGCCTTCCTTTGTCAACAAATGATGGAACAAGATACCGTCCTGCAATGGCGACAACCCATAAATATCCTGAATATTTTCCATCCCGCCCGGCACCTGCCCGACAATATGATCAATATCAGTCTGAGTCAGATCAATCAGCGGCAACATCTCCGGCGTGAGTGTCGTCGTCGCTGGCGTAATGACATTAGCAGGTATCATCATGGCCTGGTGCTGCCCCAACGTTTGAGCCAGTTTTGCCAGCACCGGCGATTGGAACAGATCACGTGCTGCCAGTGTCAACCCCTGGTGACGCAGACGTTCAATCATCTGCACGCCAAGCAGTGAATGGCCACCCAACGCAAAGAAGCTATCATGCCGGCTTATCTGCTCAATGCCCAATAACTCACGCCAAAGGGCGGCAAGGGTGATCTCTGCCTCCCCTTGTGGTGCTTCGTAAATCTGACGGGCAAAATCATCCTCCCCCGGTGCCGGTAATGCCCGGCGATCCAACTTACCACTCGGGGTCTGCGGGAAGGACTCCAGACGCACAAAAGCTGCCGGGACCATATAGTCAGGCAAAACGGCACTCAAATGTTCACGCAAACTGACAGCCAATCCCTCATGTGCTTGCGCAGCCACATAGGCGACCAGACGTTTTTCCTGCCCGCCATCCAGCGCCAGCACCACTGCCTCTTGCACTGCCGGGTGTTCCATCAAGCGGGTTTCAATCTCCCCCGGTTCAATCCGGAAGCCACGGATTTTAACCTGCTCGTCGTTACGGCCCAGAAATTCCAGATCACCGTTCGGCAGGTAACGGGCCAAATCCCCGGAGCGATACATCCGCGCACCCGCTACCGGACTAAAGGGATCCGATATAAAACGTTCCGCGCTCAATTCCGGCCGGTTAAGATAACCCCGAGCCACCCCAACGCCGCCAATATACATTTCACCAATGCAGCCTAATGGGACGGGTTGACCATATCTGTCCAGCAGGTAGACGCAGGTATTCTTAACCGGCCGGCCGATAGAATTATCATCTGCCTGGGATAATATTTCCTTACAAGTCGCCGTCACGGTATTTTCCGTCGGACCATAAGCGTTCAAGAGTTGGGGTCGATGGATTTCCCGCGTAAACCAATCCTGAATGGCGCTCTTTTTGACCGCCTCACCCCCAATGATGATGAGCCTGAGGCAATCCGGCAGCGATAATTCATGGCCTCTGGCAATCAGTTCTGACCAGAACAACGCAGGCAGAGACATCACCGTGATACGGCTTTGCCAGGCTAAGGCAATAAATTCCGGCACCGAAGCCAGCCAGCTATCATCCCGCATCACCAGCGTGGCACCGTTGCATAATGACGAGAATAATTCTTCTATTGAAACATCAAAAGCGAAAGAGGCAAATTGCAACACCCGGTCTTGCGCCGTGACAGCAAAGAGATCATTAAAACCCAGATGACGCTGATACATCGCCTGATGCTCTACCATCACGCCTTTCGGTTGCCCGGTTGAGCCAGAGGTGTAGATGACGTAAGCCAGATGCTGAGGTGTCAACGCCGGGACCTGCGGATTACTGTCCGGCTGATCCGGCAAAATATTTGGATCAAGTACCGTCAATTCCGCCAGCGCCTTTTCACCCAGCGCCGCCCGGCCAATCGCATCAGCCAATACCACTGCCGGGGCAGTATCATTCAGAATATACGCCAGACGTTCCCCCGGATAGGTTGGGTCCAGCGGCACATAAGCGCCACCTGCTTTCAGTACCGCCAATAATCCCACCACCATCGTCGGGGAACGTGCCACGCAAATCGCTACCCGTTGGTCTGGTGTTACACCTAACATAATCAGTTGATGAGCTAACCGGTTGGCATGAGCATTCAGCTCCGCATAACTGAGGGGTTGTTCTTGATACACCAGCGCCGTCGCCTGCGGGGTTTGCTCTGCCTGTTGTTCAAACAACTGATGAATACATAACGGGTCAGGATACGGGGTTTCCGTGGCGTTCCAGGTTTCCAGCAACAATGTCCGTTCAGCCTCCGGCAGTAAATTCAATTGCCAAACAGGAATTTCATCACCCACCCTTTTCGATGATACCAACACCTGTAAGTGCTCACCCATTCGCTGAACCACTTCCCAGCTCAGACGGTTTGCATCGTATACCCAGCGAAAACCGCCTTGCGCATTCACCTGGAGGGTCAGCAATTCGCCAGGTGCCTCCTGATCGCCGTCTCTGTCATCCTGTATCACAGAGACAGCTATCTGCCACGGCCGGCGGGTTGCCAACGCCGGGATAGCCCGCAATGAAGGAACACGGGCGAGGAGATCACGACTAAATGTCCGGTGCCGCGCCAACAGGGTAAGCTCGTCATCAACCCAGTCAGCTATCGCCCCCCACGGCTTATCAAACGCCACCTCAATGGTCATGGGCACCACCGGCGCCAGATCTGCTGATTGACCTTTTACCTCATCCACGCACCAACCGATTTGAAATTCAGTCTGCTGAGTTAAGCGAGCAAGATAGATAGCGAATGCTTGTAACAGTGTCCGCAATGAGTCCTCTTCCCCATTTTTTGGCAACAGAGACTGCCAAAGACTCATTGCCCATCTGGGTTCCGCTTGTTCTCCTGCGGTTTCGAAAGGTAATTGGAATGGTTGCAAATCAGTAAGACGCTCATACCAGAATAATTCACTGGATGTGAGGGTCTGGAGGATATTTTTTGTATTTTGAGTCTGTCGTGACGCATAATTTGAGTCGATTATGTTTTCTGACATCTGAGAAAGGAATTCAGATTTAAGAACATTTCCCACTTTAGCAATGTTATCTTTCATCTATCATATACCTCAACGAATCTGTTAGATTTTTGAAAACTGTCATTTCTGACAGTCATCACCCATGTTTTTGCCCCCAAGAAATAGAAGCCGATACTTCTGACATTAATTCAAAACAATCAGATCGGTATGCCATAACCCGGCTAATAACCCTATAATCAGCAATTCTTCGACGCTAATTTCCCTGATAAAGGAATAAATAATTCATCTTATAAGTCAGAATAAGACATCCCATTTTCGCCCCTGTTTTTAGATAAATTCGATTCATTTTATGCAATTTTTATTGTCTAACGCTGAATCCCATAATTTTAAATGGAACCATCAACTACATTAATTATGCATAAGTGCCAAATCAATGTTATATGTTATCCACTTCCCATTAATACCAAATTAAAATAATTTCGAAAAAACATTAAGTGTTCACAAAAAAATATGAAAATTAATTAAATATTATCAATAAGTTAACCAAATAACCGCCTAAAAAAAGCTCCTGAGATCTAATAAGGAAAGTATATTTCAATACCAAATTAGACTTATTAAACATTTATAATAAAATCATTCAAAAATATAACATCAGATTAAAATAATTTATAACACATTATTTTTCAATAGTAAAAAATGCCGATAACGTAAATACCAAAAAATAGGGAATAAAAAATTAAAAATAACTTGATTACATATTGCCTTGTAATAATCAGATCATGATAAAATATAAATTCCATTATATCACATACCGCAGCAAAACAATTGTAAATTTAAATAACTTCATTGTTGATTATTTTACAACAATAAACAATGTGATTTATCTGATATTCATATATATTTAATATCGCGTAGTATAAATAATCGATTCATTTAACATTTATTAATTAAAAAATACCTAAAAATATATAAACGATTATATCAACCTATTTTTCACACTTATTAACGCTCATTATCCCAATGAAGATAAGATATTATTGAATCAAGATAAGTTAAATACATTAATATCAATAAATATGTTGCTATTATTTCCGTACCCCATTCAGGAATAAAAAGACTCATATAATTGGCCCAATATTTTCAACAATGCATTCTGGTATGGCTGCATTCCCGTCACCATCCGGTGTTCTTGAAATTCAAAGGTGTTAATCCCTTCGAAAGTTAAAAACACCCAACGTGCTGTGGGAGACTGAGTCTGCTGGTTTTTTCAGATACAGGGTGGATATCAGGAACTCCGGGCTTTTCAGGAACCGGAAGCCCCACTCAACCTTTTGTTGGGTTTTGTAAGTGGAAAGTAATGCTTCCATATCAAGCACATCATTATCCATTTCGTTGGTGACCAAAATAAACATCCCCATGTTGAGTGGCCGGAGGTGCCGAAATAAGGAAAGGGAATTGTGGGATGCCATTTGCCAAGTGAAATAATATGATTTTTCACCTGGCATTATATTAATGAGAATGTTTATTACTTTCATTGGTAATACGTATTCACTCGATTTTTATTTTCTTTCCTCCAGAGGGGAATATCGAGACTCTATTATGACATCGACAAGAAATTTACCTGAATTGTCACCGTAATAACCTGGTGCGTCATTGAATAAAAGTATTAATTCTCCATCTACGGGAATAGTTTTATGAAGTACTCCATTGCCTATGTCGTAGATTTTATCGCCGATTTTAGCACTGAGCGCGTCGAGTGAATTTAGCTGATGAGTAGGTATAGAACCCTGAGGTGCGGCCCATTGATTGTCTCCATAGCCGAACTTTACCCAACCTTTGGCAATAACAGAGATTATATCTCCTTGTTTGAGAATAAGTCCTGTGGGTTGACCGCTTGCAGCATTAGCTGGGACACTTCCTGACCAATCATACATAGTATTACCCTCGAAATTATGTTTTATGAGAATAGTTTTTCCAAAGATGTTTGCATATTTGGCTGAAAGAGAATTTATCTTTTTATGACTGGGGGAGCAATGAAAAACATCAGATATTGTGAACTATGTTAGTAAAAATGATTTTTAGAACAACGGTTAAAACCAGAGGTTAAAAAATGGATTTTAATAACGGTTTAAAACCTGTTCATCATAAATCTTGCGGTAAAAGATGATAAAAATAATTGGTTTTATTAATGCTTATATACCCGACCCGGTAAAAGAAGATAAATAAGAATATTGAACAGGTTAATCAGACAATTAAAAAAATGATTTAAATGAATACGAACTGGATTATTTACAGCATAAGTATATTGTATTTTTATACAAAATCGCGATACATTAAATACACCAACTTAAACTTGTTCACACCTATTTTATTCCTTGAATGCGATTTAACGCCAAAATAAATACAACTCATTATTTTCCAAGCTATTTTTGCAATCTATCAATGCTTAAATACCCATTTAATCATTATAACCTTTCAGGTTAATTAATCCGTCAGACTTTTCACTATTGTTGATGTAATAAGGCGTTATTAAATAAATTTAACGATAAAAAGCGTGGCGAGTTCTTTACCTTAATTTTACTTGAGAAGAGATGTCCGGCCATTATAAACATCTTTAACCGGACAACATTATCGTCAATAACCGCTTTTTATTCCTGTAATATCACTGACATTACACCGCCTCCGCTTCACAATTCATTGCCAACGCCATACTTAAGGTTTTAGCCAAAATGGTTTTATTTTCACTGTCTTCCATCAGGCTAAAATGATCGCCCGGTACAGAGGTTAGCTGGAGCGAAGAATCAGGCACGACCTGCTTCCAACCTAACGACGGTTCCATACTCAAGGAAGGCAATGTGGCTTCCGTAACGAAAGGGATCTGCGGATAAGATTCCATCGCATAGAATTGGTGGAGCGTTATCGCCAAAGCTTGTGGTTCATATTCTTTGACCATTTGCATATAATTCCCCATCTGTTCCCAACGTTTTGCGATCAAATCAGGACACAGATTTGCCGGGTATAGTTCCAGTTCCTGCGCCGCGGCAATAAATTGCACCAAATTCAGTTTATCGATTCTCTGATGCAATACCGCAATCTCCTCTTCATGTTCCCCTCCCGACTGTTTTGCCAGTTCAGCCAGAAACTGGAGTTTTAGTTGAATGACCTGCTGCTTGAAGCAGTGAGGGGCAGGCGTATCAATCAAACCCAGGAAATCGACGGTCTCACCGGCGTTCAAAAGTTGCTGGGCAATAGCATAAGCCAATACTCCACCAGAAGAGTAACCGTAGATCCGGTATCGGCCTTCCGGTTGAACCGCCTTCATAAAGGTGATCATTTTGGCAGCCAACGCTTCAATAGTTGATACCTGTTCCTCATTGATGGACGGCCATGGCAATGCATAAATCGGATAGTCTGACTGAATATGTTGAGCTAATCCAAAAACATAGGAGTAATCATCCATGCCGCTGGGCACAAAGAATAACGGCGGCTCCATTCCGGATGGCCGCACAGGTATCGCACTGCTTTGCGGCTGGGACAGTGGATCTAATGTGATTTTTGATACCAATTCAGCCAGCACAGGGAATTGGAAGAGATTATTCAATGTACACATCAAACCACGACCTGCGGCAAGGTTGATCATCCGCATGGCAAGCAGCGAATGTCCACCCAAGGCAAAGAAATTGTCATACCGGCCTATCTGCTCAACGTCCAGCAATTCACGCCAAATAGCAGCCAATGCGATCTCAACCTCCCCCTGCGGTGCTTCATAGGCTTGATGAGCAAAAGCATGCTGATCAGGTTGCGGCAGCGCCCGGCGATCCAGCTTACCGTTAGGGGTCAGCGGAAATGCGTCCAGACGTACAAACGCCGCCGGTACCATGTAGTCAGGCAACAGTGCTCTCAGATGGCTATACAAACAGGTAGCCAATCCATCATTCGCTGGTGCCACGACATAAGCCACCAGACGTTTATCCTGCCCGTCCCCCAGAGCCAGTACGATAGCCTCACGCACAGCAGGGTACTCCACCAGCCGGGCTTCGATCTCACCCGGTTCAATACGGAATCCGCGGATTTTAACTTGCTGGTCGTTACGGCCAATAAATACCAGATTGCCATCCGGCAAGTAGCGGGCCAAGTCCCCGGTTTGGTACATCCGAGCATCCTGTGACTGACTAAACGGATCAGCCAGGAAACGTTCAGTGGTCAGGTCAGAGCGATTGAGATAGCCACGCGCAACACCGTCACCACCAAGATACAATTCCCCTACCGCTCCCAATGGGACCGGCTGGCCGCAAGCATCCAGCAGATAAACATTGGTGTTGGCCGTCGGACGGCCGATGGGAATTAATGCATCTGTATAATCTGCCGGACAACGCCAGGTAGTAGCACATACCGTGATTTCTGTCGGGCCGTAAGCATTGAACAGCGTGGCCCGGCCACGCAGTGCCTGAAGCAATGCCGCGCTGGGCGCTTCACCGCCCAATATTAATGTTGGTCTTATGGTTATTTCCGGTAAATCAGCCCCATCCCGCAGCAGAGCCGGTGTCAGGCAAGCGTGAGTCACCGCCTGTTCTTCCAGATAATGCCAAAGGCGCAGCGGATCCTGACGAACCGTGTCGGCAGGAATATCCAGGGTGGCACCACCACACAATGCCATCATGATTTCCCAGACGCTGGCATCGAAACCAAATGAGGCGAATTGCAACATCCGGCTATGGGAATGAATGTCAAACTGGCTGATTTTATCCCGGATAAGGTTGACCAACCCACGATGTTCAACCATCACCCCTTTCGGCATACCGGTCGAGCCGGAAGTATAAATCACATAAGCCAGATGCCGTGAAGTTAACGCAGGAATCTGTGGGTTGTTGTCCGGCTGGTCAGGCAGAGTATTCGGGTCAAGTACGGTTAATTTCGCAAGTGCTTCTTCACCCAGTGCGGCACGGCCGGTATTATCCGCCAGTACCACCGACGGAGCGGCATCATTCAGCATATAAGCCAGACGATCACCCGGATAGGCCGGATCCAGTGGCACATAGGCACCACCCGCTTTCAGTACGGCTAATAGCCCTGCAATCCTTGATGGCGAACGCTTCACACAAATCGCCACCGGTTGATCAGGCTGCACACCCAGTTCAATTAATTGATAAGCCAGCCGGTTGGCACAGGCGTTCAGCTCCGCATAACTGAGGGCTTGCTCTTCATAGATCAACGCCGTGGCATCCGGATTTTTCTCCGTTTGTTGTTCAAACAGTTGATGAATGCACAGTGGGTCAGGATACGCGGTTTCCGTCGCGTTCCAGGTTTTCAGCAGCAAATTCCTCTCGGTTTCAGGCAGGATTTCCAGCATCCGCACCGGCGTTTCCGGGGCCTGTTCAAGTGCCGCGACCAAACTTTCCAGCGCCTGTTGCATATAACCACATACCCGCTCCGGGTCAAATGGCTGGACAATTTGCGCGGTTAAACCCAGCGCTTCACCAAAATCTTCCACTGACAGCGTAAACGGATAGTTGGTCCGCTCTTGTGCACCAAGGAATTCAACACCGTCCATGATTTCATTCGAAGCCGTCGGCAATGCGTTGTGCCGGTAGTTCAGCAAGGTACTGAACAGCGGAGTTCCACCTTGCACCCCACTGCAACGTTGAGCCAGCGCCAGTGACGCATGTTCATGTGTCAACAATCCCGCCAGCCGACGATGTGCCACCTGTACACTGTCTTGTACCGGGGTATTATCCAGATCCAGCCGCAGCGGCAAGGTATTGATAAACAGTCCCATGCCACTGTCGGCACCTTCACCGGCGGCCATGCGCCCGAACAATACCGTGCCGAATACCACTTGCTCCTGTCCGCTGGTACGCGATAACACCTGCGCCCAAGCCAGATGACACAAGGCGGCCAGGCTCACGCCCAGACGCCGGGCCTGACTGCGTAAGCGGTCATTCAGCCCGGCAGTCAACATCCGGTATGATTCTGTCATTTGTGAGCCATCATGATGTACCTCAGTCAATCCGAACGGCAACGTGGGTTCATCCACCTCGGCCAACATGTCGGTAAAGAAGCGAATATGCTGCTCCTGACTCACCCCCAGCCGGGCCTGCGCCACCAGATTGCGGAAAGGTGCCGGTGCAGGCAGATTGCTTTCTTGTCCGTCAAGCTGTCCATCAAGATAGGCCTGAACTTCGTTGCTCATCACATCCAGCGCGGTATGGTCACCAATCAGATGATGCATCAGTTGCAGTACAATCCAGCGGCCATCGGTCTCCGGTGCCACAATAAAGCGCAACAACGGTGCCTGTCCCAAATCAATACGATGCCGGCGCGGATCAAAATGTTGCGCTAACTGGTCACTGACTGGCCCGTCAGTTGGATCCAGTGTCAGTTCAGTCACCGACAATCGCACTTGACGGCAAACCACCTGAGCAGGAACAGATAACCCTTCCCAGATAAAAGCGGTACGCAGGATGTCATGGCGGTTGATCACCTGTTGAACCGCAGCCAGATAACGGTCCAACAGAGGCCGATCAGCGAAAGCCATCTGACCTGCCAATAAATAGGGGTCGCCTTCGTTTGCCAATAGATGATGGAATAGAATGCCGTCCTGTAACGGCGACAACGCATAGATATCCTGAATATTGCTGATCCCGCCCGGTATCTGTTCGACGATGTGATCAATCTCAGATTGAGTGAGATCAATCAACGGTAACATTTCCGGTGTCAACTCCACCGTTGCCGATGTAATGACGTTGGCAGGCACACCTTCGCCCTGATTCAGTTTCAAGGTTTGAGCAAGTTCAGCCAGTACCGGAGATTGGAACAGGTCACGTACTGCCAGCGTTAAACCCAGGTTACGCAAGCGTTCAACCATCCGCACCGCAAGCAATGAATGACCACCCAAGGCAAAGAAGCTGTCATACCGGCTTATCTGCTCAACGCCCAGTAAGTCATGCCAAATAGCGGCGAGTGCGGTTTCCATTTTCCCTTGTGGCACTGCGTAAATCTGGCGCGCAAAGGCTTCCTCCCCCGGTACCGGTAGCGCCCGGCGATCCAGTTTGCCGTTAGGTGTCAGCGGAAATGCGTCCAGACGTACAAAGGCCGCCGGTACCATGTAGTCAGGCAACGACGCGCTCAGATGTTCACGCAGACGGTTAACCAGCCCGTCATCCGCTTCTGCCACCACATAGGCAACCAGACGTTTGTCCTGCCCATCACCCAGAGCCAATACCAGCGCTTCACGTACCGCAGAAAATTCTGTCAGCCGAACTTCGATTTCTCCCGGTTCAATCCGGAAACCACGGATTTTAATCTGCTGGTCGTTACGGCCAACAAATACCAGATTGCCGTCCGGCAGGTAGCGAACCAAATCCCCGGTGCGATACATCCTTGCATTGGTTGCGTCACTAAACGGATCAGTCAGGAAACGTTCGCCGGTCAGTTCAGGGCGATTGAGATAGCCACGCGCCACACCCGTACCACCAATATACAGCTCACCCACCGCTGCCAAAGGCACCGGCTGGCCGCAGGCATCCAGCAGATAAACACGGGTATTGGCGGTTGGACGTCCAATAGGAATAAATTCATCCCGATAATCTGACGGGCAACGCCAGGCGGTGGCACAAACGGTTATTTCTGTCGGGCCATAAGCATTGAATACCGTGGCCCGGCCACTCAGAGTCTGGAGCAAGGCCACACTGGGCGCTTCACCACCCAGTATTAATGTTGGTTTGATGGTCATCGCCGGTAAATCAGCGCCATCCCGCAGCAGGGCGGGTGTCAAACAAGCGTGCGTCACCGATTGCTCTGCCAGATAATGCCAGAGGCGGTGCGGGTCCTGACGAACAGCATCATCAGGAATAGCCAAACTGGCACCACTGCCTAATGTCATCATAATTTCCCAGACACTGGCATCGAAACCAAATGAAGCGAATTGCAACATCCGGCTATGAGAATGAATGGCGAACTGGGCGATTTTATCCCGGATCAGGTTGACCAGCCCACCATGTTCAACCATCACGCCTTTCGGCGTACCGGTCGAGCCGGAGGTGTAAATCACATACGATAGATGACGGGAGGTCAATGCAGAAACTTGTGGATTGTTGTCCGGCTGATCAGGCAATGAATTCGGGTCAAGAACAATTTGCTGTGCAAGCATTTGCTCATTTAATGCTGAACGTCCGGTATTATCTGCCAATAAAATAGCCGGTGCCGCATCGGTCAAAATATGAATCAGACGCTCACCCGGATAAGCCGGATCCAGCGGCACGTAGGCACCACCCGCTTTCAATATTGCCAGCAGCCCCACTATCCGCGCCGGTGAACTTGCCACGCAAATCGCCACCCGTTGATCCGGTGCGACACCCAGCGCGATCAGCTGATGCGCCAGCCGGTTGGCACGGGTATTCAATTCCGCATAGCTAAGGGATTGGTTTTCATATACTAACGCGGTAGAGTCCGGGGCATTCTCCACCTGTTGTTCAAACAGTTGATGAATGCACAGTGGGTCAGGATAGGTTGTTTCGGTCGCATTCCAGGTTTTCAGCAACAATGTGCGCTCGGTTTCCGGCAGGATCTCCAACGTCTGTACCGGCGTTTCCGGCGTCTGTTCAAGTGCTATCACCAGACTTTCCAGCGCCTGTTGCATATAACCACATATCCTTTCCGGATTAAATGGCTGCACGACCTGAGCAGTCAACCCCAAATCGGAACCACCATCCTCTACCGACAACACAAACGGGTAGTTGGTCCGCTCCTGTGCGCCAAGGAATTCAATATCGCTGATGATTTCATCCGGCGTGACCGGCTGGGTATTATGCCGATAATTCAACAACGCATTGAACAGCGGTGTCCCACTGGCTACCCCACTGCAACGTTGAGCCAGCGCCAGTGATGCATGTTCATGCGCTAATAATCCCGCCAATCGGGTATGGGCGGTCTGTACACTCTCCCGCACCGGGGTTTCATCCATATCCAACCGTAACGGCAGGGTATTAATAAACAGTCCCATGCCATTGTCGGCACCTTCGCCAGCCTGCATACGCCCAAACAACACCGTGCCAAACACTACTTGCTTCTGACCACTGGTACGCGACAACACCTGCGCCCAGGCCAAATGACACAGCGCCGCCACACTGACCCCCAAACGCCGAGCCTGATTACGCAGACGACTATTCAGTGCAGGCGTCAGTATCCGGTGCGATTCCATCACCTGCGAGCCGTCATGGTGTATTTCCGTCAAGCCGAACGGCAGCGTCGGCTCATCCACCGTCTCCAACATATCGGTAAAGAAACGGGTATGTTCTGACTGGCCAGTGCCCAATCGGGCCTGCGCCACCAGATGACGGAAAGGTGTCGAAGCCGGTAAGCTGTCTCCCCGTCCGGTAAGATATGCCTGCACTTCGCTGTTCATCACTTCCAGCGTGGTATGGTCGCCAATCAGGTGATGCAGTAGTTGCAGCAGGATCCAGCGGCCATCAGTATCCTGAGCAATTGCAAAGCGCAACAACGGAGCCTGACTCAGGTCAATACGATGTCGGCGCGGATCAAAACGTTGGGCCAGTTGGTCACTGATCGATCCGTCAGCCGGATTGAGTGTCAATTCTGTGATGGACAAGGGAACCTGACGACAAACCACCTGAGCCGGCGCTGATAGCCCTTCCCAGATAAAAGCAGTACGCAGGATATCATGGCGGTCAACCACCTGTTGAACCGCGGCCAGATAACGGTCCAGTAAAGATCGATCCGCAAAAGCCTGTTGGGTTATCAGCAGATAAGGATCGCCTTCGTTTGCCAGTAAATGGTGAAATAAAATACCATCCTGTAGCGGTGACAAGGCATAGATATCCTGAATGTTGGCAATCCCTCCCGGAACTTGTTCAACTATGCGGTCAATCTCAGGCTGAGTCAGATCAATCAACGGCAGCATTTCTGGCGTCAGCACAAGAGTATCCGGTGTAATACGGTTGTCAGGTACCGGGATTTCACAATGTTGCGCCAGAGACTGGGCCAAAACACTGAGTGTCGGATGCTCGAATAGCGTTTGGACCGATACGCCCAGCCCCATACGCCGCAAACGTTCAATCATCCTGACAGCCAGCAGCGAGTGACCACCCAGCGCAAAGAAGCTGTCGTGCCGGCCAACCTGTTCAACTGCCAGTAATTCACGCCAGATAGTGGCGAGCGCACTCTCAATTTCCCCTTGCGGCGCTTCGTAAATCTGGCGGGCAAAGGCATGTTGATCAGGCACCGGCAACGCCCGGCGATCTAACTTACCGTTCGGCGTCAACGGGAAAGTATCCAGACGCACAAAAGCCGCCGGTACCATATAGTCAGGTAAAATATCACTCAGATGTTCACGCAGACTGGCGGCCAATCCGTTATCCTGCTCCGCGACTACATAGGCAACTAAACGCTTATCCTGACCGTCACCCAACGCCAGTACCAACGCTTCGCTCACCGCTGGATGTTCGGTCAGATGCGCCTCAATTTCCCCCGGCTCAATACGGAAACCTCGGATTTTAACCTGCTGGTCATTACGGCCGGCAAACACTAAATTGCCGTCCGGCAGGTAACGGGCTAAATCCCCAGTGCGATACATCCGAGCATCAACGTCATCACTAAACGGATCAGTGAGGAAACGTTCGGCGGTCAGTTCAGGGCGATTGAGATAACCACGCGCTACACCGACACCGCCAATATATAACTCACCTACTGCGCCCAACGGCACCGGCTGACCGTGTTTATCCAGCAGATAAAGACGCTTATTGGCCGTCGGACTGCCGATGGGAATTAATCCCCCGGTATAGTCTGATGGGCAATTCCAGATGGTGGCACAAACAGTGATTTCCGTCGGGCCATAAGCATTGAACAGATCGGCTTGATCGCACAATGTCTGAAACAGGGCGGTAGCCGGCGCTTCTCCTGCGAATATTAATGTGGGCTTTATGGTTATCGCCGGTAAACCGGCACCATCGTGGAACATGGCCGGTGTCAGGCAGGCGTGCGTTACTTTCTGTTCTTCCAGGTAATACCAGAGACGGTGCAGGTCTTGCCGGATTGTTTCAGTCGGAATAACCAACATAGCCCCACTGCTCAACGCCATCATAATTTCCCAGACGCTGGCATCAAAACCAAATGAGGCAAATTGCAACATCCGGCTGGTTATACCAACATCAAACTGGACAATTTGTTCCAGCGTCAGGTTAACCACACTCTGATGTTCGATCATCACCCCTTTCGGTCTGCCAGTGGAGCCGGAAGTGTAGATGACATACGCCAGATGCCGTGAGGTGAGATCAGGGACCTGCGGGTTGTTGTCCGGTTGGTCCGGCAGGGTATTCGGATCGAGCACGGTTAGCGTTGCCAGTGTTTCTTCACCCAATGCTGCCCGTCCGATATCATCTGCTAGTAAAATCGTTGGCGCAGCATCAGTGAGCAGATAAGTCAGACGTTCACCCGGATAAGCCGGATCTAATGGCACATAAGCCCCGCCCGCTTTCAACACCGCCAGCAATCCCACGACTCTTTCCAGTGATCGTGTCACACAAATGGCTACCGGTTGATCAGGTATTACACCTAATGCAATAAGCTGATGCGCCAGCCGGTTGGCGCGGGCATTCAGTTCGGCATAACTAAGCATATGATTTTCATAATTTACCGCTATGGCGTCCGGGGTCTTCTCCACCTGTTGTTCAACCAACTGATGAACACACAACTGTTCCGGATACGGCGCTGCGGTGGCATTCCAGGTTTCCAGTAATAATGTCCGCTCAGTGGATGACAAGATATTGACGGTCGTGACTGATTGCTGAGGATGGTTCACCATCGCCCGCAATAGGGCCTGCAAATAGCCGACCTGTCTTTCAATCGTTTCAGGGTTGAACAGGGCAGAAGAATAATTCAGCTCCCCAACAACCTCGCCCGCCTTTTCCGTCAATTCTAGTTGCAGATCGAAGTTAGCAATATCGTATCCCTGTACGACTGGCGTCACCGCTAATCCCGGCAGTTGCCACGCTTCGGTGTCGCTCTCCTGCCAGGCGAACATCACCTGAAATAGCGGGGTATGTTCCGGTCTGCGGGGCGGTTGTACAATCTCAACCACCTGCTCGAAAGGCAGATCCTGATGCTCCTGCGCGCCCAGTGTCGTCTGCCGCACACGCCGGAGCAGCGTGACCATATCCGGTGTACCGGACAAATCAATACGCAACGCCAGGGTATTGACAAAGAAGCCGATCAGCAGCTCGATTTCCCGCCGGTTGCGGTTGGCGCTCGGTATGCCGATCACCAGATCATCCTGCCCGGACAGGCGCGACAATAATGCCGCCCAGGCGGTCAGCAATGTCATAAATAATGTGGTGCCGTGCTGTTTTCCCAGCTGTTTCAGGGCCTGTACCAACGTGGCATCAATCTGCACCGGTATCCGGCCGCCGGTAAATGATTGCCGGGATGGACGGGGCCGATCTGTCGGCAATTCCAGCAATACCGGAGCATCGGCCAGCGTGTGGTGCCAGTACTCACTTTGCACCCGCAACCCTTCACCAGAGAACACCTTACGCTGCCAGACAGCATAATCAGGATATTGAATCGCCAATGGTGGCAAGGGATCAGGCTGTTCATTTAAGTAGGCCGTATAAAGTGCGCCCAGTTCTGATGTCAATATCTCTAAGGACCAACCATCGGACACAATGTGATGCTGGGTCAGCAAGAAGATGTAATCCTCATCGGCCCGTTGTATCAGCGCGCAACGGATTAGGGGACCACGGGCAAGATCAAACGGCGTTTCCGCCTCCTGTACGCACAGAAGCTTAAGTTGCTCATCGACTTCAAGCGCGTTACGCAGATCGTATTGTTTCACCGGCAGACCAAACTCCGCCGGTAACAGTTTAACCTGAGGCTGCCCGTCAACCATGATAAAGACTGAACGCAGCGCTTCGTGGCGGGCAAACAGACGATTCAGCGCCTGCTGCCAGGCGGTAATATTAAGCTGACCACGTAAATGCAATTCCAGCGGAATATGATAGGTATCACTGACGCCATCAAACTGCGCCAGAAACCACAGACGCTGTTGAGCGAATGACAGCGGTAAAGCACTCTCACGGGAGACGGGAACAATTTCAGATAATCTCCCCCCTTCCACATTGCGCTGGGCACAGATCCTCTCCGCAAAGGCCGCAAGTGACGGTGACGTAAATAAGGCAACCAGCGGCAGTTCAACACCGAAAGCAGCGATACGATTCATGACCCGTACCGCCAACAGTGAATGCCCCCCCAGCGCAAAGAAGTTGTCATGCCGGCTGATCTGCTCAATGCCTAATAATTCACGCCAGATAGCCGCCAGTGCAGTTTCTGTCTCTCCTTGTGGTGCTTCGTAAACCTGACGGGCAAAGGCATCTTCACCCGGAGCCGGTAATGCCTGACGATCCCGCTTGCCATTCGGGGTCAGCGGGAAGGCGTCCAGACGCACAAAAGTCGCCGGCACCATATAATCAGGCAAAATAGCACTCAGATGTTCACGCAAACGGGCAGCTAATCCGTTAGCTTCTTCCGCCACAACATAAGCGACCAGACGTTTGTCCTGCCCGTCACCCAGCGCCAGCACCCACGCTTCGCGCACCGCAGGATATTCTGTCAACCGGGCTTCGATTTCACCCGGTTCAATCCGGAATCCACGGATTTTAACCTGCTGGTCATTACGGCCAACAAACACCAGATTGCCATCCGGCAAATAACGAGCCAAATCCCCGCTGCGATACATTCTCGCATCAGTTGCATCACTAAACCGGTCAGCCAGAAAACGTTCGTCGGTCAAGTCAGGGAGATTGAGATAACCGCGCGTCACACCGGTACCACCAATGTACAGCTCCCCCACCGCCCCCAAGGGCACTAGCTGACCATCGTCATCCAGCAGATAAATCCGGGTATTCGCTGTCGGACGCCCAATAGGTGCCAACGCATCAGCATAGTTTGACGGACAACGCCAGTGGGTGGCACACACGGTAATTTCTGTCGGGCCATAGGCATTGAACAGCGTGGCCTGACGGCTCAATGTCTGGAGTAGTGCCGGGCTGGGCGCTTCACCGCCCAGTATCACCGTCGGCTTTATCGTCAGCGCCGGTAAATCAGCGCCATCCCGCAGCAGAGCCGGAGTTAAACAAGCGTGGGTCACCGCCTGCTCTTCCAGATAATGCCAGAGGCGATGCGGATCCTGACGAACCGTGTCGGCCGGAATAGCCAGACTCGCGCCACCGGTCAGCGCCATCATGGTTTCCCAGACACTGGCATCGAAACCAAATGAAGCGAACTGCAACACCCGGTTACCGGAATGAATACCAAACTGGACAATTTTATCCCGAATAAGATTGACCAGCCCACCATGTTCAACCATCACCCCTTTGGGCACGCCGGTAGAACCGGAGGTGTAAATCACATAGGCCAGATGACGGGAAGTCAGCGCCGGTACTTTCGGGTTGCTGTCCGATTGATCAGGCAAGGTATTCGGATCAAGCAGAGTCAGCCCGGTAAGCGCCTCCTCACCCAACGCTACCCGTCCGGTTACATCAGCCAATATTATTGAGGGAGCCGCATCATTCAGAATATGCGCCAGACGTTCACCCGGATAAGTCGGGTCCAGCGGCACGTAGGCGCCACCGGCTTTCAGCACCGCCAACAATCCCACCACCCGCGCCGGTGAACTTGCCATGCAGATCGCCACCCGCTGATCCGGTGCTATTCCCAGTGCCATCAGTTGATGGGCCAGCCGGTTGGCATTGGCATTCAATTCGGCATAACTCAGGAGCTGTCCTTCATACACCAACGCGGTGGCGTCAGGCGTTCTTTCTACCTGTTGTTCAATCAACTGATGAATGCATAACTGCTCAGGATACAGTGTTTCAGTCGCGTTCCAGGTTTCCAGCAATAACGCGCGTTCCGTTTCAGGCAGAATGTTCAGTGCCTGTACCGGCATTTCCGGCGCTCGCTCCAGCGCTTCTGCCAGACTTACCAGCGACTGTTGCATATAACCGCATACCCGGTCTGGCTCAAACGGCGCTACCACCTGGACCGTCAGCCCCAGCGTTGTGCCACCATCCTCCACCGACAGCACAAACGGGTAGTTGGTCTGCTCCTGTTCACCCAGGAATTCGATACCCGGTACAGCCTCATGAGAGATCAGCGGCTGCTCATTATGCCGGTAGTTCAACAGGGCACTAAACAGTGGCGTGCCGCCCGCTACCCCACTGCAACGCTGGGCCAGCGCCAGTGATGCATGTTCATAATCCAACAATCCGGCCAGCCGGGACTGTGCCAGCCGTACACTGTCATGTACCGGCGTGTCATCCATATCCAGCCGCAGCGGCAAGGTATTGATAAACAGCCCCATGCCGCTGTCAGCCCCTTCCCCCGCTGCCATACGCCCAAACAGCACGGTGCCGAACACCACTTTCTTCTGCCCGCTGGTCCGTGACAGTACCTGCGCCCAGGCCAGATGACACAATGTTGCCACACTGACACCCAGACGTTTTGCCTGCTGACGAAGGCGATCATTTAGCTCCGACGATAACATCCGGTGCGATTGTGTGACCTGCGAACCGTCACGATGCACCTCAATCAGGCCAAACGGCAACGTCGGCTCATCCACGTCAACCAGCATGTCGGTAAAGAAGCGGGTATGCTCTGCC
Source organism: Photorhabdus sp. RM322S (assembly GCF_042879395.1). Taxonomy (NCBI): domain Bacteria; kingdom Pseudomonadati; phylum Pseudomonadota; class Gammaproteobacteria; order Enterobacterales; family Morganellaceae; genus Photorhabdus; species Photorhabdus sp. RM322S. The sequence continues at coordinate 40,755 of NZ_JBHFKW010000037.1, forward strand.
TGATTGACATCCAGCCGGGCCTGTGCCACCAGATTGCGGAAAGGTGCCGGTACCGGCAAGTTGTCGCCCTGCCCGGCAAGACAGACCTGCACTTCACGGTGCATCACTTCCATTGTCGTATGGTCGCCAATCAGGTGATGCTGCAATTGCAGCACATGCCAGCGGCCATCGGTTTCCTGCGCCACCACAAAGCACAACAATGGGGCCTGACTCAGATCAAAACGATACTGATGCGGGTCAAAACGGTGAGCCAATTGCTCACCAACCAGCCCGTCAGCCGGGTCCAGGATCAGTTCAGTAACCGATAAAGACGCCTGACGCCTGACCACCTGCGCCGGTGCAGATAACCCCTGCCAGATAAATGCGGTCCGCAGGATATCATGGCGATCAACCACTTGTTGCATCGCCACCAGATAGCGGTCCAGCAGCGCACGGTCAGCAAAAATCATCGGATAGGCCAGCAGATAGGGATCACCTTCCTCCGCCAGTAGATGATGGAACAAGATACCGTCTTGCAACGGTGATAGGGCATAGATATCCTGAATATTGGCGATCCCGCCCGGCACCTGTTCAACAATGTGGTCAATCTCAGGCTGAGTCAGATCAATCAGTGGCAACATTTCTGGCGTCAACGCCGTGGTCGCTAATGTGATGATATTGGGCGGCACCACGACAACCTGATGTTGCGCCAATGTCTGGGCCAATTCTGACAGCACCGGGCACTGGAACAGGTTACGGGCGGCCAGTGTCAATCCCAGGCTGCGCAGGCGTTCAATCAGCCTTACGCCGAGCAGAGAATGACCGCCCAACGCAAAGAAACTGTCATGTCGGCTAATTCGCTCAATACCCAGTAATTCGCGCCAAAGGGTCGCCAGAACAATCTCCATCTCTCCTAGCGGCGCGGCATAAACCTGACGGGCGAAGGCGTCCTCCCCCGGTGCCGGCAACGCCCGGCGATCCAGTTTGCCATTCGGCGTCAATGGGAATTCATCCAGACGCACAAACGCCACTGGTACCATATAATCCGGCAACCGCGCACTCAGGTATTCACGCAGGCGGGCAGCCAATCCGTCATTCTCTTGGGTCAGCACATAGGCAACCAATTGTTTGTCCTGTCCCTCCCCTAACGCCTGTACCACAGCTTCACGTATCGCCGGATATTCCACCAGCCGGGCCTCAATTTCCCCCGGTTCAATCCGGAAACCGCGGATTTTCACCTGCTGGTCGTTACGGCCCAGGAATTCCAGATTACCGTCCGGCAGATAACGGGCCAAATCCCCGGTCCGGTACATACGCGCATTCGGTTTATCGCTAAATGGGTCTGTGAGAAAGCGTTCAACGGTCAGTTCAGGGCGATTGAAATAACCGCAGGCCACTCCGTCACCCCCGACATAAATCTCACCGGTCATCCCCAGTGGTACCGGCTGGCCGTCGGCATCCAGCAAATAAATCCGGGTGTTAGCAATGGGTCGACCAATAGGGATAGAAATCGTCCCCGACGTTAACGCGTCAATACGGTAGGTCGTGGTAAACGTAGTTCCCTCACTCGGACCGTAGGCATTCAACAACTGTTGTGGCGAGTTCTTACGCAGCACTTGAGTAATGACATACGGATCGAGGACATCTCCCCCAACCAGCAGCATTTTAAGTTGAGGCAACACCGGGGACAGCTCTGCCACCAGCCGGTTAAACAGCCCGACACTCAGCCACAGGACCGTAATGCAATGCGCCTGTAACGCCTGGACAAAATCCAGCGGCGTCAGCAACGTAGTATGATCAATAACCACCAGCGCAGCACCGTTGAGCAACGGTGCCCAAACTTCGAAGGTGCTGGCATCGAAAGCCGGGTTAGCGGCGAAGGCAATTCGGTCATTGGGTTTGATGTCAGCATAGCCATTATTGATGACCATCCGGACAACAGCCCGATGAGGCACGATGACCCCTTTGGGTGTCCCCGTCGAACCGGAGGTGTACATGATATACGCCGGCCCGGTACTGGAACCCAATAAATCAAGATTGCAACGCTCTTCTTCCCGGATCGGTTCTGTCTCGGGGGTAAGACGGAGCCGCGGAATAACCAAGTCAGCCGGGGTTTCCGTCTGCATATCAGTAAGCAGTAATTTGGCAGCACAATCGTTTATCAGCCAGCTTTTCCGCTCATTCGGTACGTTGGGATCGACAGGGACATAAACCGCACCGGCCTTAAGGATAGCCAACTGAGCCACTACCAGTTCAACCGAACGTTCTAACAGAATCGCCACGTGGTCATCCGGGTACACACCCTGTTCAATCAGTTGACAGGCCAGCCGGTTAGCGCGGGCATTCAGTTCCGCATAACTCAGGATCTGATCCTTGGAGATTAACGCCGTGGCTGCTGGGGTTTTCTCTGCCTGTTGTTCAAACAACTGATGAATACATAAATGGTCAGGATACGGGGTTTCTGTGGCGTTCCAGGTTTCCAGCAACAATGTGCGTTCAGCCTCAGATAACCCATTAAACTTTCGCGCAAATATGCCATCACTCACCTTTTCTGATGACACACTCACTAACCCCGCTTGAAGGGTATTTTCCTTTCTGATAATACTGTCTTTCATCTGCTTACTACCTCAAGAATCTATTGGATATTTGAAAACTGTTATTTCCAACAACCATCAAAAATGTTTTTCTTTTACTTTTCGGAAAAATAACAACGAGCACATCAGGCATCAAAAGATACTCCAGCAATACTTTCTCTCAGCTGTTGGATGTAATAGCCCGGTTAACATCCGCATAATTAACAATTTTGCGACGATAATTTTCCTGACAACGGAATAAATGGTTCATCAGATGAACCGAAATAAGGTATTCCATTTTTTCCTGTTTTTTAGATAAGCGCCTTTGATTTACGTCAATTTTTTATTGGCCAACGCTGAATTCCATAACTAAATAAAAATGGATCTATTGAATATATCTACTGGCATGAGCGCTAAGTCCTTGCTGTATTTTTTCCGTTTAGTATTAATATCTGACTGAAATTATTTCAGATAAAATTAGATGTTTATAAATATCAATAGCCTCCAATAACCAAGGAACAAGAAAAATCCAATAAAATATTATTTATCATAACGTTACAATAAACCCATGTATATTTTCCCATATAAAACATAAACTAGCTTCACTACATATTATTTTATAATAATCAAATTATACAACTAATGTAAACGCTAATTATATTTAACACCGATGGTAAATAATTTCAAATTAATACTAATTTTTCGTATATATTCCTTTGCAATAATAGAAAAATATTATAAATATGAAAATCAATTGAATTTAATACCTGAAATAAACAATATCAAAATAAAAAATAACATAAATAATTACTTATCCAAATATATATTTGATTTCCATTGATGGCAGAATGAGTGACATGAAATTACAGCTTCCAGCCAATATCTATAAATAGTCAGTATTTTAGCCTGATAAAGATTAATATAAAAACAAGCTGACTATAATATTAGGAATATATATCCATTAATTCTGTCAGTCAGATATAATTTCCTTAAAAATTATTCGGTATGTAAAAATCTATGTTACCCTTAATATCAAATTTATTTGTGATACTGTTTGCTTACAGGTTGTACCCTGAATCAACAAAATTGAACTTAAAAAAGCTCACGTGATTATAGATGTATACCGAAAAGGCACACATGTTGACGTTAATTACTTATATGCCGGAATGGTACCTAATCGCAATAACAGCGATCTTTATCAAGGAAGGTGAAACAGGAGAGCATAAAAAAACGGTGGGGCACTTGAGTTGTATCAGTCATGAAAATATTCATTACCAATGAACAAAAAGCCGAACTTGAACACCTCCATCACACCTGCCGTGATAAGAGGGAGTGTGATCGCATAAAAGCGGTTCTGCTGGCCTCTGAGGGCTGGAGTTCAGTTATGATCGCTCAGGCCCTGCGTCTTCATGAAACGACCGTTAATCGTCATATCAGCGATGACCTTAATCACCGCAAACTGAAACCCGAAAACGGCGGCTCTCAGAACCATCTCAGCGAAACACAGACTCAGGAACTTATCGCTTATCTGACCGCGAATCTTCTGCCCACCACACAGGCGGTTATCCGTCTTGTCAAAGAAGGGTGGGATATCAGTTACACCGTTCCCGGCATGAATAGTTGGTGAAAGACTGGGCTTATGTGACAGGGCTAACGCATCAAAGCTCATTATATAAACAAACCCAAGGATTCGAATAAATAATCATCATTTAAACAACAGAGCCTGCGTTTATTTTCCATGCTTAAATTACGGGATTTATTCTGTTTCAGCATGTTCAAAATCCATTTTCTTAGTACAGCTAAATTTTCACCCGCAAATCCCATCCGGGCCTGGAGTTTATCTTCTCGAAACGCAACATCAAGTGACCCGTGTAAATGATTTTCCACCAACCAGTGAGAGCGTGTCGCTTGCAAGGCTTTCTCCGCATTCATTGGCTGGCTACTGATATAAAATCGGACAAAATCATGCCCACGTCCTTTTTCTGTCCGCTCAGATTGAACTGCTATTATCGTCTTTGCTTTCCATTTCTGACAAATGGGCATCTGCTCACCCACAGGGAATTGCCAGCATCGGCGATGTTCCCGGCGACCATGCTGATTATCAAATTGTTCGCAGAAAGAGGGTCCGGCAATATCTTTTGGTGTACTCGCCCAAAAAGCGTGAAATTGCGCGCTGACTTCAGCGGCCAGGGTCGGCT
>NZ_JBHFKW010000038.1:0-42887 GCF_042879395.1 Photorhabdus sp. RM322S
ATCTTTGTTATTATTTCTACAAACGTTGATCATGGTGTGTCAACTCTTGCAGTTGTTATTTATCTACCTTTACTAAAAATTGCTTTCTCCCCCTTATCTTATCACTGGATTTTGCTATCCCGTAAAAAATCAGAAGGAGAAAGTAATAACCCTGTAGCCGGTAGAACCACAGCGAAATGTCAGAAGGTAAAGCGCTCATCTGGGAAGATATTAATGAGCCCTAACCACTAAGGATTTTGGGAAAAACTAACAAGCTATTTGGAATGTTCACAATCTCTGGTTACTGCCATTTAAGAAATGAATATAAAACCTTTTCTGTTGGAAAAATACAAACAATGATTTCATCAAAGGATCATAAAAAATATTATTTTCATGATCGGTTAACTAAATAGTCGGAATCTCGAAAAATGGCACTGACCAAACAAGCTGATGGAAAATGGCGCTTAGATTTTTACCCAGAGGGTAAAAAAAACGGTATTGGGAAACGGATTAGAAAAAGCTTTACGACTAAAGGTGAAGCATTAGCCTATGAGCGTTATATTTTAGAGTCGGTTGATAATCAACCTTGGCTAGACAGTAAAGAAGACCGCCGTAAAGTTTCTGAATTAGTTGTGACTTGGTATGAGTCACACGGCATCACTTTGGATGATGGAGAGAAGCGCCAGAACGCAATGCTATATGCTTGTGAATGTATGGGCGATCCTAAAGCTGTTGAATTCACTGCACAGTTATTTTCATCCTATCGAGAAAAACGTCTTTCTGGAAAACTAGCCAGAACATCTCGTGTTTCTAAGGTCGCACCAAGAACGGTAAACCTTGAACTTTCTTATTTCCGTGCTATGTTCAATGAACTTAATAGGCTTGGTATCTGGACATATGATAATCCCTTAAAAAATATCCGCCCGTTTAAAACCGAAGAAAGCGAAATGGCTTTTCTGACTAACGAGGAGACTAAAAAACTATTAGAAGAATGTGAAAAAAGTAGATCCAAGCATTTACTGACCGTAGTTAAAATTTGCCTTTCTACTGGTGCGCGTTGGTCGGAAGCTGAAAAATTAAGGGCTTCTCAGGTTAGCCAATATCGCATCACCTTTACCAAAACCAAAGGTAATCGAAACCGAACAGTACCAATCAGTGAAGAGTTGTATAACACTTTTCCTAAAAAACGCGGTAGTTTATTTTCATCATGCTATTCAGCGTTTAGAACAGCTATAAGAAGGACAGGTATAGAGCTTCCTGACGGTCAGTTATCCCATGTGTTAAGGCATACATTTGCTAGCCATTTCATGATGAAAGGGGGAAACATTTTGGTATTACAACGAATACTAGGCCATACAGATATTAAGATGACTATGCGCTATGCTCACTTTGCCCCAGACCATCTTGATGATGCAGTTAGACTTAATCCCTTAGCTGCATGATATAAGGGGTGTCTTGCCCCTTTTGTGTCCCCTGAGAACTCAAACCATCAATAACCAATAGCAACTATCGCTACATAACTTTTTGATTTTATTGTAACTTATTGATTTTAAAACCCCTATCATGGTTCTCATAATCGCTTGGTCACTGGTTCAAGTCCAGTAGGGGCCACCAGATTTTAGCTGTGAAAACAGATAGATAGACCACTCAACAACGAGTGGTTTTTTTATGTCTTTTAGTCAGTGTCCCCTGAGAAAATTTTCATGCCCCATTAAGACTATTTTTTGTCCAAACGAACCAAAAGGAAAAAAATTTTTCCCGTCAGCAAAAATATATTTACTGATTCAGTTCATGTCAATTTTCTAATGACCGCAAAGCCGCACAGTGACTATGTTTTGAAATTTCTTTTGGATTCCCTTCATAATTTCTCACGCAAAATAGAAATATCCTTCCACTATCATTGCGTTAACTTTTCGTTCGTGATCCTCCCTTGATCCAAAAACTAAAATTTCCTGAAAATCTTTTCAAATCTTTCAGGTTGCGATATCTCCCACACAGCTAGTACTGTTTTCCATGCACATTAAAATTTCGTACTGTGTACGATTTTACTTTGACAATCGTACACAGTACGAATATAATATTTTCCATAGACGGGCAAGGATGTGTTTTATGGAATACCTAGTTTTTATCGAAACTCCCGTATTTAGTCGAGAACGGGCAGAACTGTTAACCGATGATGAATTTAGACAACTACAGGAGCACTTACTAAAGAACCATGAACAAGGCAGTACCATTAGCGCCACTGGAGGATGTAAAAAGATTCGTTGGCAGCGAGAAGGGATGGGAAAACGTAGCGGTGTCAGAATCATCTACTACACCATAACCAGAACTGGGAGGCTCTATCTTCTTTTGATTTACCCTAAAAATAAAAAAGATGATTTAACCCCAAAAGAAAAAGAAGTACTTAAAGCCATCAGTAATAAATTGCAATAATCAACGCCGCGTAGATACGCGGCAATGTTCATACAGCGGAGAAACTATGGACAAAAAACTTTTTGACGATCTGATTGAAAGCATGAATCAGATGGTAGCGATTGAAAAAGGAGAGCTTGCTGTTCCTGCTGAAAATATTCATCGCCATCGTCTGCCTGATGTAAAAAACCTACGCGAAACCTTTGGGTTAAAGCAAAGTGAATTTGCCGAAGCTGTTGGTGTCTCTGCATCCCTAATTCAAAGCTGGGAACAACACCGCCGTATTCCTTCTGGCTCATCACTTAAATTGCTTAAAATGCTTGAACGTAATCCCGCGCTAATTAATGAGTTAAGCGCACTTTAACATTTTCTCTTTCTTCTTTGTCATCATTCAAAAGAGAAAATAATTTCAGGTCTGCATATCTTGTAAAGCCGCGCTCTGACTCAACTTCATAATTTAGCGCGGCTTTATTCTGTGATCCATTCACCCACGTAAAATAGAATTTTTTCCTTTAATATCCATGCACTGATATTTTCCCCGTGATCCTCTTTTAATCCAAAAACTGAAATTTCCTGAAAATCTTTTCAATCATTTCAGTTTGCTACTTCTCTCACAATACCAGTGCTGGCGCGGCCTGACCGTTCGCCTTGTAGGATTTTAAAGCTGAAAAAATTTTTTGATCCAAAACGTGCAGGCGGGTGCGGTGTAGTGCCGTTTATACTACCGGAGCAATAATCGCTTGAGCACGAATTCAAGTCCAGCAGGGATTACCAAATTTAAGCTGTTAGATCAGTACATTAGGCCACTTAAACAAGAGTGGCTTAGTAGGTTGTGAGTGAATGACGCTGCATGCATCTGGTTGCGTTTTGTGAAGGGTAGAAAATTATAAGGCACTGTGGCTTGATCAAAGGCAGTAAATGTTAAAGGCCACCGGGAGGTTACCCCGATGGCCTTAGCTACGTTTCCGTTATCTATTTCAGAAATGCACGGATCAGCTCTAAAAGCGCGATTAACGCTTTGAGAACGATGATAGCAGTGTCAATAAATACTTTCACCCGTTTGCTCCTGTTAGGAGCACGACTTAACCAGCCATTGCCTTTACGCTGCCTGTCCGGCTGGCTTCCATCAAGTCAGTTAAGGAATATCGCGCTCTGACCGAGGCACTGAATCAGCACCACCTGTTCTTCAGCCAGGACTTACGAAAACTTGCGTCAGAGATACACAGGCCAGAACGCTAACCCAAACTAACAACCGTTGATTATAGGTTTATTTTCAGATGGTTCAATCAATTAAAATGATGAGTTGGTAAAAACAAAAAAAGCCAACTGCTGAAGTTGGCTTTTCTATTTTTACCCATACAGGACAGGGGGATCTTTTGTGCTATTACCGAGATTGGTAGCCTCAGTCCTAGCGCGATATTCCTTAACTGACACAGCCAGTCTAATACCTATAGCATAAAATATCAACCTAGAGTACAGCGTAAAGAACCTCACACAAATGGACGATATTCACCCAATCACTGGAGAATATTTCTGCTTCAGCCCATCTTGATTTATAGGCCGTGTTCCTTATCGTGCTGGCGTTCTCCGGCATATCTGTGTTGTAGTGCGTATGCGCGGCTGTCAGTTCAGCCAATTCCTTAACCACATCCAACGTTTCTAACATCAATGTCATGACATTGATTTGCTGGCTGCCCACCCAAACCACTGGCGCGACGATTTCTTGCCTGGTTCCGGCGATACTCTGCTTAAGCAGACCAATTTTCTCTATCAGCTTTTGCCCGATTTCGATATTGGCCTCTTTCCCTACACTGGCAACGAAATTTCCACCAAGTGGCGGTAACGATATAAACATGTATCAACACGCTTATCGGCTTTTCGACGGTTTTTCTTATAGGGAATGACCGGTGTTGCGCCTTATGTTTCACGGTAAGCCTGAAGGCTTCGCTATCGTAACCCTTATCCGCAATCACAAAATCCGATGGCGGTGACTGTGACACCAGACTTTCAGCATGAACGATGTCGTGTGTTTGACCCCCAGAAAGCTCAAAATGTACAGGTAAACCGTAACTGTCTACAGCTAAATGGATCTTGGTTGAACGTCCACCCCGACTTTTTCCTCTCGATTCATTTTCTTTAGAGGCTGCGCCTGCACTATGTTGATGAACCTGCACAATACTCCCATCAATGAACAGCCACTCCGTATCAGAATATTCAGATAACAATTTGAATATTAAATTAAAAATATCTTTCTTTGCCCATTCATTAAAACGTCGAAAGACGGTATTCCATTTCCCAAATTCAGGCGGTAAGTCACGCCAGGGACAACCGGTTCTCATGCGGTAAAGGATCCCCTCAAAGGTCAGGTGATGTTCTTCTTTGTGATAAATCAGTCCACTTTGTTGCATGAATACAGCTAGCGTATTCCATAGGGGTTTTGATAACATGGTTCTCGGCATGATGGTAAGGCAGGGTTGGTTTTTGGCGAAAGCAATGATACCCAATCATCATGCTGTTCAATAAGCCCTCTCAAAACGTCAACAGCCCCTAGTTCAAATCCAGTAGGGATTGCCAAATTTAAGCTTTTAAATCAGTATTTTTGTGAAGGATAAAGATTATAAAACACCGTGGCTTGATCAAAAGCGGTAAATGTTAAAGGCCACCGGGAGGTTACCCAAATGGCCTTAGCTACGTTTCCGTTATCTATTTCAGAAATGCACGGATCAGCTCTAAAAGCGCAACTAACGCTTTGAGAACGATGATAGCAATATCAATAAATGTTTTCACCCGTTTGCTCCTGTTAGGAGCACGACTTAACCAGCCATTGCCTTTGCGCTGCCTGTCCAGCTGGCCCTCATCTGTGTTAGCAGGAGAATATCGCGCTCTGACCGAGACACTGAATCAGCACCACCTGTACTCAGCCAGGACTTACGAAAACTTGCGTCAGAGATACACAGGTCAGAACGCTACCCCAAACTAACAGCCGTTGATTATAGGTTTATTTTCAGATGATTCAATCAATTAAAATGATGAGTAGATAAAAATAAAAAAACCAACTGGTGAGGTTGGTTTTTTACTTTTACCCTTGGATAGGGCGGTTTGTCTTTGTGCTATGCGAGATTGGTAGCCTCGGTTATAGCGCGACATTCTCCTGCTAACACAATCAGTCTACACCTTAAAAAAGGTGTTATCAACCTATGGAATAACGTAAAAATCTCATACAAACGGCATGATATTCACCCAATCACTGGAGAATATTTCTGTTTCAATCCATCGGATTTATAGGCTGTGTTCCTAATGGCGCTGGCGTTCTCCGGCATGCCTGTGTTGTAGTGCGTATGCGCGGCTGTCAGTTCAGCCAATTCCTTAACCACATCCAGCGTTTCTAACATCAATCTCATGACATTGATTTGCTGGCTACCTTGACCAATCTTTTCAATCAAGCGCTGACCAATTTCTACCGTTGCATTTTTACCAATACTGGCAACATAGCTAGATTGTGTCGCCAGACTATAATCCCCCTCAGCAATCTGCTGAATAGCACCGGATAATAACGTGGCTGTACCTAATCGAAAGCAAACAAGCTGCTTGTTAAAGTTTCTGTGCGATAACGCTATAGACCGACACATAGTTTTTCACCAGCGCGATCGATAAATTTTCAGCCATCACACGCAGCTCCTCCAGAGGACCACACACACCTTCAGGAAAGTTCCGTTCGATGTTAGCCTTGATATCCAGAAACCAATGCACTGTATCAATATTGGACGGCAACACCCTCATGTCCTTGATAATGAAACCACTTCTCTCCAGCACTTGTCTGAAATAGGCAGGTGTTTTGCGATTACTACAGGCAAGGCGATCGATGATGTCGGGAATATCCGATTTATAGCTATCCAGTTCCACATTATAGAGGTTGTCAGAAATAATCACCCGGCCACCAATCCGCACACGTTTGAACAGCGCGTTCATGGCTTTTTCATACAATGAGTTAGGAAAATGCGAAATAACACCACGGATAATCACCAAGTCATAAAGTTCCTGTGGGTCAGGCAACAGATCAATATCCTGCGCATTACACAAGTACAGATTAATACGCTCAACCAACCCATGTTCTGCGTGAAACTTGGCACAATACCTCAACTGTTGATCGCTGATATTCACTCCGTCCAAGCACGCGCACTCAGGAAAATATTCAGCCAGATATTTCAGGATATAGCCCCAGCCACAACCGATATCCAGTATTCGCCGAACCGCTGGCCGCTCGATCCTTGTCTCCAAACCAGCCAACAGCAGTTGACGATCAAAATAACGAATACCTGATTCATCCAACGAAATAGGTGGCCTTGAGGCGGGATCATCGTAAACACCAAACTGGAATAACAGCGTATTACCAATCGCTTTACGCCAGCGTTCCGGATCTTCGCAATAAACCTGTACTACTTTGTTTTCGTAGTCGTTGGTGTTTCCCCCCCCCCGAATAATGTGATAAGGCGGAGCAGGCTCAACATCAGTGTAAAACACATTATTAAAGCTACTCATGAGGTTTTCCTGATTAAATGGTTTTAAAAAGGTGTCGCAACCTTATTTGTCAGGACTTGCGGCGTATTGGTAAATTTCAATGAGGCATTCATATCTAATAATTCAATTCTGTGATTGCAGATAAATTACATTGCCATCAAGCTGCCTTTGCCAATCTTTAATGTCTTGATTCGAAAAGCCATCAATGATTTTTTTAAACCAAACTATATATTCCCCAGGTGCCTTATTAATTAATTTCCTCAATTTCAGTGGATTAACCCATTTATAATTGGATACCTCGTCAGAATTAATTATCGGTTCTTTATCAAATTGCCCGATAAAAACATGATCGTATTCGTATTCAATCAAAGCCCATCTCCTCACCAAGACGCCTGTGTGCGGTATCCAGTGCTTCGCCAACCCGAGGGTGACCGCAACAGCTATTAGTCCAAAGCCCGGACGAATGTTATTTTGTTTCTGCCCGCTTTTGCAGTAGTAAATTTCCTTTTTTATTAAAAATAAATATAGAAAAGGCCCGGTGTAACATACCTTTTTGGTGAACATCCATAATAAAATCGAAATACATACCCTGCAAGTGTCAAATTAATTTCATATTAAAATGATATAAATAATAAAATATGAAATCATCCAGCCATCTTATTATGATGTTAATAACAAACACAAAATAATTAACATTAATTTTTCTAATAATCAAACTAATTCCAAAACGAACATATCCAATATGATTTATTTACAACCAATACTAACCTGCTAAATTTGTTACAGAGCACGTATCAGATCATAACCGCTCCTTCCATATTCTTTAACATACTTTCACAACTAAAAAACGTCGCAGAAGACTAAACAAATACCAAACAAGAAAAATATCATTAATTGCTAAAAATTTATTAAAAAACCATTGTTTTTTTATCTTAAAAAAACACAAAGAGACATCTGTTGAAGTACCGTTTAATACCAAAGGAGTATACTCAGAGAGTTTAAACCATCTTCCCTCCTGTGTTTTTTAGAACTAGATTAAAGAAATGAAATATATGTATCAACCCGCTAGCTCAGGCATTCGACTGTTTACAGATTTAGTCGGAAAAAAAATCAGTCCCAGTCCTCACTGGTATTCTGCACAGAATCGCACTAAGTTTGCTTTGCGTAGCGCTCTGATGCCAATATCGACGCTAAAACTATTAAACCAGATAGTTAATACACCGTTTTATCTGGATATCTTGAAGAAACAACCTTGTTTGCCTTCTAAGCTACATCGCCCTTATCTGAGTATTAACTTCAACAAAGGGCAAACGTTGCGCGCAATAAATGAACATTATCAGTTGTTATTTACCGGGCTAAATCAGTCTATTATTAATAAAATATTTTGTTCCAATGCATATCCATTAGCGGTTATCAATGGTAAGAGTGGAACTTACACTATTTTTGTAGATTCCATGGACTGTTTTAACAAAGAGGGTGAACTTACCTTATTTATTGGGACAGAAGATAATAAAACTCTGGCAAGATGTGCCTTTACACTACTGACGATTGCTGGCAAAAAAACACTATTTATTGGTGGGCTACAAGGTTCTAAAGAAGATACAACCCTTGAAATTATCCGCAATGCTACGAAAGATTGTTATGGATTATTTCCAAAACGCTTACTGCTTGAATCTGTTTGCCGTTTTGCTGCCCACTTTGGTTGTCAGCAAATTCTGGCTGCCAGCAATGATACACACATCTATAAAAGCCTGCGCTATTGGCATAAAAAGAAAGACAAATTAGTTGCTGATTACGACTCTTTCTGGGAATCATTAGGTGGATCAAGGGAAAAAAATAAAGATTTCCATCTGCCATTAGCCATTGAAAGAAAATCTCTTGAAGATATCGCCAGTAAGAAGCGAGCTGAATATCGCCGCCGTTATCAATTACTGGATGAACTGGATAATGGAATGCGGGATTCTCTGCCTTCAAATTAAATCAGAGTTCAAAATCAGGCCGCCACCCAGTGTGGCATAGCCTGATCTTAAAATGACTTCTATCTTGGTTTAACCATCTGCCATTCAAGATGGCTTTTAACCGCAGACCATTCACAATTGATAATGCTATAAACACAAGTATCCCTGACACTACCATCTTTAGATAAAACATGACTACGCAAAACTCCATCAAGTTTCGCACCCAGTCGTTCTATCGCTTTCCGGCTTTGGTGATTAAGAAAATGAGTACGAAATTCTACAGCGATGCAATCCAATTCTTCAAAAGCATATTTCAATAACAAATACTTCGCTTCTGTATTGATATGTGTCCGCTGGACAGAACGCGCATACCAGGTAGAACCGATTTCCACCCGACGGGCATGAGAATCAATATTCATATAAGTGGTCATTCCAACGGCTTTGCTTGTCCGGTGGTCAACAACAGCAAAAGGCAGCATGGTGCCTCTCTCATACAAAAATAAACGGCGATCAATCTCTTTGCTCAGATCAGCCGGTGAAGGAATGTTGGTGTACCACAATCTATGTAACTCACCCTCTTCAATTACCTGTACAAATTCATCATGCCGCTGGTGCGTCAAAGGTTCAAGAATAACCCCTTTCCCTTCCAGAGTTACCCATTCAGTCATCTGTTTTTTCATAATAATCGTTGGCGTTAATAAATAAGTTAAGAATAGAAGACATCATCCTATCCTCCCACTCCCTCTGGTTATCAACTTTATGACTGAACGAGATTTTATGATACACATCACATTCGTTTAACATTTTTTTCCCAATTAACCTTATTCCGTCTAGATTTGAACCACCATCTCATCCGACCACCTGACGTTTTCGCCTCGTGGTTTCGGACACAATAACAATAATCTGGTTATGATTGACAAACACCCGACGGAGATTGCAATGAGCCACTATCCTCACCTATTCACCCCTTTAAACCTGGGGTTCACCACACTGAAAAACCGCATTCTGATGGGATCAATGCACACCGGATTAGAGGAACATCCCGATCGCGCCCAGAGACTTGCCCGCTTTTATGCTGAACGGGCAGCCGGAGGCGTAGCATTGATTGTCACAGGTGGTATTTCCCCAAATAAACAAGGTGTTATAGGAAAAGGCACAGCATTTCTGGTAGATAAAAAAGACCTTATCCATCATAAAGTTATTACAGATGCGGTTCATCAAGCTGGTGGAAAAATTGCAATGCAAATCCTGCATACCGGCCGCTACAGCTATCAGCCGAATCTTGTCGCCCCCACTGCCATTCAAGCCCCAATTAACCCATTTGTACCCCGTGAAATGACAGAAGAAGACATTCAGCAAACCATTGCTGACTTCGCTCACTGTGCGCAACTGGCACAACAAGCAGGTTATGATGGTGTAGAAATCATGGGCTCTGAGGGTTATCTGATTAACCAATTTCTGACTACCCGTACCAACCACCGCCAGGATCAATGGGGTGGAAGTTTTGAAAATCGAATGCGCTTTGCTGTGGAGGTTGTCAAAGCGATCCGCCAGGCAACCGGACAGGAATTTATTCTGATTTACCGGCTTTCAATGCTGGATTTAGTCGAAGAGGGTTCTGATTGGCAGGAAATCGAACAATTAGCCGTCGCCATTGAACAAGCAGGAGCATCTATTATCAATACAGGTATCGGCTGGCATGAGGCACGAATTCCAACTATTGCGACTATGGTTCCCCGCGCCGGATTCAGTTGGGTAACACAAAAGCTGATGGGGAAAGTTTCAATCCCATTAATCACAACAAACAGGATTAATGATCCAGAAATTGCAGAGCAAGCGCTGGCACAAGGTTGTGCGGATATGGTTTCCATGGCGCGGCCTTTTCTGGCGGACGCCGAATTTGTTCTGAAAGCCCAACAAGGACGAGCTGATGAAATAAACACCTGTATTGGCTGTAATCAGGCATGTCTGGATCAGATTTTTGTCGGTGAAATAGCCTCCTGCCTGGTTAATCCCCGTGCCTGTCACGAAACAGAAATGGCAGCCGAACCTATTACCCTGCCTAAAAAACTGGCTGTTGTCGGTGCAGGGCCTGCTGGATTGTCATTTGCCG
This sequence comes from Photorhabdus sp. RM322S, assembly GCF_042879395.1. Taxonomy (NCBI): domain Bacteria; kingdom Pseudomonadati; phylum Pseudomonadota; class Gammaproteobacteria; order Enterobacterales; family Morganellaceae; genus Photorhabdus; species Photorhabdus sp. RM322S. The sequence continues at coordinate 10,981 of NZ_JBHFKW010000038.1, forward strand.
TGACGGCTGCCAGCCGTGGTCATCATGTCACTCTGTTTGAACGTCATGGGCAGATTGGCGGGCAATTCAATATTGCCAAACAGATCCCTGGGAAAGAAGAGTTTCATGAAACATTACGTTATTTTCAGCGTCAATTAGAAATCCATCATGTTGATGTGCGGTTGAACCAGACCGCAACGACAGAAATACTCTCCGATTTCGATGAAGTGATCATCGCCAGTGGTATTGTGCCCCGCCAACTCACTATTGATGGTATTCATCACGAAAAAGTACTGAGCTACTTAGATGTACTCAGGGATAAGAAAAATGTCGGTCAGCGTGTGGCTATCATTGGCGCAGGTGGAATTGGTTTTGATACCGCAGAATATCTGAGTCAACCAGAAAAGAGTACCAGCCTTGATCGTACCGCTTTCAGCGAAGAGTGGGGCATTGACCAGAATCTGACACATCGTGGAGGTTTATCGCCTGAAGGCCCGAAACCAGAACCCTCCCCCCGAAAAATTTATCTATTACAACGTAAACCAACCAAAGTGGGCGAAGGATTAGGTAAAACAACAGGTTGGGTACACAGAACCAGTCTGCACTTGCGCGGCGTGAAAATGCTCAACAATATGCAATATCTGAAAATAGATGATCAGGGATTACATATCAGCTGTAATGGAGAACAGCGCTGTCTTGCCGTAGATAACGTCGTTATTTGTGCCGGACAAGAGCCACTGAGAGAATTGTATCAGCCATTACAACACGCGGGAAAAACCGTGCATCTTATTGGTGGAGCCGATATTGCGGCTGAATTGGATGCCAGACGCGCTATCAATCAAGGCACTCAATTGGGCCTTAAAATTTGATGATAAGTAAAAATGCAACAAATACTCAATCCGCGCCACTTCTGGCGCGGACGTTTTACTTTTCTTACCTATTACCACCTTTTTGACTTCAACCGAAAGACTCCGGTTAGTCAATGACGCTGACTCAGTTGATCCGATGCCAGACGATCATCCTCAGCCTGACAAACAGCGGCGGTGAACAACACATCGGTAGAAGAGTTCAAACTGGTTTCTGCCGAATCCTGCAATACACCGATAACCAAACCGACTGCCACAACCTGCATAGCAATTTCATTGGAAATACCGAACATACTACAGGCCAGAGGGATCAACAGTAAGGAACCGCCCGCGATACCAGAAGCACCACATGCACAAATGGCAGAAACCACACTTAACAACAATGCCGTAGGCAGGTCGACAGGTATCCCTAGCGTATTTACTGCGGCCAGAGTCAATACCGGGATAGTCACCGCAGCGCCCTCCATATTGATCGTTGCCCCCAACGGGATGGAAACCGAATAAGTATCTTCATGCAGATTCATACGGCGGCACATAGCCATATTCACCGGAATATTCGCAGCCGAACTGCGGGTGAAAAATGCCGTCACGCCACTTTCACGCAAGCAAGCAAATACCAGTGGATAAGGGTTACGACGAATTTTCCAGTAAACGATCAGTGGGTTTACAACAAATGCAACAACCAGCATACAACTCAGTAACACAACCAACAGTTGGGCATATCCCAGCAAAGTACTAAAACCGGTTTCTGCGATAGTTGAAGACACCAAGCCGAAGATACCAACAGGTGCACAACGGATGACTACCCGAACAACCTGAGTAACCGCTTCAGACATATCATGAATCAGAGACTTAGTTGAATCTTTCGTGTGACACAGTGCGATACCCAAACCAATCGCCCAAGCAAGAATACCGACATAATTACCATTCAGTAACGCACTCACCGGATTAGCGACAACATTACCCAATACCCCTTTAATCACCTCCATAATGTTTTCAGGAGGAGACATCTGAGCATCATTTACAACCAGCACCAGTTGTGACGGGAACATAAAACTACCGGCCACGGCAACTAAAGCGGCGGAAAAAGTACCCAGAATATAGAGGACAAGAATTGGACGAATATTGGTTTTCTGGCCTTCTTTATGGTTAGCAATAGAAGACATAACCAGAACCCATACCAATACCGGGGCTACTGCTTTCAAGGCACCAACGAACAACGTCCCAAGCAAACTGACCGACTTGGCAGCCGAAGGTGCCAACCACGCTAACAGTATCCCTGCAATTAAACCTACCAAAATCTGTTTAACCAGGCTCCCTTGTACAATGTAATGCACGAAACCACGCTTTTGTTTTTCCATAACTGACCCATTTTATTAACAGTTCTGCTGAACCTATATTTTTTGTGTTTGCTGCCTCAGTATAGGGAAACCAAGAATGGTGGAAAGCAGAAACAGTCAAAATATACAACCTTGTCAGCACTTATTAACAACACATTCACATTTATGTGATCAAAATGGCAATTTACACATTTACAAAGCACAATTATTTATTTTTATGTTTAACCATTTTTCAGTAAGTTAAGACCAGAAAAAACCCTATATTCCTGTTCAGGAAAATAGGGTTATCTGTTAAAAAATAGTTACCTGATTACTGGATCTCTTTAGCTTTATACTTATTTACCCAGACATTAATAATCATTGTTATTGTCAAAATACTCGCAATAGTCCCCAGAGAAACGCCCATAGGAATATGATAAACATCCATTAACAGCATCTTAATACCGATAAATACCAGAATGACTGACAAACCATATTTCAGCATTGTGAATTTCTCTACTACACCTGCCAGCAGGAAATACATTGCACGTAATCCTAAGATAGCGAAAAGGTTAGAGGTCAAAACAATAAAAGGGTCTGTTGTTACTGCAAAAATAGCGGGAATGCTGTCTACAGCAAAAATAACGTCGCTAATTTCAATCATAATCAAAACCAAGATCAATGGCGTCGCATATAACAAACCCTTTTCTTTAATAAAAAAACGTTCTCCGTGCAGATTATCCGTCATACGAATATGCGATCTTAACCAACGAACAAAAGGTTTATCACCTACCGGAGCATTATCCTCTTTTGCCAACGCCATCTTAACGCCGGTAACCAGCAGAAAGAGGCCAAACAGATAGAGTATCCAACTGAATTGAGAAACCAGCCAGCTCCCTGCAAAGATCATCACAGTACGCAGCACAATTGCGCCTAAGACGCCGTAAATAAGCACCCGGCGTTGCAAATTTGCCGGAATAGCAAAATAACTGAACAACATCAGCCAGACAAACACGTTATCAATAGCAAGTGCTTTTTCAAGTAAATAACCCGTAAGAAAAGCCATTGCCTGACTATTAGCGACAGCTTCCCCCTCAATTTCTCTGAAATACCACCATAATCCTAATGCAAATAAGAGCGACAAACTTACCCAAATTACGCTCCAGACAGCGGCTTGACGAAATGACATTGCCTGCTCTTTCTTACGCCCTTGTAAGAGCAGATCCAGCAACAGCATAATCGTAATTAAAACGGCGAAACTTCCCCATAAGACAGGACTACCCACTGAGTTCATTTTCTTTCTCTACATAAACAAAAACGGCTGAATTCTCAGAAGACGCCAGCCGTTGCTATATTTCTTCCCCACGTAATGGAGATGGATGTATTGCAAGCAACCCTCGCCTTCTGGCAAGGTCTCACTTACAACACAGAAAATGTACCACCAGGTATCAGTTCAAGGTTGCCCGGCTACCGGATGCTATTGCATCGTAATGACGATAAACCGGCAAGGAAGTTACTCCCCTTTGCTGTGGTGAAAAGTAAATCAAATTCACGCAAGAATCAATCTACCACTGCAAAAATATTGACTCATAGGCAGTAGCCAATAAACTAATCTCGTCAGACAAGTTTATTATTCCATTTCAATCAATGTTCAATTGATCGCCAAAATTTTCTGTTTAGTCACTCTTGATTTTGTTACAGTGTCGCAGGCCATGCCATTTGCCTCTTTCAACAGATTGAAAAGGCGTTATAACCGGCCAAATAACTACAACAGGATACAGTTTAATCAGTTTAGCCCCATGCTTTCAGGATGAACAAACAAAGGCATTTTAGGAACACCTGATGGAAATAGTAAAAGAACTTATATATGCACTTTGGCACCAGGATTATGAAACTCTGGCCAATCCATCCCTACTATGGGCCATTTATATCATGCTATTCTTGATCCTCTTCCTTGAAAATGGCCTGCTTCCCGCGGCATTTTTACCTGGAGACAGTTTGCTTATATTGGTTGGAGTATTAATTGCCAAAGGTGCAATGAGTTTCCCTGTCACGCTTGTTATATTAACCACCGGAGCAAGCTTAGGTTGCTGGGTCGGTTATCTACAGGGGAAATGGTTAGGAAATACCAGAATAGTACAAGGTTGGCTCTCTCACTTACCGGCTCATTATCACCAAAGAGCTTACAGTCTTTTTCACCGCCACGGCCTGTCCGCTTTACTTATCGGCCGCTTCCTCGCATTCATAAGAACCCTGCTGCCAACACTTGCAGGCCTGACGGGTCTGCAAAATAGTCGTTTCCAGTTTTTTAACTGGCTCAGTGGCTTCTTGTGGGTCGTTATCCTGACCTCTCTGGGCTATGCGCTCGGTAAAACCCCCATTTTCCGTCAGTATGAAGATCTGGTAATGAATTTCCTGATATTGCTGCCACTTGCTTTACTAATTATTGGTTTTAGCGGCAGTTTGTTAGTTGTATTACGTAAAAAAACTTGCCAATCCCCTCAAAAAAAGTAATTTACTCTGAAAAAATCTTAAATCCCCCTCTGCCGCAGACAAAAGTATCGTTTGCGGCAGAATAGTGAAATAACGCTAATGTTTTTCATTCACCTTCTAAAATATAAGCTATATTTAAGGATAGTCTTTTCCAGCCTCTGGAAAATCGACTAACTAAGTCAAATATACACACCGACATAAGGAGTATTTACATGGTACATAACAAAACCGCTGAAGACTTACGCATTGAATTAAAATCCCTCTCGAAAACACTAGAGGAAGTGATCAAAAATTCCGGTGATAAATCCGATACCGAACTGGAAAAAATCCGCAGCAAAGTAGAAAACCTGCTCGAAGAAACTCGCATGAAACTTGGCACTGTCAGTGATAAAGTCGTTATGCAAACTAAAGAGATGGCTCGTCATGTTGATGATTACGTTCACGCAAAACCGTGGACAAGTATCGGCATCGGTGCAGCAGCAGCTGTCGTATTAGGTGTATTATTGGCTAAACGCTAATATGAACCACCCATCCAAATCTCAAGGCCCCGGTAAAGGGGTCCTTGATTCTCTTCAACGCATTGCCACCATCATTATCGGGATGGTAGAAACCCGCTTACAACTGATCGTTGTAGAACTGGAAAAGGAGAAAGCAACCCTGATACAACTGATATTAATGGTCGGTCTGACATTGCTGTTTACCGCTTTTGGTCTGATGTGTTTGCTTGTTCTGGTTTTTTGGGCTGTTGATCCAGCCTGGCGTCTTACTGCATTAGCTATCACTACAGGTACTTTACTGACCCTGGCGCTCATTGGCCTGATATGGACCATCAAGAAATCCCGTAATTCAACATTACTCAACGCAACCCGCGAGCAATTAAAGGTTGATAGAGAGATGCTGGAGGATCACAGTAATGAGTAAACAGAGCCAAAAAAGAAAACTGAAAAAACAGCAGTTGCTCAAAAATATCCAGTTACAACGACTGATACTTTCTAACGATACTCAACACTGGCGAAATATCACCGAGCCTTATGACAAAGGCTGGCAAAAGCTTTTTTCACTAAAACCTTATCTGCTACTCGGAGCCAGCACCATTTCTTCATATGGCCTTCGTCACCCAGTGAAATTCTATCGTTGGACCCGCCGAGTCATTGGTAAATTGAAGGTACTGAAAAGGAAGAAGTAATAATTCTTAATAATACATTTCATTGATTATCAACCATATTATTTACATTCAAAAAATTTGTATAAAATTGTTAATAATCCTTGCTTACAACTAAGCTCTTCTCTCTTTAGTATACATTCCATTCGATAATGATTAGCAAATTGTGCTATCTCAAGTTAGTACCGACTAATCATCACTACTTTACCTGTATCCCTGGAGTTGTTAATGAAAAAATTTGAAGATAGAACCTTGCTATTAGCCCGTATTTTAATGTCAATCCTGTTTATCGTTGCAGGTTATGGAAAATTAGGCGATGCCTATGTTGACACTCAACAATATATGGAAGCGATGAGGGTTCCTGGCTTTTTATTACCGCTGACTATCTTACTTGAACTGGGTGGCGGCCTAGCCGTTCTGTTCGGTTTCTTGACCCGTACAACAGCACTATTTACTTTTGGTTTCTGTATTCTGACTGCCTTGCTTTTCCACAGCAATTTTGCTGAAGGCATGAACCAGACTATATTCCTAAAAAACCTGACTATCGGTGGTGGCTACCTGTTACTGGCTATCATCGGTCCAGGTAAATTCAGTATTGACCGCTTGATGAATAAAAACTGGTAATATATTGCTGTTGCTATTCTGAATCTAAGAAATAACAGTTTTAGGTAAAGAGTAAAACCATCAAACTCCCACTTTTCTCAACTATATTATCAGATAACGATCTCATATTAAGTTTCAAGATAAATAGCTAGCCGAAAAATCTAATAGATTTTTCGGTTTGCTTTATTTAATCAATAGAGCCAATTCTTATTAAATATTAAAACATGCCAGCTTCGATAAAATATTATATATTTTCCAAAGCATTAATGACAAAAATAAAAAACGCAATCAACTCATATAATAGAAAATATATTTTCATAAAAATTCATCACCAATAACCTTATACATTTTCCACCCTTTAATATAACCAGATAAAAACTTTATTTTCCTTATAATTAACGGTCTATAAGCAGTTTAAAAACCGAATTACCACAATACAACAAATTGATTTAATTTAAAAAAACAACCACACCCCCATTAAAATGGAATGATCATTAACCGTAATAATACAAATTTTTCATTATTAAACCTTATAATCACTCTTTACCTTTAATTATCAAACTCTCTATTTAATCTACTTGTCTTAATAAATACCATCTCATTACTACATTTAATTCCACATCACCTATAAAACCATGGATAATCTACTTTAGATTCCTAAATGTAGAGTATGGAAATAAACCAGCCAAATTACCATTCAATCGCACTACATTATTAACTTATCCGTAAGTTAAAAAATCAACACCGAGAATAACAGGTTCTTATAACTACTATATTTAAAATACCCCATATCATACTAATAATAAAATAATGTCATTCTGGCCTGACAAGAATATTCTCACAGTAGATAATAAAGCCGGAAGATCTTGGCGAATTTTTCCGGCTTTTTCATCTATCTTAGCGGTTAGCAAATAATTTAGGGATTTCCCGCAAACACCAAGATTTAGCTTCCCCCATACTGTCTCGTCGCCATGCCATAATGACATTTGTCTCGTGGCTGTATTCAGAGCTAATCACCCGTAAACGACCCGCCGTAATATCTTGCTCCACCATAGGATAAGGCATAGTAGCAACCCCTAACCCGGCCAAAAGAGCCCGACGTTTCTCTTCCAGCGAACTCACCGTTAAACGTTGTTGCTTATCTAATAACTGAACCGTCAATACCGGGCGCTCCCTTGCTGTATCCGCCACAGCAATACCACGGTACTTCACCCTCGTAACATCAGACAAAGGCTCCGGTTCTTGATGAATAGGATGATCAGGGCTGGCGACATAAACATTGGTAATGCTGTAAAGCTGACGTGAATTCACTTCTGCCGATGCACGGAAATGCATATCTGGCGCAATAACAATATCCGCCCGTCCAGTTTCCAACCGCTCCCATGCACCAGCCAAGACCTCAGTCAATAAAGAGAGCTGAGTATTCGATTTCTGAACAAGTTTACCCACCAATGGGAACAATGAAGAAGCAGGGACCAGTGCCTCACAAACGATTGTCAGGTGAGTTTCCCAGCCACGCGCTAATGCCTCTGCGTCGGCGGTTAATTTATCCGCAGCTTCAAGCAATTGACGTCCACGCTCAAGCAACATACGGCCAACATTGGTGAATTTGGTTCTGTGACCCGAACGGTCAAACAGCACCACATCCAGCTCCTCTTCCAGTTTTTGCATCGTATAGCTAAGTGCAGAAGGAACACGGCCAAGCTCATCAGCTGCCGCAGCAAAACTTCCCCGCCGGTCAATCGCATCCATGACCCGTAGAGATTCCAGTGTAAGCGCTCGTTCTTTGCTCATATTTTTCTCAATCAGGAAATTTGAATATGGTGACCAGATTAACTGGCTAACATTTCGCCGTCCAGATAATTACTATTGTTAATGTGTGTTTTTTGAAGGTAACCGCCATCATGATTATAAATAGAACAGTAAAGCAATGTGGAAAAGCTGACTATGGTTGGCTACAGGCCCGTTATACATTTTCATTTGGTCACTATTTTGATCCAAAGTTTTTAGGTTATGGCGCTCTGCGTGTACTGAATCAGGAAGTTATCGCACCAAAAGCCGCTTTCCAGCCTAAATCTTATCCACATGTGGATATACTGAACATTATTCTGCGAGGTGAAGCAGAATATCGTGACAGTGAAGGCAATCATGTCAGAGCCTGCAAGGGAGAATGTTTACTGTTTTCTACCCGTAAAGGCATCAGCTACAGTGAACATAATATCAGTGCGAATAAGCCACTGACCCGCTTGCAGCTTTGGCTAAATGCCTTTCCTCAGCAGGAAAGTTTACCATTGCAACGGATGGAGTTACCAGAACAGCCATTAACTATGCTTGCCTCTCCAACCGCAGAAGATGGCAGCATGCAATTGCGTCAGCAAGTATGGGTAAATCATATTTCTCTTAATAAGAATCAAGCTCATCATCTGCAATTGAAAGGAAAAAATGCTTATCTGCAATCCTTGAACGGAAATATAAAAATAAAAGGCAACTCGAAGGATAACGCTTTGATTAAATGTGGAGATGGCGCTTTTATTCATGAAGAAAATTATCTGGTTTTAAAAGCAGATACTGAGTTCCAGGGGTTGTTAATTGATCTGGCCGCCTGAAAAAGCGAAAGCCCCATCAAGGTTAACCTGATGGGGCTAAATTGGTGAAGTTGACCGATAAGCCGGGTTCTGTCGTGGACAATCATTCATCTAGGCCAGCACTTACGCACTGGCTCAAGCAGCCTACCCGGGTTCGATACGGGCCGTACCTAATGAACCCCTATTTGGCCTTGCTCCGGGTGGAGTTTACCGTGCCACGGACTGTTACCAGCCGCGCGGTGCGCTCTTACCGCACCCTTTCACCCTTACCTGATCCTACGTAAGTAGGCCATCGGCGGTTTGCTCTCTGTTGCACTGGTCGTGGGCTTTCACCCCCCAGACGTTATCTGGCACCCTGCCCTGTGGAGCCCGGACTTTCCTCTCCTCTACCTATCGACCAAAAGGACAATGATAAAGCAGCGACTGTCTAGTCAACTCCGCAGCGGATTATAAGAGGTTTAACAAACGATGTATAGGCGTTTACTCATTATCTGCCTCGTTTATCAACAATTGTTGTTACTCTTCATGCTGTCCCAGAGCATAACGATAAAGCGCGTTTTTCTTCACACCATGGATCTCTGCCGCCAGAGCAGCCGCTTTTTTCAACGGCAGCTCTTGCTGAAGGAACGCCAACGTTCTTAATGCCTCTGGAGGTAAAGCTTCGTTATCCGGTTTTTTATAGCCTTCAACGATCAATACCATTTCACCACGGCGACGGGTTTCATCTTCCTTAACCCATGCCAGAAGCTCACCTGCCGGCATACCCTGAATCGATTCCCAGGTTTTTGTTAATTCCCGTGCCAGAACGACGTAACGTTCAGTTCCCCACACGTCAACCATATCTTCTAAACTATCGATTAGACGATGAGTGGATTCATAAAAAATTAACGTCCGCGGCTCCTGCTCCAAAGCCCGTAAGGTATCTTTCCGGCTTTTACTCTTAGCCGGCAAAAATCCTTCGTAACAGAAACGATCTGATGGCAAGCCCGCAGCAGATAATGCGGTTATCGCCGCACAAGGCCCCGGTAGAGGGACAACACGAATACCCGCTTCACGGCAACGGCGAACCACATGATAACCAGGATCATTAATCAGTGGCGTTCCCGCGTCAGAGACTAATGCAATACTCTGCCCCTGCTGAAGTTTTGTAATTAATTGATCTGCTTTCTGCTGTTCATTATGATCATGAAGTGCGAACATGCGCGCATTAATGGCAAAATGTTGAAGCAACAAGCCGGTATGTCGCGTATCTTCGGCCGCAATCAGATCGACATGCTCAAGAACTTCAAGCGCACGCTGAGTGATATCACCCAGGTTTCCAATGGGGGTTGGCACAACATATAGCGTGGATGTCGTAACCACTGCTCGATTGGGTTGATTCATTGTTTCATCCGAATGACCGATTTAAAATTGAGCATCTTTGAAAAAAACATCGCTGGATACAGTATGCTTTCCTCAATTTTTGTGCGTATCAAAACTGGTTTAGTCTGTTCAGCTATGCTGGCAGTTATGATCATCGCAGGGTGTAGCGTGCCTGACCAACAGGGACAACAACCTTTGCAAACTCAGGACAAAGTCAGTACAGAAATCGCCCGTTATCAATCCATCATTGATGCCGCTAATAGCGAACCTTCTCTGGATGTCATCCGTGCTTATATCGCTCAGGAACCACTTCTGAAAGACAATGCCGCTCATCAAAAAAATATTGATGATACCTGGCAAATGCTAACCCGGCTTTCACCACAAAATCGTAGTGGGTTGGTCATCAACGCTGATGAAAATATTCTGCAAGGCTGGCTGGACTTACTCAGTACCTATCAGGATAACAAACAGGACTCTGACAAACTACAAGCAGCTGTCCGTGACTGGAAAATTCGCTATCCACAAAACCCAGCCGCGCAATCACTCCCAACCCAGTTACAACCGGCCACCATCCAATCGCAAGGTACTAACATCCGTATTGCACTGTTTTTGCCATTAAGCGGTCAGGCAAAAGTATTCGGTGAAGCAATTCGTCAGGGTTTTCTTGATGCTCAGGCTGGTTTGCCAACCCCATTACTGCCAACAGAAAACCCGGCAAATTTATCTACAGCAACCAACGATAATACGTCAGATGCAGTGGTATCTGCCGATGCCCTGCCAAATGCAGCGGTTCCCATTGAATCAACACCACCAGCCGTTCAGTCAACGCCCGTCATAGCCAATGTGCCGGTTAACACACAACAGGTCAAAATCTATGACACAGCAAGCCAATCATTGGAAAATTTATTGATTCAGGCTGAACAAGACGGCGTGAATTTAATTGTCGGGCCGTTACTTAAGCCAGATGTGGTTAAACTGGTTCAGATGAATACGCCATTAAACATGCTGGTGCTGAACGAGTTAGATAATGCGCAACCCCGGCCCAATATCTGTTATTTCTCTTTGTCACCAGAAGATGAAGCGAAAAATGCTGCGGAACATATTTGGCAGCAACAGAAACAAAATCCTCTGATACTCGTTCCCCGAGGTACTTTTGGTGACCGGATCGCCAAGGCATTTGCACAAGAATGGCAAAAACAAGGTGGGCATACCGTTCTGCAACAAACCCTTGGTTCTTCCGCCGAACTGAAACAGTTAATTAATAGAGGTACAGGTATTCGCCTGACTGGCACAGCCATTAGTGCAACAAACAATCAACCGGTATCAACCACTATTGGTGATTTGGACATTCCCCAGATAAATACAGATGCCGTTCCTACTTCGGCCGGCGGCTCAGTGGACGCAGTTTATATTGTTTCCACTTTAGATGAACTGACTCTGATCAAGCCGATGATTGATATGGCAATCAGTTCCCGCAATAAACCGGCCCTTTATGCAAGCTCCCGCAGTAATCAGGCTGGCGCTGGCCCTGATTTCCGCCTGGAGATGGAAGGAATGCAATTCAGCGACATTCCATTAATCGCTGGCGCTAACCTGCCACTGATGCAACAAGCCGCCGGTAAATTTGCCAATGATTACTCTTTGATGCGTCTTTACGCTATGGGTATTGATGCCTGGTCATTAGCAAATCAGTTCAGTCAGGTGCAGCTTCAAAGTGATTTCCATCTCAATGGTGCTTCAGGGATGCTGTCTGTTCAGGAGAACTGCGCGATTTTCCGGCAGCTCCAATGGATGCAATATCATCAAGGCCAAATCACTACTATACCCTATAGATTTCAAGATGCATCGCGACGGCAAGGGAGCGAATCCCCGGGAGCATAGCAAACTATGTGGCCGGGGTGAGCGAGTGCAGCCAACAAAGAGGCAACTTGAAAGATAACGGGTATATTTAATTAAGCATTAATTGCCGCTTGTTATCAGGCGGCAATTAAATTCAAATAACGCTTTTCAGGATGAAAATAAAAAAGCCGACAAGTTATTTGCTGGGACGTAACTACGAAACACAGGCAAAGTTGTTTTTGCAAAAACAGGGGCTAACTTTTATCGCTGTGAATGTGAAAGTTCATGGTGGTGAAATTGACCTGATAATGAAAGACAAACAAACTTGGGTTTTTATTGAAGTCCGTTTTCGCAAACAAGGGCAATATGGCGATGCACTGGCGACCGTGACCCGCAGCAAGCGTAGAAAATTATTGCACGCTGCCGCAGTATGGCTGTTTCAACGAGGTGAGTGTTTTGAAACCACTTCTTGTCGCTTTGATATTTGTGCTATTACTGGTCAACAATTTGTGTGGTTGCCAAATGCTTTCAATCAAGATGAGTTCGCTCGCTAAAATGATACTGGGTAGGTTATAAACGTGCTGGATAGAATTAAAGTCTGTTTTACAGAAAGTATTCAAACTCAGATTGCAGCCGCAGAAGCATTACCTGATGCTATCTCCCGGGCCGCAATAATGATGGTTCAGTCATTGCTGAATGGTAACAAAATCCTTTGCTGTGGTAATGGCGGCTCTGCTGCAACTGCCCAGCGGTTTGCTGCCAATATGATCAACCGGTTTGAAACTGAACGCCCGAGTCTGCCTGCATTGTCACTTAACGCAGACAATGTGGTGATAACAGCGATTTCAAGTAGTAAACAACATGATGAAATTTACGCTAAACAGGTACGGGCATTAGGTCAGCCAGGCGACGTGTTATTGGCTATTTCCACTCATGGAAATAGCCGGGATATTGTTAAAGCCGTTGAAGCGGCTGTAACCCGCGATATGACGATTGTCGCGCTTACCGGCTATGATGGCGGTGAACTTGCTGGCTTGTTAGGGCCACAAGATGTGGAGATTCGTATTCCATCTCATCGCAGCACCCGAATTCAGGAAGTTCATATGCTGACAGTTAACTGCCTATGTGACTTAATCGATAATACACTCTTTCCCCACCAGGATGACTAAGGAGCCAATAATGCGATTTTTCTCCCTATTAGCTACGGTTTGTGCCGCAGTCATGTTACAAGGATGTATTGGTGCAGCCGTGGTAGGTTCTGCCGCTGTAGCGACTAAAAGCGCAACCGACCCCCGTACTATTGGTCAACAGGTTGACGATGGTACGCTGGAAGCACGTGTCAGTAATGCACTTAACAAAGATAAGCAGATCAAAGAGCGTATCCGTGTTATTACCACCGCCTATCAAGGGAAAGTTTTGCTGACAGGCCAAAGCCCGGACTCAAACCTTTCAGACCGTGCAAAACAGATAGCGTCACATGTTGATGGAGCTCATGTTGTGTACAATGAAATTCGTCAGGGGAAACCTGTTGAATTAAGTACGGCTTCTAAAGATACCTGGATTACCACTAAAGTACGCTCAAAAATTCTGGCCAGTGATTCTGTTAAGTCTTCCAACATAAAAGTCGTTACAGAAAACGGTGAGGTCTTTTTACTGGGTATTCTGACTAAACAAGAAGGTAACGCCGCAGCAAAAATTGCCAGCGAAACTGATGGTGTTAAGCGGGTAACAACTGCGTTTACTTATCTGAATTAAGCATATTACTGAGGGGAATAGCACCATAAATCTATCCTGGATATATTAAGCCGCGTCATTCTTTGACGCGGGCGCTTTCCCTTTTTACCATTCTTCCCTCAATTATTTTTCAACAACTCGTTTTTCTTAAGGTAATTCACCCCGCCCAACAACCGCATTTGTCGCAAAATCCATTGTTGACGCTGTAAAACATAAGCCGAAGGTGCGTTAACTTTATAGCGGTGTGGGTTAGGCAATACAGCAGCGAGTAAAGCAGCTTCTGATGCAGTCAATTGACTGGCTGATTTATGAAAATAGTATCTGGATGCCTCTTCAACACCAAAAATACCCTCACCAAATTCCACAATATTAAGATAAACCGTCAGAATTCGGCTTTTTGACCATGCCAATTCAATGGTAAAGGTCATTCCAGCTTCCAATCCTTTTCTCAACCAACTACGTCCATCCCACAAAAATAAATTTTTGGCCGTTTGCTGAGAAATCGTTGAAGCCCCCCTCAACCTGCCAGCATTATTTTGATTATGCTCAAGGGCATTTTCAATAGCATCAAGGTCAAATCCCCAATGCTGTGGAAATTTTTGATCTTCAGCAGCAATAACAGCCAATGCAATATTTGGGGATATTTGTTCGTACCCTACCCAAGCAGAACGAGATACGTAAGAAAAATTAACTGATAACCAAGCGTTAATTTGGCGCTCAACCATAATCATAGAAAATGGCACTGGCAAAAATGAAAACGCAACAACAGAAACTATCCATAAGATAATAACTGAGATTACGATTTTTTTAAACCAGCACCATAAAAATTGCAAAGGATTTCTCATCCAGTTACTCAGTCATTTCCAATACTTTCCTGACAAGTTTATCAATTCCCTCCTCCGCCTGAGAAATAGATTCAGCAAGCATATAGGCTGGAGTTGTAACAATTTTGTTTTCCAAATCAACAACAACATCATTTACCTGGCAAACTATATGGATCCCTCCCATTTCCTCCACCTGAGCAGCAGTTTCAGGATCATTACCAATCGTTAGTTTCACCGGTGTATTAAGTAGTTTTGGCAACATAACCGGTGCAATACACATAAACCCCATAGGTTTATGTTGTTTATGCATAGCCCTCACTAAACTTAATAAATCTTTATTTATTTCGCAATCAACTGTCTTAGCAGCAAAGTCACATAAATTCTTTGCAACACCAAATCCCCCAGGAATGATCAGGGCATCAAACTCATCAGCATTTGCTTGTGACAAAGACTTGATTTTTCCCCTTGAAATACGGGCTGACTCCTGTAGAACGTTACGTTCTCCGTCTGTTTCTTCACCACTAATATGATTAATAACATGAAGTTGTGGCGCATCAGGCGCCAAAAAGCTCGTTTTAACACCTAAACGATCCAAAGAAAGCATAGTTAATACTGATTCATGAATTTCACTACCATCGAATACACCACATCCACTTAAGACAACCGCAACTGATTTCATAGCTCACTCCATTTGTAGTCGATTATTGCTTAACCCTTTAGGGGGTTAAACACCAATCTTCATCACAGATTTTAATGAATCTTGTAACAAAAAATCTTATCTTTGCTATGTTGGTACTTGTATGATGTACGGAGAATTCCCCATTTACTCGCCGCAACAAAGATGCATCAGATAGGCGGGTAAAAAGTTTTCCCTGGTGTTGGCGCAGTATTCGCGCACCCCAACCTCGGTTGGGGTTATTTTTTTTCAGCGCCTGCCAACCATTCCCCTAAAATTTCCGTATCGTTTCTCCATTCTTGCTTTAACTCATCAACCCATTCCTGAACATTGTCCCACCATGCAGGTAAATCAGGTGATTGAATCTGTTGAGCCAGTTGTTGTAAATGAAGTAATCCAACCGACCCCGCCGCACCTTTTATCTTATGTGCTTCCTCCGTGATGCCTTTCTGGTCTTTAGCTGTCATATTCGATTCCAGCACAGACAGGTACCCCGGCATCATCTTCTCAAATACACTCAGGCTATCGCGAATCAATTGAGGTCCAACCAGCTCGATGTATTGATTAAGCATTTCTGTATCAAGTAAATCTTCATCTTTCATCAATCCTGACTCCTCTTCTTCTGGCTTCATATGATGCACAGACTGTTCTCCCCAGAATTGTTCAATAATGGCAGTTAAGGCATTCACAGACAGCGGTTTACTCAGCACGCCATTCATGCCCGCATCCAGATATTCTTTTTTGTCCTTTAAGACATTTGCAGTCAGCGCAATAAGTGGGGGCAGATCCTTTTTGGCATATCGCTTACGTAATTCCCGGGCGATGTCTAATCCGGTCATATCAGGCAACTGAATATCAAGTAATACCAGATCGAACTCCCCTGGCTTGAACACTTCCAGAGCATCCTTACCATTCATAACGACTTCTACGCTGTTACCCAATTTTTCCAGTACTGAACGAGCAACGATCACATTCAGCTCAATATCTTCTACCAGCAAAATATGCAAAGCCGGAAGTGGGCAATCTTCTGTATCTTCTCTGCATGGCAGACTCTCTTCCATAGCAGGAGCAATAATAGAGAGTGTAAATCGAGAACCTTGTCCCGGCTCACTTTCCACCAAAATATCGCCTCCCATACTTTGAGCTAAACGTTTGGATACAGCCAGTCCAATACCTGTTCCCGTTGCCGGACAACCACCATGACTGCCTTTCACCTGATAATACATCGCAAAGATCTTCTCTTGCTCATCAAGTGGAATGCCAATCCCCGTATCCGTGACTTCAAACAACAAACGCTCACCCTTTTCATACCAGATTCGAACATTAATCTCGCCTTTTTGAGTAAATTTCACTGCATTGCCAATCAAGTTCCACAGAATTTGGCGCAAGCGAGTACCATCTGTCATGATTCTGGCAGGTAATGGCAGCTCGGGTTCCATCACAAATTTAATCCCTTTCGGCTGTACCAGCAGCCCGGAGAGGTTTTCCAGATCGGACATAAAACCGGTAAAGTCAATGGGCTGATTATCAAGCTGGACTTTACGCCGCTCAATTTTGTCCATTTCAATAATGTCATTGAAAATATTGCCAAGCGTGATAGCACTGACATGTATCGTTTTCAGATATTTATTTTGTTCAGAGGTCAGTTCAGTATCAAGTAGAATACGGCTCAAACCAACAATGCCATTTAAAGGAGTACGAAGCTCATGGCTAATCGTTGAGATAAAAGTCGTCTTATCC
Organism: Photorhabdus sp. RM322S; assembly: GCF_042879395.1. Taxonomy (NCBI): domain Bacteria; kingdom Pseudomonadati; phylum Pseudomonadota; class Gammaproteobacteria; order Enterobacterales; family Morganellaceae; genus Photorhabdus; species Photorhabdus sp. RM322S. Next base: position 28,163 of record NZ_JBHFKW010000038.1, read on the forward strand.
CTACTTGCATTCTCCAAAGCGTCCTGATAACGCTTACGCTCCGTTATATCGCGCCCAAATCCCATAAGCCCGTGTCTTTTTCCTACCCGATCATAAAAAGGGACTTTCCGCAGTTCAAAACAGGCTTTTCGTCCATCGGGATAAACCAGCCATTGTTCATAAGTTAGGGCAACATTATGACGGAACACTTTTTCATCCGTTTTCATCACCTTGCGGGCAACTTCTTTATCATAAACATCATTTGGTGTTAGCCCGACAAGTTGTTTCTGGCTTTTACCCGTCAGCAATTCCATCGCCCGGTTACAACCAGAGAACTCATTATTTTCATTACGGTAATAGACCAAATCAGGAGAAGCATCGAGAAAAGATTTCAGTAATATAGATTGCTGTTCCAATTCAATCTGGGTCTGCTCACGGTGCTTCATCTCTTCTTTTAGTTTATCCAGCAATATCAGATGCGCCTGTTCAGCTTTTTCTCTTTCTGAGATTTCCTGATTCAGCTTAATAATATTGTCTTTTAATTGCTGATTAAGTTCCCGATCACGCTGACGCATCACTTCTAATTTTTCAACTAATTTGGATAATCGTTGGCGGGATTCTTCAAGCTGTTCAACAACAACCGAAAGGAAATAGACTGCCCAGGGAGTAATTAACAAACCAAAGAAAATTGAGCGAACTAAATCAATACTTTGCACTCCTCCCTGAAGCAGAAAAGTGACGACCATCTGCACACTCATAGCAAGAACAACTAACGCAGATGCAAGCAGTAATGAGAAGCGTACTAGCCCCAATTTCATCATTAAATCAACATAATATTGGGCCAGGCCCCTAAGCAGCTTCATTTCATAAAGACTCCCGTTAAATATGACCAATCCGAATCATACCGTAAAAAGTCCGCTACTTCGTTGAAGGAATACAGAAATTGTTGATCGAGTAAAACAATAGTATTATTTAATAGTTTTGATGAGGACTTCCCAAACATTATTCTGACTTTTTACCCCTGCCGGTCTTTTCGCACAATCTAAGCATGAATAAATAATCAAATTCATTGACAAAATGAGCATAAAATTCTTTTTCACTCCTTTAATAACCACAAAAAGATAAAACTTTATTCTTATAAAAAAATAAAAATATATATTAATTCCATTTAGTTTATATTTGTCGGAACTTAAATCCAAAAAATAAACATTTAACAGTATATACAAAACAGATATTACACTAATATTAGTGATATAACTCACATTAAAATTCTAACATGATCTATATCACACAACTTTCATATTAATTTTTTTTATTTATAAATCATATGATTAACTCTATTTTTTGCCTGTATTTATCTTATCCCAGCTATATTTGACCTGATCTGCATTTCTCGTTAACTTGAGAAGTCACTAGAAATCATCCGTCAGATCCTCATCTGCACCATAATTATGCAGTGACACAATACCATTTCAGTACCGCCTGTTCATAGTCAATAGACAGGTGGCAGTTGATTGAGGGCGCAATTCAGACGCCTGTAAAAATATTCATCTCACAAATTTCTGTGAGTTTCTGTGAGAGTCGGACAGAACCTGGGGAGGTTCACACTATGCTGTATAACAAATCTCAAGAAAAGGATAACTGTGGCTTTGGACTGATAGCCCATATTGAAGGGGAGCCAAGCCACAAAGTAGTCCGTACCGCTATCCATGCACTGGCACGAATGCAACATCGTGGCGCAATTCTGGCAGATGGTAAAACCGGCGATGGTTGCGGTTTATTGCTGCAAAAACCCGACCGTTTTTTTCGGATGGTCGCACAAGAGCACGAATGGCGTTTAGCCCGCAATTATGCAGTCGGTATGCTATTTCTCAGCCAGGATCCTCAGATTGCCCAAAACTGCCGGGAAATAGTCGAACAGGAGCTGCAAAATGAAACGCTGTCAGTCGTTGGCTGGCGTGAAGTACCGACCAACAGTGATATTCTCGGCGAAATAGCCCTTTCCAGCCTCCCCCGTATCGAACAGATTTTTGTTAATGCTCCTGCTGGCTGGCGTGCCCGTGATTTAGAACGCCGTTTATTCGTTGCCCGCCGCCGGATAGAAAAACACATCAGCGACAGTGATTTTTATGTTTGTAGTTTGTCCAATCTGGTGACCATCTATAAAGGGCTGTGCATGGCGGCAGATTTACCCCGTTTCTATCCTGATCTGGCTGATTTACGATTAGAATCAGCAATCTGCCTGTTCCATCAGCGTTTCTCAACCAATACCGTACCACGTTGGCCATTGGCACAGCCTTTCCGCTATCTCGCTCATAATGGTGAAATAAATACCATTACCGGCAACCGCCAGTGGGCACGGGCAAGAGCCTATAAATTCAAAACCCCGCTTATCCCTGATCTGCAATCTGCGGCTCCTTTTGTCAACGAAACAGGATCAGACTCCAGCTCGCTGGATAACATGCTGGAGCTGTTTCTCAATGGCGGAATGGATTTAATCCGTGCTATGCGGTTGCTGGTCCCGCCGGCATGGCAGAACAATCCTGATATGGATGAGGATCTGCGCGCTTTCTTTGATTTCAACTCTATGCACATGGAACCCTGGGATGGTCCTGCTGGTATCGTCATGTCAGATGGCCGCTATGCTGCCTGTAATCTGGATCGTAATGGCTTACGCCCGGCACGTTATGTCATTACTAAAGATAAGCTGATCACTTGTGCTTCCGAAGTCGGCATCTGGGATTATCAGCCTGACGAAGTCGTAGAAAAGGGACGAGTCGGCCCCGGTGAACTCATGGTAATTGATACCCGCCAAGGCCGTATCCTTCATGCAGAAGAAACAGACAATGACCTGAAAAGCCGCCATCCCTATAAAGAATGGATGGATAAAAACGTCAAGCGCCTGATCCCATTTGAAGAATTACTGGAAGATCGGGCGGGTCACCGGGATCTGAACGATCAATCACTGGCGGTTTATCAAAAACAATTTGCCTACAGTAATGAAGAATTGGATCAAATTATCCGGGTCCTGGGAGAGAATGGTCAGGAAGCGACGGGATCAATGGGTGATGATACGCCGTTTGCTGTACTTTCCAGCCGCCCAAGGATTATTTATGACTATTTCCGTCAGCAATTCGCTCAAGTCACTAACCCACCAATTGATCCACTACGCGAAGCGCATGTTATGTCGCTCACCACCTGTATTGGACGGGAGATGAACGTATTTTGTGAGGCAGAAGGACAGGCACATCGGTTAAGTTTTAAATCCCCTATTCTGCTCTACTCTGATTTTCATCAATTAACAACACAACAGAGTCCGCACTATCGTGCAGAACGTTTAGACTTAACTTTCAATCCGCAAGAAACTCATCTGCAAAATGCGCTGTTTGCACTGTGTGACCAGGCCGAACAGCTCGCCAGAGATGGTGCAGTATTACTGGTATTATCTGACCGCAATATTACGCTGGAGAAGTTACCCATACCAGCACCTATGGCTGTCGGGGCCATTCAGCACCGTTTGGTAGAAAAAAGCCTGCGCTGTGATACCAACCTAATAATAGAAACCGCGAGTGCCCGTGATCCACATCATTTCACTGTGCTGCTGGGGTTTGGTGCAACCGCTATCTATCCCTATCTGGCTTACGAATCACTGGCCAAAATGGTCGATAATGGCACGATTAATAAACCTTATGCTGATGTCATGCTCAACTACCGCAATGGCATCAATAAAGGGCTATATAAAATCATGTCGAAAATGGGCATCTCGACTATCGCCTCCTATCGTTGCTCTAAACTGTTTGAAGCTGTCGGCTTACATTCTGAATTAACTGAGCTTTGCTTCAATGGTGTTGTCAGCCGGATTGGTGGTGCTAACTTCAGCGATTTTGAACAGGACCTGAGAAACTTATCCAAACGTGCATGGCTTCCCCGCCATCCAGTTGATCAGGGAGGGTTACTGAAATATGTACATAACGGCGAATACCACGCTTATAACCCGGATGTCATAAGCACACTACAATCTGCGGTTCACAGTGGCGAATACAGCGATTATTTGAAATATAGCCGCTTGGTTAATCGGCGTCCAGTGACCACAATCCGTGATTTGCTGGCGATAAAAACAAAAGATGAACCTATCCCCATTGAAGAAGTAGAACCCGCCGAAGCGCTGTTTAAACGCTTTGATACCGCCGCAATGTCGATTGGAGCATTAAGCCCTGAAGCACATGAAGCTCTGGCAGAAGCAATGAATACGCTGGGTGGCTTTTCCAACTCCGGTGAAGGCGGAGAAGATCCCGCACGTTATGGTACAAAAAAAGTTTCCCGTATCAAGCAAGTTGCTTCCGGCCGGTTCGGTGTAACACCTGCCTATCTGGTCAACGCTGATGTGATTCAGGTTAAAGTGGCCCAAGGTGCTAAACCTGGAGAAGGCGGGCAATTACCGGGTGATAAGGTCACACCGTATATTGCAAAACTACGTTATTCCGTACCAGGCGTAACACTTATTTCTCCACCACCGCATCACGATATTTATTCTATTGAAGATCTGGCTCAGTTGATTTTCGATCTAAAGCAGATCAATCCCAATGCGCTGATCTCAGTAAAACTGGTTTCAGAGCCAGGCGTTGGTACGGTTGCAACGGGTGTTGCCAAGGCTTATGCCGATTTAATTACTATCGCAGGTTACGATGGCGGTACTGGCGCCAGTCCATTGTCATCAGTGAAGTATGCCGGATGCCCCTGGGAATTGGGATTAGTGGAAACTCAACAGGCTCTGGTTGCCAACGGATTGCGCCATAAGATCCGTTTACAGGTAGATGGCGGGTTGAAAACCGGCGTGGACATTATCAAAGCAGCCATTCTTGGTGCTGAAAGTTTCGGTTTCGGCACCGGCCCCATGGTTGCCCTTGGGTGCAAATATCTGCGTATCTGCCACCTGAATAACTGTGCGACCGGTGTTGCAACGCAAGATGAGAAATTACGCCGCGACCATTACCACGGATTGCCTGAGCGGGTAATAAATTACTTCCATTTTATCGCCCGTGAAACCAGAGAGATCATGGCGGAATTAGGGGTCAGAAATCTGACTGACTTAATAGGCCGAACTGAGTTGCTGGAAGTATTGGAAGGCATTTCAGCAAAACAGAGCAAATTAAATCTTGAGCCGCTCTTGGCAACAGCTGAACCCCATCAGGGCAAAACGTTATATTGCACTGAAAATAACCCGCCATTTGATAATGGCACATTGAATAAAAACTTATTAGCTCAAGCCTCCAGTTATATTGAGAACCAACAAAGTAAAACTTTCTATTTTGATATCCGTAATACCGATCGTTCAGTCGGGGCTTCTCTTTCTGGCTTTATCGCTGCCCGCTATGGTAATCAGGGCGTCGCCGCTGCTCCAATAAAAATTCATTTCAATGGTACTGCCGGTCAAAGTTTTGGTGTCTGGAATGCCGGCGGTCTGGAGCTGACACTTATCGGTGATGCCAATGACTATGTTGGTAAAGGTATGGCCGGTGGCCGCATCGTCATACACCCACCTGTCGGTTCTGCCTTCAAAAGCCATCAGGCAACCATCATTGGCAACACATGTCTGTATGGGGCGACCGGAGGCAAGTTATACGCTGCTGGACGTGCCGGAGAACGCTTCGCTGTTCGCAATTCAGGTGCTATTACCGTTGTCGAAGGTATCGGAGATAATGGCTGTGAATATATGACAGGCGGTATCGTCTGCATTCTCGGACGCACCGGAATAAACTTTGGTGCAGGAATGACCGGCGGTTTTGCCTATGTTCTGGATGAAAATGATGATTTCCGCAAACGGGTTAACCCAGAGCTGGTAGAAGTTCTGGCAGTAGAGACCTTAGCTATTCACGAAGAGCATTTGAGAGGACTTATCACTGAACACGTTCTCCTGACCGGTTCCCAGCGCGGTGAAGATATTCTTGCTAACTGGCAACAGTGGTTGAGCAAATTTGCACTTGTGAAACCAAAATCCAGTGATGTGAAAGCCCTGCTGGGACATCGCAGTCGTTCTTCCGCAGAGTTGCGAATTCAAGCGCAATAAGGAGCCCAGATGAGCCAGAATGTCTATCAATTTATCGACTTACAACGCGTCGATCCGCCTAAAAAACCGCTGAAGAGCCGCAAAATAGAATTTGTGGAAATCTATGAGTCATTTTCAGCAATTCAGGCACAAACACAGGCAGATCGCTGCCTTTCCTGTGGTAATCCGTATTGCGAATGGAAATGTCCTGTCCATAATTACATTCCCAATTGGCTTAAACTTGCCAATGAAGGGCGCATCATGGAAGCCGCTGATTTATCCCATCAGACAAACAGCCTGCCGGAAGTTTGCGGCCGCGTTTGTCCACAGGATCGCCTTTGTGAAGGTGCCTGTACCCTAAATGATGAGTTTGGCGCAGTCACTATTGGTAATATCGAACGCTACATCAACGATAAAGCGATTGCTATGGGCTGGAAGCCCGATATGTCACAAGTTCAGCCAACGGGCAAACAGGTTGCGATTATTGGTGCAGGCCCCGCAGGGCTGGCCTGTGCTGATGTATTAGCCCGTAATGGTGTACAAGCAGTCGTTTTTGATCGCCACCCGGAAATAGGTGGATTACTCACTTTTGGCATACCTGCGTTTAAACTGGAAAAAGAGGTGATGATACGCCGACGTAAAATTTTCTCTGAGATGGGAATTGAGTTCCGGCTCAATACTGAAATAGGCAAAGATATCGCCCTATCTGAACTGACAGAGCAATTTGATGCCGTATTTCTTGGTGTAGGAACCTATCAGTCAATGCGCGGGGGACTGGCAAATGAAGATGCTGATGGCGTTTATGATGCACTGCCATTTCTGATTGCCAATACCCGGCACTTGATGGGGTATTCCCCCCTGCAATCACAGCCTTTCATTGATATGCAGGGTAAACAGGTCGTAGTTCTCGGTGGTGGCGATACGGCGATGGATTGCGTCAGAACGTCTATTCGCCAAAAAGCGGCTTCAGTTACCTGTGCTTACCGCCGTGATGAAGTTAACATGCCAGGCTCCCGCCGCGAGGTGAAAAATGCCAGGGAAGAAGGTGTAGAATTTCTGTTTAATCTGCAACCTCTCAGCATTGAAATCAACAGTTCAGGTCAAGTTTGTGGCATAAAAATGGTACGGACCCAATTAGGTAAACCTGATGAAAATGGACGCCGCCAGGCTGAAATTATCACCGGTTCCGAATATCTGCTCGAAGCTGACGCCGTGATTATGGCATTTGGTTTTAAACCACATACAATGAGCTGGTTAAATGATCATCAAATAGCGCTGGATAAACAGGGGCGTATCGTTGCACCTGAGTTCTCAGACATACCGTTTCAGACCAGCAATCCTCAGATATTTGCTGGCGGAGACGCCGTTCGCGGTTCAGATCTGGTTGTAACCGCAATTGCCGAAGGGCGTAAAGCTGCACAGGGCATTCTCGACCACCTCAAGATCTAATCAACAAAGGGAGCTTTCCAGCTCCCAAACCTTCCTATTATCATCTCGATAATTTATATTAGCTGGACTATCTTTATATAAAGAGTGAATGTATTTAATGAACATTCCAGACTTACTGCTGTCATAATTAACATTTAGCTGTATTTCATCTTGTTATAGTGGATTTTACCAACTACCCGGTTCAGATAGCACTGTACTTATTCAACTATAAACTCTGGAAATATTAATGAAATTAATTAAATCTCTAATTTTGTTGTCTTTGGCGTTACTTACTGGTACTAGTCTTCCGGTGCTTGCGCTGTCACGAAACATTACACCCGATAATATTAATAAAGAGATTATCAATAGAGGTATCAACTCTGTCGTTGCAGAATTAGGGGAAACAGGAGCCAGACAAGAAATCACTCACAAAATTACTACTGGTGACCGTGACTGGATAAAACTGGCTTTTAAATTAACTCAAACTATACATCTGGATTTTTCCAAAGAGATGCGTTACGCACTTTCTATGGCATTAATTAATAATCCCGTTGATGTCCTTGCTACTGCCGATAAAGAAAACAACATATTATTAGCTGATATCTGTACAATCCCGCCAGAACTTGAAACTAGAGAGAATAAAATAGAGTTTGTCAATAAAGTCAGAAAGAGCTTAGGGTCTATCACAGACTACGAAGCTAAAGACAGGGTAGAAGAATGTTTCTGGGAGCTAGAGAAAGCCTACAATGTGGAATTTTAATCAATAAATTTGAAAAAATAAGGAGGCAACTTGCCCCCTTTTTAGCGCTTATTTTACTACCCGTAAAGCAGGACGCCCTCTTGTCGGTTTTGGTGGCTCATCATCGGGTGAAGTTCCACTATTATCTTCAGCATCGCGGAGGGTATCCGTAACTAATACCAGGTTATCTGTCGCAGAAGCGCCAGCTTTATCATTCCCTGAAGTGGACTCAAAAAGATATTCATCTTTATAAGCTGCTTCAGGCTCAAACATCATTCCTGCCCCATTTTCACGGCTATAAATAGAGAGAACCGCCACCATTGGTACATTAATCTGACGGGGCATACCGCCAAAACGGGCATTGAAGCGTACTTCATCATTGGTTAACTCAAGATTACCAACAGCTCTCGGCGCTATATTCAGCACAATTTGCCCATCACGGGCATATTCCATTGGTACATTTACTCCACGTAAAGTCACGTCTACAACCAGATATGGAGTCATATCATTATCCAGTAACCACTCGTAGTGAGCACGCAACAAATAAGGACGACGAGGAGACATTTGAGACAACTCCATAAATCAGTTCCTGGATTGCAAGCGCATTTCACGTTCAGCTTCTGTTAATGAAGCCAGGAATGCATCACGTTCAAAGACACGCTGCATGTAAATTTGTAAATCTTTGGTGCCAGAACTCGGTAACTCTATACCCAGTTCAGGTAAACGCCATAGTAAAGGGGCAAGATAGCAATCAACCAAACTGAATTCTTCACTCATAAAGAATGGCATCTCTTTAAATATTGGCGCTACTGCCAGCAATTCTTCTGCTAATCGTTTACGGGCAGCATTGGCTTCCTGAGAATTACCTTTCTCAATAGTGTGCATCAGGGAATACCAGTCTTTCTCAATGCGGTGCATCATCAAACGGCTGGAACCACGGGCAACCGGATACACTGGCATTAATGGCGGATGAGGAAAACGCTCATCGAGATATTCCATAATGATGCGGGAGTCATACAGCGTCAGCTCACGGTCAACCAAAGTCGGAACTGTCTGATAAGGGTTCAGATCGATAAGGTCCTGTGGCAAATTACCTGCCTCAACCTGTTCAACTTCAACACTGACACCTTTTTCCGCCAGTACAATTCGCACTTGATGGCTAAAAATGTCGGCCGGGCCTGAAAACAGAGTCATTACCGAACGTTTGTTGGCAGCGACAGCCATGAAAACCTCCAAGTTTATCTAAAAAAGGAATGAATAGTCCCTCGCTATAACGACTATTCCTACTCACTCATTCTCACCCCTTATGTTTCTGCGCCGCAACGGTGAATACGGAATGCGCTACTCGACACAATGGCTATCGTTCAGATAGTAAGCAGATAAATGGATGAGGCAAAAATTGGCACTAGTTTACCAGATTTTGTACATTTTGGGGGAAGTGTATGGATAATTAAGTAAAAAACCCGCCATAAAGACGGGTTTTAACATTAAGTAATTGCCATAAAGACAAAAAATTAACGTTTGGAGAACTGTGGACGGCGACGTGCTTTACGCAGACCGACTTTCTTACGTTCAACTTCACGAGCATCGCGGGTAACGAAGCCAGCTTTACGAAGATCAGAACGCAGAGTTTCGTCGTATGCCATCAGTGCACGGGTGATACCGTGACGGATTGCGCCTGCCTGACCAGAAATACCACCACCTTTAACGGTGATGTACAGATCCAGTTTACCCAACATATCAACCAGCTCGAGTGGCTGACGAACAACCATGCGTGCTGTTTCGCGGCCAAAGTAAACTTCGAGGCTACGTTGATTGATGACGATGTTACCGCTACCTGGCTTAATAAAGACACGTGCGGAAGAGCTTTTGCGGCGACCAGTGCCGTAGTATTGATTTTCAGCCATTGCCTATAATCCCGATTAAATGTCCAGAACTTGCGGTTGCTGTGCCGCGTGGTTGTGCTCGCTACCTGCGTAAACTTTCAGTTTACGGTACATTGCACGACCCAGTGGCCCTTTTGGCAGCATGCCTTTAACCGCGATTTCAATTACACGCTCAGGACGGCGGGCAATCATCTCTTCAAAGGTCGCTTGCTTGATACCACCGATGTGACCAGTGTGGTGATAGTAAATTTTATCAGAACGTTTGTTACCGGTTACAGCAACTTTTTCTGCGTTAACAATGATGATGTAATCACCGGTATCAACGTGCGGAGTGTATTCCGCTTTATGCTTGCCGCGTAGACGACGAGCCACTTCAGTTGCAAGACGGCCTAAAGTTTTGCCATCTGCGTCAACAACATACCAGTCGCGTTTTACGGTTTCTGGTTTAGCTGTAAAAGTTTTCATTAAAGCTTACCCAATAATAAGTTACACGTTGGTGAACACTCAAGGTTCAGAAACTGCTGAGGTTCACACGACTCTTGTCCAGCAAACCTACCCCTTCGAATAGCCTATGCCGGCACTATGCAAGTTTTTTGGGAAAAAAAACATTGCTGTAACGTGGGGTCGCAAGATTATAGAGAAGTCACAAATAAAAATCGACCCCAATTTGAATTATTTAAAATCAACTTTAGTCCGAAATATACAGGATAAGCACAAGATTAAGGCAAATGAGGTAATTTCAGATATTCTTCGCTTTGCATTTCCTGCAAGCGGGACAAGCAACGCTGGTATTCGAAAGTCAGCAAAACCCCTTGGTAAATCTGTTCCATCGGTACTGCGGCATTAATTATCAGTTTTACCCGACGCTCGTAGAATTCATCAACCAGCGCCAGAAAACGACGAGCAGCATTTTCATTACCAGACATTATCACCGGAACCTGATATAACAAAACGGTGTGATAAAGTTTTGATAAAACAATGTAGTCCATCTGACTACGGGCATCTTCACACAAAACTTTAAATCCAATTGCCAATACACCATCGGCACTACGAATTGCCGGCATCTGCCGATGATTAATTTCCAATATCGGGGCTTGCTCACTGCTTTTACCCGCCAAACGGATAAATATTCGATCCATAGCCCGTTCATTATCTTCATTCAGCGGTGTGAAATAGAGATGAGCCTGTGTCAAAGTACGCAGCCGATAATCAATACCTGAATCCACATTCATTACGTCACAATATTTTTTAATCTGCTCAATCGCAGGTAAAAAACGAGCTCGCTGTAAACCATTACGATAGAGTTCATCGGGAAGAATATTAGACGTTGCAATCAACGTGATCCCCCTGACAAACAGAGCCTCCAACAATGTGCCAAGGATCATGGCATCAGTAATATCAGAAACGAAGAATTCATCAAAGCAGAGCACATCGGTTTCTGCTTTAAAACCATCCGCGACAATATCCAGCGGATCCTCATGCCCTTGCAACACCTTTAATTCTTCATGCACCCGCAGCATAAAGCGATGAAAATGCAAACGCAGTTTTCTTTTACCTGGCAAACTCTGGTAAAACATATCCATTAACCACGTTTTCCCTCTGCCAACCCCACCCCACATATAAAGCCCTTGAACAGGTGTACAGGTCGTTGAAGTCTGTTTGCCTAATAATTTACTCAGTCGCCCTTTCAAGCTTTTTCGCTTCGCTGGATGGCCGGAAGAAGTATTAATCAGGGCATAGTGAATAACATCCAATTGAGCAACGACACGACGTTGGACATCATCTGGCTGGTATTCCCCCTTAGAAAGGGCTTTTTGATAGAATGATGAAGGGATAATCAATGATGGCATGACAAAACAATCCTTAAAAAATAATTGCCCGTTTTTTATCGTTTTTATGATTCAGATTGACCTTATCACCAGATCAATTGTCTACAATAAGGTTCAAAATAAGGTCTACAAACAATATGTAAATCATGATCAATATTCCACTCTAACTAGATTAACGGTTATAGTGACGATAATTAAGTGAAACATTCTGCTGAACAACGATGTTGATGAAGGAGTAGCTATGACTTGGGAGTATGCACTGATTGGATTAGTGGTGGGTTTTGTTATCGGAGCGCTAGTCATGCGCTTTGGTAACACTAAGCTGCGCCAGCAGGGAGCCTTACAAACTGAACTGGAGAATAATAAATCAGAACTGGAAGTGTACCGTAAAGAATTAGTCGGCCATTTTGCCCACAGTGCAGAATTACTCGACAATATGGCCCGCGATTATCGCCAGTTGTATCAGCATATGGCCAAAAGCTCTCACGAGCTGATGCCGAATATGCCAGTACAAGAAAATCCATTCAATTATCGACTGACTGAATCAGAAGCAGATAATGATCAGGCTCCGGTTAAAATGCCTCCAAGAGATTACTCTGATGGCGCTTCCGGCCTGTTCCGCCCGGTTAATGAAAAAAACCAGTAACTATTTCTGCTGTGGCATGTTTTGTGCCACAGCATTAATTCCAAAGGCAAGATCTCTTCTCTATCCGCAAAAAGTTTTGTTTTTTTATTCTTCAATCATGTAAATCCTTGTAAAAAATCGTGCCAAGTCTGTTTGCCAGATGAACTTTACTTAATAATTAACAGTCATAGAGTAATCATGGCAACTTGCCCGAATTAACTTATTAGCCTTCTGGCTTAGGTATACAAGAGAACGAAATTAGATGAAAAGAAAAAACTTATTCCTTAGTGCGTTAGCAATCAGTATCGGGTTATCCGTAGCTTCCGTTCCTGCCATCAGTAGCGCTGCTTTGCCTGCGGTTATTGCCGGTCAGGAGCTGCCAAGCCTCGCTCCGATGCTTGAGAAAGTATTGCCGGCAGTTGTCAGCGTGCATGTTTCCGGTACTCAGGTACAACAGGAGCAGAGTATACCGGAAGAGTTCAGGTTCTTCTTTGGCCCGAATCTGCCAATGGGTCGTGAAAGTACCCGCCCATTTCAGGGGCTTGGCTCAGGTGTCATCATTGACGCTGCCAAAGGTTATATATTGACCAACAATCACGTTATTGAGAATGCGGATAAAATCCGTGTGCAATTGAACGATGGGCGTGAATATGAAGCTAAACTGTTAGGTCGCGACGCTCAAACTGACATCGCCTTGCTGCAACTGAAAGATGCCAAAAATTTAACGGCAATCACAATAGCCGATTCCGATAAGCTCCGGGTTGGTGATTTTGCTGTGGCGGTGGGTAATCCGTTCGGTCTTGGTCAAACTGCGACTTCAGGAATTATCTCGGCGTTAGGACGCAGCGGTCTAAATCTCGAAGGGCTGGAAAACTTTATCCAAACCGACGCCTCGATTAACCGTGGTAACTCCGGTGGAGCGCTGGTTAATTTGAATGGCGAGTTGATTGGTATCAACACCGCAATTCTGGCTCCAGGCGGCGGTAACATCGGTATCGGCTTTGCCATCCCAAGTAATATGGTAAAAACCCTGAGTGAGCAGCTTATTGCTCATGGTGAAGTCAAACGCGGTATTCTCGGTATCAAAGGTACTGAAATGAACGCCGATATCGCCAAAGCATTCAATATTGATGCCCAGCGCGGTGCATTTGTCAGTGAAGTATTACCAAAATCCGCGGCAGCGAAAGCAGGGATTAAATCCGGCGATATTCTGGTTTCTGTTGATGGTAAGAAGATCAATAGCTTTGCTGAACTGAAAGCCAAAATTGGTACAACTGTGCCAGGTAAAGAAATTAAAATTGGCTTATTGCGTAAAGGCAAACCAATGGAAGTTTCCGTTATTCTGGAAAACAGTGAAGGTCAAACCACCAAAGCTGGAAACCTAACACTTGCCCTGCAAGGCGCAACTCTCAGTAATGGCGAAGTGAAAGGGACTCTCGGTGTGAAAATCGATAGTGTCATGCAAAACTCACCTGCGGCGATGTCTGGTTTACAGAAAAGTGACCTGATTGTTGGGATCAATAATGAACGGGTACAGAACATTAACGAACTGCGCAAAGTTATTGATTCTAAACCTCCGGTAATAGCGCTGAATATTCTTCGCGGTGACGAGAATATCTATCTGTTACTGAGAAATTAATACGTTTAGGTTGAAAAACGCTATCTAGCTCCAGCATAAGACACTGCATAATGCAGTGTCTTATGCAAAAGGAGTTTGCGATCGTCAAAAAAATGAAAGTGAACAATGTGAAAAATATGATAAGCCTGTAAGACGATTATCATTCCGAAGGCTTTCCTATTTTCTTAATTAAAAATTCATTTAACGAAACTGCGGAATTCTCCCCCTAAACGCGGAAGTTAAAAGAATTGGGGTTGGATGTAATAAGAAAGTACCTCCAACCTTATCGCGATTTTCTGGCATTTAATATATCTCATTCCCCATTATCAGGATTAAACAACCAGATCTTGATCACATTTCATACTATCCATTCAGACAGATAATTAATCACGCATTAGAATAGTTCAATTATGACACTATCAAATTATCAATATTTCCTATGGAAAGATTACCGTTTTATCACCAAAGCCCAATTAACTTAAGAAAAGAGAGAGTACGATGGATAAGTGCAGCAACCCGTTGGCCAGGGCCACGAGTTATCTTTTAATTTACCTGACGGCCATCCAGCCGCTGCA
>NZ_JBHFKW010000039.1:0-41088 GCF_042879395.1 Photorhabdus sp. RM322S
TTTACTGTTCATTCGTCATGAATCAACTGTTGTTCACTCTTCAAGACTTAGTGTATTTTTTTGTGATACGGTCTTGTGAGTGCCCACACAGATTGTCTGATTAATTATTAAAGAGCAGGCTGAACTAAAAAATAACATTCTGGTTCAGCCGGGCTGCGTATACTACGCTTTTCGCCCGCAGAGTCAAGCGCTTATTCACGTTGCTCTGCCTGGCCTCACACGTTTTGTCAGCGTTGTGTCGGTCAGTGGTGGCGCATTATAGGGGGTTCTTCGGCGCTGGCAAGCGTTTAATTACAAAAACAATCCGACCGCTCACAAATCAAGCGAAAACAGTGCTGAATTGCGACTCCTTGCACAAAATGGCAAAAAAAGAGGCAGTTTCCTACCTCTTTATTATCTTCAGTTAAGTATAAAGTTATTGTTTTGCCACTATATGGCTATTTTCCACATCCAGAGTAACTGGTTTTCCTGGTAATAGCTGACCGGAAAGTATCTTTTGAGCTAATGGGTTTTCGATTTCCTGCTGGATAGCTCGTTTCAATGGTCGTGCGCCATACACAGGATCGAACCCAGCTTCTCCTAGCATTTCCAACGCTTGCTGAGTAATAGTAACCTGATAGCCACGCTCTTCCAGACGCTTGTACAAACGTTGCAATTGAATATTTGCAATTGCTGACAAATGCCGACGTCCTAATGGATGGAACACAACAACTTCATCAATACGGTTAATAAACTCCGGTCTGAAATGATGGTTAACAGTTTCCATCACCATATCTTTCATTTCGCCATAATTTAGGCTACCAAAACGCTCTTGAATCATGTCCGAACCCAGGTTAGAAGTCATGATCACAACCGTGTTACGGAAATCGACAGTACGACCTTGCCCATCAGTCAACCGACCATCATCCAATACCTGCAACAAAATGTTAAAAACATCCGGGTGCGCTTTTTCCACCTCATCAAGCAAAATGACAGAGTAAGGTCGACGACGAACAGCCTCTGTCAGATAGCCGCCTTCTTCGTAACCGACATATCCTGGAGGTGCCCCCACCAACCGTGATATTGCATGCTTTTCCATAAACTCAGACATGTCGATACGCACCATTGCATCATCGCTGTCAAACAGGAAATTAGCCAAAGCTTTGCATAACTCAGTTTTACCGACTCCGGTTGGGCCAAGGAACAAGAATGAACCAATCGGCCGGTTTGGGTCAGATAATCCAGCCCGATTACGGCGAATCGCATTGGATACCGCATCTACCGCTTCATCCTGACCAATAACACGTTTGTGCAATTCTTGGTCCATGCGCAGCAGCTTATCTTTTTCACTCTCAAGCATTCTGGAAACCGGAATACCCGTCCAACGAGCAAGAATTTCAGCAATTTCCGCATCAGTAACTTTGTTACGTAGCAGTTTCATTGGCTTACCTTCAGCTTGTGTGGCTGCGGCAAGCTGCTTCTCCAATCCAGGTATTTTCCCATACTGAATTTCAGACATCTTCGCTAAATCACCACTACGGCGTGCTTGTTCCAGACTGATACGGGCATTTTCCAGTTCTGCTTTTATATTCTGAGTACCAGTAAGTTCAGCTTTCTCAGCTTTCCATTCTTCTTCCAGTTCAGAATATTCCCGTTCTTTTTCAATCAGCTCTTCATTAAGCATTTCAAGCCGTTTTTTACTCGCATCATCAGATTCTTTTCTCAGTGCCTGCTGTTCCAGCTTTAATTGAATAACCCGACGTTCCAGACGGTCCAGCGTTTCAGGTTTTGAGTCCATTTGCATACGCAGACTGGCACCGGCTTCATCAATCAGGTCGATAGCTTTGTCCGGCAACATACGATCTGAGATATAACGGTGAGATAATGTTGCTGCCGCGACAATCGCAGGATCTGTAATCTGTACATGATGATGTAGTTCATAACGTTCTTTCAAACCACGCAAAATAGCGATGGTATCTTCCACTGAAGGTTCTGCAACGTAGACTTTTTGGAAACGACGCTCCAGTGCAGCATCTTTTTCAATATATTGGCGATATTCGTCCAATGTAGTTGCACCTACACAGTGAAGTTCACCGCGGGCCAGAGCAGGTTTCAGCATGTTACCGGCATCCATTGCCCCCTCAGCTTTACCTGCACCAACCATAGTGTGTAATTCGTCAATAAACAGAATAATACTGCCTTCCTGTTTAGAAAGATCATTCAGCACACCTTTCAATCGCTCTTCAAATTCACCACGATATTTAGCTCCTGCTAACAGTGCCCCCATATCTAGAGAAAGAACCCGCTTATTTTTCAGTCCTTCAGGAACTTCTCCATTAATAATTCGTTGAGCAAGCCCTTCGACAATAGCAGTTTTACCAACCCCAGGTTCACCAATCAAGACAGGGTTATTTTTGGTACGGCGTTGCAATACCTGAATAGTGCGACGAATTTCTTCATCACGGCCAATCACCGGATCAAGTTTGCCTTGTTCAGCACGTTCAGTCAGATCAATGGTATATTTTTTAAGAGCTTGGCGTTGATCTTCCGCGCCTTGGTCATTAATTTTTTCACCACCACGCATTTGTTCTATTGCCTTAATGATTTTTTCTTTTGTTGCTCCGACAGTTTTCAATATGTCGCTCAATGTGCCACGCTCTTCCAGCGCTGCCAGAACAAATAATTCTGAGGAAATAAAATTATCCCCCGCTTTTTGTGCTAGTTTGTCGCACAGATTTAAATGACGAATTAAGTCATTAGATGGTTGCACATCACCACCAACACCCTGTACTCGTGGCAAACGTTCTAAAGCCTGCTCAAGCTGGTTGCTGAAACGGCCTGCATCAATTCCAACTAACATTAATAACGGACGAACAGAACCACCTTCTTGTTTTAACAGTGAGCTCATCAAGTGAATTGGTTCGATGAATTGATTATCATGCCCCAGCGCAAAGGACTGGGCATCAGCGAGAGCAAGCTGGAATTTATTAGTAAGACGATCCAGACGCATAACACCTCCAATACTGATTTCAGAATTTTGCTACTGGAGATTAAATGAGGCCATTCCTCAAATATTCAAGGTGATTCTGAAAAGCAAATTGTGAGGCATTCTCTTATGCGCCAGTGGATCGCCCTATGGGATAGGTTATATCAGCCAGATTAAAGTTGCCATACGTCCAGTGATCCCATCACGACGATAAGAGAAAAATTTCCCTTTATTACTGACAGTACACTCAATCCCGCCAAAAATCGCTTTTACACCAACAGATTGCAATTTTAATTTTGCCAGCAAATATATATCTGCTAAATATTTCTCACCAAAAGGTACAAAAGCTTTACTTAGATCAGAATTCTGTGCAATGAACGATTCCATAACTTCACTACCGACTTCAAATTCTTTCGCGCCAATTGCCGGCCCCAACCAGGCTTGAATCTGATCAGGCTTAGTTTTAAATTGAGCAACCGTATTTTCTAACACTCCAGCGCATAAACCACGCCAACCAGCATGAGCGGCTGCAACCTCATTACCAACAGAACTGCAAAACAGTACAGGCAGGCAATCTGCTGTCATCACAGCGCAAACCTGCCCGGGAATGTTGGTGTAAACAGCATCGGCTTTATTATCTTCCACTGGCTGACCATCAAGCCTTACAACACGAGTGCCATGGACCTGTTCTAACCAGGCCGGCTGTTGAGGCAATTCTGCCACTTTAGCCAGAATATGCCTGTTTTGTTCAACAACATCAGGCTCATCGCCAACATGCTTACCAAGGTTCAGACTATCATAAGGCGACAAACTGATTCCTCCCAAACGGGTGGAACTACAGGCTTTTACTGTCGTCGGTTGTGGCCAGTCTGGAAAAATAAGCGACGTCATTTACCAATCCATTTCGTCTTTAAACGCTTCTGCATCAGCTTTTAATGCATTAATCAGAATAACCATATCTTTAGGTAAGTTAGCATGCCATTCCATTTCAATTCCGGTAATCGGATGATAAAGACGTAGCATTGTGGCGTGCAATGCCTGACGATCAAAGTTGCGCATCACATCGCGGAATTCATCGGAAGCGCCTTTCAAAGGACGAGGACGACCACCATACAGAGGATCTCCCACCAATGAGTGACTAATATGGGCCATGTGGACACGTATCTGATGCGTTCTACCCGTTTCCAGCCGCAAACGCAAACGAGTATGTGCCCTGAAATGCTCCATCACCCGATAGCGGGTAATTGCAGGTTTTCCCATCGGATGTACTGCCATATGTGTGCGTTTTGTCGGATGACGCGAAATAGGCTCTTCAATTATTCCACCAGCAGTCATACGACCTGTTGCTACAGCTTCATACTCACGGGTAATTTCGCGTAGTTGGAGTGATTCCACCAAACGAGTTTGAGCAGGAACAGTTTTAGCAATGACCATAAGCCCTGTCGTATCTTTATCAAGGCGGTGAACAATGCCCGCCCGTGGAACATCGGCTATTTCAGGGTAACGATATAACAGAGCATTTAATACCGTACCGTCTGGATTTCCCGCACCGGGATGAACAACCAAACCACGTGGCTTATTTATTACCAGAATGTCATCATCTTCATAGACAATATCTAACGAAATATTCTGAGGCTCCCAACGTGCATCTTCCTCAATGATGGCATCAATTGAGATTTCTTCACCGCCCAGCACTTTTTCTTTTGGCTTATTGATTAATTTGCCATTAACCTGAACTCTATCATCCAAGATCCAATCTTTTATGCGTGATCTTGAATAATCAGGGAACAATTCGGCCAAAGCCTGATCTAAACGTTGACCGAGCTGAGAATCGGCGACTGTTGTATTAAGTCGTATTTGTTGTGCCATATATTATTTCTACACTTACGTTGAGTTTTGACGGCAGAGCCGTTTAATTTAATATAGTGTGCTATTGTAACTCGATCTTTTGCCGGGAGCTTCATGGATAGTCTCCCAGAAAAACACTCAGAGGATAATCAACACGTGATGATACGCATAAAACATCTGGTGGCAGCAGCCACATTGAGCCTGGTACTTGCCGGGTGCTCTGGTAGTAAAAATGCTGTCCCAGACAGCCCACCTTCGGAGATTTATTCCGAGGGTCAAGAAAAACTGCAAAACGGTAACTATAAAGCTGCGATCTCGCAATTGGAAACCCTCGATAACCGCTATCCATTTGGCCCTTATTCACAACAAGTACAACTCGATCTGATTTATGCTTATTATAAATCCTCTGACTTGGCAATGGCATTAGCCTCCATTGACCGTTTCATGCGCCTAAACCCAACTCACCCCAACATTGATTATGTTCTGTATATGCGCGGATTAACCTCACAAACATTGGATAACAGCGCACTGCAAAGTTTCTTCGGCATTGACCGCTCAGATCGTGATCCTGAACATGCCAGGGCATCATTCAGGGATTTTAGCCAATTAGTACGTTATCATCCTAACAGCCTCTATGCTGCCGATGCCAGTAAGCGTTTAGTGTTTATTAAAGAGCGCCTGGCGAAATATGAACTTTCTGTTGTGGAATATTATAACAAACGTGGCGCTTATGTCGCGGTGGTAAATCGAGCGGAACAAATGCTACGAGATTATCCTGATACACCGTCAACCCTGAAGGCACTGCTTTATATGGAAAAGGCTTATGCACGTTTGGGCTTAACAGCTCAGGCAGATAAAGTAGCAAAACTCATTGCTGCTAATCCAGTATAAAGAAACAGACAAAATAAAACAGCAGTTCCAGCTGCTGTTTTATTTTTTACTTATAAAACACAAAAAAGGACTGTTTATCAAGAGGGTTAATAAAGACTCAACTTATCAATAATGTCTCATAAGCTTTAATCCCGCAATAGATATTCTTCACATTCTTATCGCTAATCACAATTACTTCAACTACTTGCCACATATCTGATTAAAAGTGATTTAGATCACTTTTTTCATGAAAAAGAAATGTATGCTGAAATTATTGAAGGTGGATAATCAATAATGAGAGGTAACTATATGATAGTGAATATTACCAGCAAACAAATGGAGATTACCCCGGCAATTCGCAACCACGTAGAAAACCGTCTGAGTAAACTGAATAAATGGCAAGTAAACCTGATAAATCCTCATATTATTCTATCAAAAGGCCCTCAGGTTTTTATGGCTGATGCAACCATAAGTATACCAAATGGCACGCTAGTTGCAGGTGCAAAACATGAAGATATGTATGCTGCCATCAATGAATTATTAGCAAAACTGGAACGTCAGTTGAATAAAGTACAGCACAAAGGAGAAGCTCGCCGTACTTATAACAGTGTTAAAGAATTAAATCTTGACCTAGAAACACAACAATAAAATAACAATGGTTTTCTCTAACGCGTTCGATTTGAGCGCGTTTTTTTATTGACAGAAACAACAACATAAGGTTAATTAGGGTACATTGTTTATACGGGCTGTAAATATGATGAATGCAAACCTGTTTTTCTTCTCCTTCTTTTTTACCTTCCCCTAAGGGAGGCTTTCGTCCTTGAAGAAAGAACCAGAAGACGAACAGCAAGCCTCCCAATTGGGAGGCTTTTTTCTGTCCACTGCAAACATCTTATTGTCAGAATATGAATAACCAATTAGGAACTCATTATGGATCAAAACAATTTGCTGAGAATACGGAAAAAAGTCGGCGAACTTGATTTAAAGTTACTGATTTTACTGGCAGAACGACGCCAATTAGCCTCTGATATTGCACAAACTAAATTACAGAATAATCGTCCCATCAGAGACAAAGATCGTGAACGGGAACTATTAGATGTTCTAATTAAAAAAGGAAAAAACCACGGGCTTGATGGCTTCTATATCACCCGTCTGTTTCAAACGATCATCGAAGATTCTGTACTCACTCAGCAAGCATTATTACAGCAACACCTCAATCAAACGCCCTACGATTCAGCTCGTATTGCATTCCTTGGTCCTCGTGGTTCCTATTCCCATATCGCAGCCCGCCAATATGCAGCACGTCATTTTGATCAATTGGTTGAATGCAGTTGTCATAAGTTCCCGGATATCTTCTCCCTAGTTGAAACTGGACAAGCTGATTACGGAATATTACCAATTGAAAACACCAGTTCTGGTTCTATCAATGATGTTTATGACTTATTGCAACATACCAGTTTGTCAATTGTAGGAGAAATAACGATTCCCATTAACCATTGCCTGCTAGTTGCAAGCAATACAGAACTATCACAGATAAAAACGGTTTACAGTCACCCTCAACCATTCCAACAATGCAGTCAATATATTAATCAATTCCCGCATTGGAAAATTAAATATTGCGAAAGCACCGCCGCAGCTATGCAAAAAGTCGCTGAACAGAATTCACCAGAAATTGCAGCTTTAGGCAGTGAAGCCGGTGGTGCGCTTTATCAGTTACAAGTCCTAGAACAAAATCTGGCAAATCAATCACATAATATTACCCGCTTTATTATCGTTGCCCGTCAGCCTATCGAGGTTTCAGAACAGGTACCATCCAAAACGACATTTATTATGGCTACTGGGCAACAAGCGGGAGCATTAGTAGATGCACTTATGGTATTAAAAGAACATAATATCATTATGAGTAAACTGGAATCTCGCCCGATTAGCGGAAATCCGTGGGAAGAGATGTTTTACATTGATGTTCAGGCTAATATTCGTTCAATCAATATGCAACATGTCCTGAAAGCCTTAGCGGAAATGACTCACTCATTAAAAGTATTGGGGTGTTACCCAACAGAAAGTGTAGTTCCTGTCAGTCCATCCTGATTAAAAAGAACCGGATATTTCAATATCCGGTTCTTTTTAATTATTGACGACTATCATTCGCTTGTTGAAGCAATACTCTGCTCTCTTTCATAAAGTGAAGCGCATAATCACCAAACCATTCACTAACATCTTTAAAACTGCTGACAAAAGCCTGTTTATCCTGGCTTTCCAGTATCTCAAGCGCTTGCCCAAAACTTTGATGATAACGACGTATAAGATCAATATTCTCTGGTGATGACATAATAATATCAGCGTAAAGCTGAGGATCTTGCGCAAACAATCGCCCCACCATAATCAGTTCCAGGCGGTAAATTGGTGAGGATATTGATAACAATTGTTGTAAATCAGTACCTTCCTGTGCGAGATGTTGCCCATAAGCAAACGTCGTGAAGTGGCGTAACGCCTGGATAAAACTCATATTTTTATCATGCTGTTCAGCATCCATCTGATGCAGGCAAGCCCCCCAAATCAACAACTGTTCCAAAAACCACTGATAAGCTTCCTCTTGGCGTCCGTCACAGTAAACAACAACCTGTTTTGCCAAGCTGCCGACATCCGGTCCAAACATAGGATGTAGCCCCAGTACTGGGCCTTTGTGCACATCAAGCATAGCTTGTAATGGTTTCTGTTTAATAGATGCCAAATCCACCAAAATACAATGGTCAGGTAATGGGGGTAAACGGCGAATAACCTCTTCTGTCAGATGAATAGGAACACTGATAATGACCATACCCACACCAGTCAGAATCTGCTCTGCGTCAGGCCAATCTTGTGATTCCAGATTTTTAACTTCATAACCAGACAAAGTTAACAAACGACCAAACAGTCTCCCCATTTTGCCCAAGCCACCAACAATAACTATCGACCCCAATTGAGGGCAAAGAGTTTTAAACCCTTTGTCATTTTCGCTGGTATAAGACTCCCGCATAATGCGACGCAGAATATCCTCAATTAAATCCGGTGGAACACCAAAATCTTCAGCTTCCTGCCGACGTGAAGCAAGCATCACAGTTTCTCTGTCAGGCGCATAAATTGGCAACCCATTCTGGCTTTTTACCTCACCGACCTCTGCAACTAATTCCAGTCGCTTTGCCAGTAAATCCAGCAAAGCTTTATCTACTTCATCAATCTTGTCCCGTAATTGAGATAACTCAGCCACCATACTTATTATCCTGCTTTTTTCAGTATCGTAATTCTTTGCGACAATTGCGGACTGATTTGCTGATGCAATTTTCTCAGAACCGCTTCTGTAGTCTGCCAACTAATACAAGCGTCAGTCACTGATACACCATATTTCATTCCACTACGAAGTTGTTCAGAAGATTGGTTACCTTCATTAATATGGCTCTCCAACATAATCCCAGTGATAGATTGGTTACCCGAAATAATCTGCTCTGCTACAGAATCTACAACCACGCTTTGACGACGAAAGTCTTTATTAGAGTTACCATGACTGCAATCAATCATCAAGGATGGCAATAATCCGGACTTCATCATCTGCTGTTCACATTCCATTACATGTTCGGCGCTGTAATTAGGTGTCTTACCCCCACGTAAAATAATGTGTCCATTCGGATTCCCTTGTGTTTGTAACAAACATACCTGCCCTGACTGATTTATTCCCATAAAACGATGTGGCATAGCAGCTGCACGCATCGCATTAATTGCTGTACTTAAGCTACCATCAGTCCCATTTTTGAAACCAACCGGCATAGACAAACCTGAAGCCATTTCCCGATGCGTCTGAGATTCTGTCGTTCTTGCGCCGATTGCAGACCAACTAAACAAATCGCCTAAGTACTGCGGGCTATTCGGATCTAAAGCCTCTGTTGCAAGAGGTAATCCCATTTTAACCAAGCTTATTAGTAAACGACGGGCAATATGCAAACCGGCTTCCACATCAAATGAACCATCCATGAACGGATCGTTAATAAGACCTTTCCAACCCACTGTTGTACGGGGTTTTTCAAAATAAACACGCATTACGATGTACAGACTATCACTTAATTCAGAAGAAAGTACGGCCAAACGATGAGCATAATCCAAAGCTGCATCCACGTCATGAATAGAGCAAGGGCCACACACGACCAGCAAACGGGGATCGCGACGCTGAATAATGTCAGCAATTATTTTACGTGCATTTGCAATAGCATGCAGATCATTACCACTGAGTGGATATTGTTGTTTTAATTCTTCCGGAGTTATAAGAATTTGTTCACCACTGATGTGAACGTTATTAAGTGCATCTTTTTGTATGAACATTTCAGTTATCTCCTCAAATTGTCATTCTGTGTTAATTTATTTTTATGTATTTGACTAATAACATATCACGCATCGTAAAGAATACAATCCAAATGTGTAAATAAAATATAAATAGTGTAAATATTTATTTACAAAAATGAAATTTTAACCTAACCTATAAATGTATGCAGATAGTTATTAATAATATTAAAATTATCCCAAATAAAAACACATTATAAAAAATTATCATATCCAAATAAAAATCAATATCAAAACACAAGAATTAATATTTTATTATCATTGATTTTGTATATTTATATTTAAAATCATCAAGTAAAAACAAAATATTCATCTCGTTTTTATTATTGAAAATAAATAACATTAACAATCGTATTTTATATTTCAGTTAAATTATCTCAATTTACTTATATGAAATTAATGAATTATACCAATAAAATATTAAGTTATGTCAAACTCACCATTTTCATTAATTAATTAAGAAAATTTATGATAATACTACAGCCAGCAATATAATAGTTATATGCTTATTACCAGAAGGCGTTATGAAGGGAATCTGTGTCACCAGTTCTTATATATGGGTTATATCCTGACGAAAATATTTATGTAGATCTTTACTAAACTCAATATTAAGGGCCGGAAAATCCGGCCTTTTCATTAAAAGAATCGCTACAGAGCTTGCTGCAAAAAAGCGACCAATTCCTGATTGACTTTATGTGGTTGCTCCAATGTGGAAATATGCCCGGCATCCTGAATAACAACATAATCACAGCGAAGTATTTCAGCCATCAAGTAACCTTCTAAGGGCGGACGAGGCATATCTTGTTCACCAGTGATAACAAGAGCTGGAATATCTAATTTTTCCAACAAATGAGTCCTATCTTCACGCCCAAAAATCATTCGCCCTAACGGAACAATGCTATTACATAATACTTCCGCAGGAATTGTTACCAAACGCTGAGTTAACTCATCAACCAAATTTTGCGCGGGTTGCTGACTGAAAAAGATTGGCACTATCTGTTGCAAGAGAGATTGCGGAATAGCGCCAGCCTGCTCTATCATATCCAACATAGCAAAGTATTTTTTATGAGTAACTTCAGGCTCTAGCCCCACAAAGGTATCCATCAGAACTAATGCTTTAACTCTGTTCGGTACCATCGCGGCTAATTCAGTCCCCCACATACCGCCAGCCGATAAACCAATTACAGCAAATTCTTTAATTCCAAGTTGATCCATCAACGCCAGGTAATCTCTCGCCAAATCGGCCAACGTTTTATGTTGCTCTGGTAATTCCGCCGAATTTCCGTGTCCCCACAAATCGGGAGCGATCACTCTGTATTTTTTACTTAAAACTTCGATTTGTGGTGCCCACATATCAGAGTTAAACAAATAACTATGCCCCAGTAATAACGGGAAACCTTCTCCTTCATCTCGGTAAGCCATTGTTTTATTATGTAGTTGAATAGTTTTCAAAATAAATCCTTATTTTAGTTAGTCATGCATGAAATCATTTTAAAATACTCAAGATAATTTTCTTTAAGATTATTACTGTCAGATAATAAGATATTGCCGAGTGGTTCATTGATGAATTAAAAATACAAAAAAAGAGGCCAGCAATTACTGGCCTCTTCAACGATAACTTTCGGATGTAACGAAAGCGTATTATTTGCTGTTCAAACGCTCTTTAATACGAGCAGCTTTACCAGAACGCTCACGCAGATAGTACAATTTAGCTCTACGAACAGCACCACGACGTTTAACGCTAATGCTGTCTACGACTGGGGAGTGAGTTTGGAATACACGCTCAACACCTTCGCCGTTAGAAATCTTGCGAACAGTGAATGCAGAGTGCAGACCGCGGTTACGAATAGCGATAACCACGCCCTCGAATGCCTGCAGACGTTTCTTAGAACCTTCTACGACCCATACCTTAACTTCCACGGTGTCACCCGGACGGAATGAAGGTACGTCTTGCTTCATCTGCTCTTGTTCAAGTTGTTTAATAATGTTGCTCATAATAATTCTCTTACCCTAGGTAAACTGATATATCAAAGACATTCCCTTTGGGATATGTCTGGATTAATTCGTTGCTTCAGTTAGATGTTCCCGTTGGAACTCTGCCAGCAATATCCTTTGCTCGTCAGTCAGAGCTAGGTTTTCCAGAAGTTCAGGTCTTCTAAGCCAGGTCCGGCCAAGCGATTGTTTCATACGCCAGCGATTAATTTCAGCATGATTCCCCGATAACAGAACGGGTGGAACTTCCATGCCATCTAGTACCTCCGGGCGGGTATAGTGCGGACAATCCAGCAATCCATCAGCAAAAGAGTCTTCTTCAGCCGATGCCTGATGCCCCAGAACTCCCGGAATGAACCGGGAAACAGAGTCAATCATGGTCATTGCAGGAATTTCACCACCACTGAGCACGTAATCACCGATAGACCATTCTTCGTCAATCTCAGTTTGAATAACCCGCTCATCTATCCCTTCATAGCGGCCACAAATCAGAATCAGTTTCTCATTTGTTGCCAGCTCACAAACTCCTTGTTGATTGAGTTTGCGCCCCTGAGGTGAAAGATAAATCACCTTTGCACCCTCGCCTGCCGCAGTTTTTGCTGCATGAATAGCTTCCCGTAAAGGCTGAACCATCATCAACATGCCTGGACCACCGCCATAAGGTCGATCGTCAACAGTACGATGCCGGTCGTAGGTAAAATCCCGTGGATTCCAGCATTCAATACTTAACAGGCCATTCTTTACTGCCCGGCCAGTTACCCCATAATCGGTTATTGCGCGGAACATTTCAGGAAACAGGCTAATAACCCCAATCCACATTACAGCGTCCCACTCATTTAAACCGTTTATAACCGGAGTTTAAAAACCAGGATCCCAATCTACTTCAATAGTTTTAGTAGCGAGATCGACTTTCTTGATAACCTGCCCATCAAGAAACGGAATCAGCCGTTCCTTGACACCGAATGCATCTTTCAGGCTTGCTTTAACTACCATTACATCATTAGAACCGGTTTCCATCATGTCATTGACAGTACCCAGGCTATAACCTGTAGTGCTTACTACCTGGCAACCCATCAGGTCTTTCCAGTAGTAATCACCCGCATCCAGTTCCGGTAGTTGCGCTGAATCTACGGTAATTTCGCAATTAATCAGTAAATTCGCAGCATCCCGATCATCAATACCTTTAATTTTGACGATCATATCCTGATTGTGGTGTTTCCAGACTTCCAGTTCGATGTATTGCCACTGACCTGCCCGTTGGATAAACCACGGTTGATACTCAAAAATGTCTTCGGCATGTTCGGTGGAAGAAAAAACTCTGAGCCAACCACGAATACCATAAGTTGAACCCAGTTTCCCCAATACGATTGGACTCACAGGAAGTTCAAGGCTGGTTTGCTTGCTCATAGTTACCACCGCGACAGATTAAGCTGCTTTTTTAGCGTCTTTGATCAGTGAAGAAACACGATCAGACACAGTTGCACCCAGACCCACCCAATGTTCAATGCGGTCCAGATCTAAACGCAGAGCTTCTGCTTTCCCTGTTGCAATAGGGTTGAAGAAGCCAACGCGCTCAATAAAGCGACCATCACGCGGGTTGCGGCTATCGGTCACTACGACTTGATAAAACGGACGCTTTTTTGCGCCGCCACGAGCTAAACGAATTGTTACCATAACATCCTCATTAGTTAACAAAACAACCAGACTCCATCGAGGAATGAAGTCCGGCTGTCAGATAAAAAGCCCGAAAAGTTTACTCACTTTGACGCAAAAAGCAATCCAAAGTGGATATTCTTCGAGACTTTATCAGTTAACGGCCCATAAATCCGGGTGGCATCATGCCTTTCATGCCACGCATCATTTTCGCCAGACCGCCTTTCTTCATTTTCTTCATCATGCGCTGCATTTCGTCGAATTGTTTAAGCAGGCGGTTAACATCCTGAACCTGGGTACCGGAACCACTGGCAATACGGCGCTTACGGGAGCCTTTGATAATTTCTGGTTTTTCCCGCTCTTTACGCGTCATGGAATTTATAATAGCTTCCATTTTCACCAGCACTTTATCATCCATCTGGGATTTTACTGCATCAGGCACCTGAGACATTCCCGGCATTTTGCTTAACATGCTGGTCATACCGCCCATATTGCGCATCTGCTTAAGCTGGTCCAGAAAATCATTTAAATCGAAACCGTCACCTTTTTTTAGTTTAGAAGCCAGCTTTTCCGCCTGGGTACGATCGACTTTACTTTCAATCTCTTCAATCAGCGAAAGAACATCTCCCATCCCAAGAATTCGAGAGGCAATACGATCCGGGTGGAAAGGTTCCAGTGCATCAGTTTTTTCACCAACACCCAGGAATTTAATTGGCTTACCGGTGATATGGCGAATAGACAGAGCAGCACCGCCACGAGCATCACCATCGACTTTAGTCAGCACCACACCCGTCAGTGGCAATGCTTCATTGAAAGCTTTTGCTGTATTCGCAGCATCCTGGCCCGTCATAGCATCAACAACAAACAGGGTTTCCACTGGATTAATGACTTCATGAACCTGTTTGATTTCATCCATCATGGCTTCGTCAACATGCAGACGACCAGCAGTATCCACCAACAGCACATCATAGAATTTCAACTTGGCGTGCTGTACAGCTTTAGTCACGATATCGACCGGTTTTTCCTGAGCATCAGAAGGGTAGAAATCAATACCGACTGCCTGCGCCAACGTTTCAAGCTGTTTGATCGCGGCCGGACGATAGACGTCAGCAGATACCACTAAAACTTTTTTCTTTTGTTTTCCTTTCAGAAAATTACCCAGTTTAGCAACGCTGGTCGTTTTACCTGCACCTTGCAAACCTGCCATCAATACGACAGCCGGAGGCTGAGTAGAGAGATTCAGTTCACTGTTAACTTCTCCCATCGCCTTAACCAGTTCATTCTGAACAATTTTGACAAATTCCTGTCCGGGGGTAAGGCTTTTGTTAACTTCGTGACCTACCGCGCTCTCTTTAACGCACGAAATAAAGTCACGCACTACAGGCAATGCGACATCAGCCTCAAGTAAAGCCATGCGAACTTCGCGCAGTGTCTCTTTAATATTGTCTTCAGTCAGTCGCCCACGGCCACTGATATTGCGCAATGTGCGCGATAGTCTGTCGGTTAAATTATCAAACATTGTCTCTGCTCAATTTTTAAAAATGGGCTACCTGTAAGCGTATTCTGAAAATTATAACACGATGATAAAGGGATCTCTGCACAGAGATTCGCACGGATGATTAACAACGGTTGGAGGCTACCCTTGCTGGCGCTATACTTAAGCTTTAATTCACCTAAAATTATCGCTAAAACGACTAACGCTATGTCAGTATTCTCTATAATTGCTTTATTCGCTTATTTACTCAGCCTGGTACTGATTATTCCCGGCTTACTGCGAAAACCGAATGGATACCGCAGACTGGCATTGCTTTCAGCGATTATCGCTTTAATTTGTCATGCTATTGCGCTTAAATACAAGATCTTTCACGTCAGCAGTGGGCAGAACCTCACACTCTTGAACCTGGGTTCTATTGTCAGCTTACTTATCTGTATCATAATGACAATTGTCGCTTCCCACGGCCGTGCCTGGTTCCTACTACCCATTGTCTATAGTTTTGCCATGATAAATCTGGCATTAGCCAGCTTTATGCCCGGTGAATTCATTACTCATCTGGAAGCCAGCCTTGAATTATCTATTCATATTGGCTTAGCTCTGCTTGGCTATGCGACTTTGCTTATCGCTGCACTGTATGCTTTACAACTTGGGTGGCTGGATCATCAGCTTAAAAATAAAAAACTGACTTTTACTCCGGATATGCCCCCACTGATGTTCATTGAGCGCAAAATGTTTCATATCACTCAGGTTGGCGTAATATTACTGACTCTGACACTCTGCACCGGCATCCTCTATATGGATAATATTTTCAGTAAGGAGAATATCCATAAAGCAGTTCTGTCCATCATCGCGTGGTTTGTCTACATTGTTTTATTATGGGGCCACTACCATGATGGATGGCGTGGTAAACGAGTTATCTGGTTTAATCTGATTGGTGCATTTACCCTGACGCTTGCCTATTTTGGCAATCGATTATTGCAAGAAATCATGATTTATTAAAAACATGATGTCCAATCAGCATCAATATTTGGAAGGAATTTTGTTTTGGAGCATGTCTCAACAAGCACATTAATTATCATTTTAATCATTATGCTTCTCGTTTCAGCGTACTTCTCCGCTTCTGAGACAGGTATGATGACACTGAACCGCTACCGCTTACGTCATCTGGCAAAGCAAGGAAGCCATTCTGCACGCAGAGTTGAACTATTGCTTCGTCATCCTGACCGGCTTATAAGCCTGATTCTTATCGGCAACAATTTGGTTAATATTCTAGCCTCTGCACTCGCTACCATCATTGGTATGCGCCTTTATGGTGATGTCGGGGTCGCTATCGCAACAGGTGTTCTGACCTTTATCGTGCTGATATTTTCTGAAGTTATGCCGAAGACTATAGCCGCTCTCTATCCTGAAAGAATCGCTTTTCCGAGCAGTTTCCTGCTGCGTCCATTACAAAAAATCATGATGCCGTTAGTTTGGCTGCTAAATAGAATTACCTTATTGTTAATGCGTTGCCTTGGCATCAAACACCCTACTGGTCACCGTGATGCAATTAGTAAAGATGAACTACGCACTATTGTGAATGAATCAGATGCCAAGCTATCACGGCAAAATCAGGATATGCTGATTTCAATTTTAGACTTGGAAAAAGTCACCATCGGCGACATTATGGTTCCCCGTAATGAAATTGTTGGTATTGATATTAATGATGATTGGAAATCCATCATACGTCAGTTAACTCATTCACCTCATGGCCGGATCGTGCTTTATCGTAATTCACTTGATGATGCTATTGGTATGCTCCGTGTACGTGAAGCTTACCGACTGATGACAGAAAAAAAAGAGTTCACCAAGAGAAACCTGATTAAAGCAGCGGATAAAATTTACTATATTCCAATTAGCGCTCCACTTAATGTTCAATTGGTAAACTTCCAACGCAATAAGGAAAAAGCTGGGCTTATCGTTGATGAATACGGTGATATTCAAGGGCTGGTAGCTGTTGAAGATATCCTCGAAGAGATTGTCGGTGATTTTACAACATCAATGTCTCCATCTCTGGCTGAAGAAGTTTCCCCCCAAAGTGACGGTACTATTTTAGTTGACGGGACAGCCAACATCCGCGAATTAAATAAAGCTTTTGACTGGGCATTGCCTGTTGATGGACCACGAACTGTCAATGGTATGGTGCTTGAAGAGTTAGGAGAAATACCCGCACTGAACGTGCAAGTACAAATTGGCAAATATAATTTTGAAGTGCTTTCTGTGAACGATAATGTCATTAAACAAGTTCGAGTCACGCCCATCAACCAACTTTCTGGACAAAAAGCACAAACAGCTTAAATGATCACTTAAAATTCATACCGTTGGAGGTATATGCTACGCCCCCAACGGTATATTCCTGCTAACATCTCATCGAAAAAATCCGAAATATCATCGCTGTCATAAACTATACATGCAATTCCGTTAGCTTTTCTTCTGGCAATGCCAGTTCATCATTCTTATTAACACGAACATCTGAATCAAGAATATGGCGGGCAATATCCTGAGCCTCTGTCAGTGAATGCATGTGATAAGTACCGCACTGATAAATATTTAGCTCTGGGATCTGACTCTGATCTTTCACTTTCAATACATCGGCCATTGCTGCTTTCCACGCTTCAGCTACACGTATTTCTGCTGGCGCACCAATCAGGCTCATATAAAAACCAGTTCGGCATCCCATTGGCGATATATCAACAATTTCAACACCATCACCATTGAGGTGGTTACGCATAAAACCAGCAAACAAATGCTCAAGTGTATGAATACCTTTCTCAGGCATAACCTCTTTATTTGGCACACAGAAGCGTAAATCAAAAACTGTGATGGTGTCACCATGAGGCGTTTTCATGGTCTTAGCAACTCTTACAGCTGGTGCAGCCATACGGGTATGGTCAACAGTAAAACTATCTAGTAAAGGCATTTCTTCATCTCCACAAAAAATTCAGATTTTTTTACAAGCAAATGAAACCTTTTCATCTACCACCGGTCGTAAAGAATGAAAGACGCGCAATTATACCCGTTATCTTTCAAGTGGCCTCTTTGTTGGCTGCACTCGCTCACCCCGGTCACATAGTTCGCTATGCTCCCGGGGATTCGCTCCCTTGCCGTCTCGATGCATCTTGAAATCTATAGGGTATATTACCATTCCTATTTTTCCAGAAGTTTTTATTTGGCCACTATGATTAGTGGCCATTTTCTTCTCTAGCATCCTGCCTGTTGTTTCAGATATTCATCAAAACTGATGGTATCTTCATATTCCAACGCGTCTTGTCGCTCCACTGAGGCCCAGAGTTCTATAGCGAACTGTTCGTCGCTAATAACCTCATATTTTTCATTGATTAATTGCTGATGATATCTATCTGCCAATTCCAGCCCAAAACCACCAATGCCCTGAGTCTTCATTTCTTCCAGCACACGAGCCGATAAAGTCAGTGATGAATCATCAAACATAGCAATCAATTCTTCGCAAACTTTCCGATATTGCGTACCAGAACAACTATCCAGTATTTCAGCAACCCGTTTCAAGTCATTGAATAATTCTTTGCCAACTTTAGCTAATGGTTCCTCCACGCTGCCACAACCAAGACCAATCACTTGCTCTGGTTTACGCCCTTCAAGGATCACCCTATTCCAGTTTTTGCGGCAACACTCCAACTCATCACTACTCATTTCCGGCGCTTCAGCAAGCACACACCATATTAAGAATAGGTCAAGAAAGCGAATTTGTGTTTCATTGACCCCAATCGCGGCAAATGGATTAATATCTAATGAACGAACTTCGATATATTCCACCCCTCCACGTAGTAAAGCATCAGAAGGCGATTCATTCCCTTTTGCAACACGTTTAGGCCGGATTGGCGCATACAATTCATTTTCAATCTGTAAGACGTTTGTATTGAGCTGAATATATTTGTCACCTTGCTTAATACCCAGCTTAGCAAACTCGTCAGACGGCTTGTGAATCGCTTTTTTCAACCCTTCAACATAGGTACGAAGGTTATTAAACGTAATATTCAGATCACGCTGTGATTTATTGGTGTATCCCAGATCACTCATTCTTAATGAAGTAGCATAAGGAAGATAGCAAGCTCCATTTTCTATGCGTTCAAAAGGCAAAGAAGTCTCTCTGCCACGCAAAAATGAAGAACAAATTGCTGGAGAAGCGCCAAACAAGTATGGAATCACCCATCCAAAACGATAGTAGTTGCGGATCAATCGGAAATAGCCATCAGAGATCCGCTCTTTACCACTCTCTGCATCTTCAACGCCAGCCCATGCTTGCCAAAACTCAATCGGTAATGAAAAATTATAATGAACCCCAGAGATGGTCTGCATTAAAGCACCATAACGGTTTTTCAGCCCTTCACGATATAACGTCTTATAGCGACCAATATTCGATGTGCCATACTGAGCCAGAGTAATGTTCTCTTCCGCATCAATAAAGCATGGCATACTCAAAGGCCACATTTTTTCTTTATCCAGAACGCGCGCCGTATGACGATGAATATCGCTAAGAAATGAAATAGTATATTTTATGTCATCATCGACTGGTGTTATGAATTCTAACAATGACTCTGCAAAATCAGTCGTAATCCATTTGTGCGTAAGCGCTGCGCCAAGTGCTTTAGGATGCTCCGTTGCTGCCAAATCACCATCTGAAGTAACACGCAATGTTTCACGCTCAACACCGCGACGAATTCCCTTTAAAATTGTCGGATGAGCCTCTAGCCATGATAGAGCCTTTGATACGTCCGGGATCAATTCGACCTCCCGTAGTGTTTTAGAAGAATTTTTATAAAGGTTTACTTTATCTTAAACAAGCCAAATTGTCGCTGATTAGATATATAAGCAAAAGTCTTTCAGTGCTATACAGGGGACAGATTGATTACAGCAATACAGATGAAGAAAAAGCCCCGCTTTTTAGGCGGGGCTTAATATGGTGCATCCAGGAGGATTCGAACCTCCGACCGCTCGGTTCGTAGCCGAGTACTCTATCCAGCTGAGCTATGGATGCATGGTCAGTTTGTTACTCTGGTAAAAGGCAGTAGTTGCTTTGATTACCTGAATGGTGCCTTAAATGATTTCATCTCAAGGCTAAATATGGTGCATCCAGGAGGATTCGAACCTCCGACCGCTCGGTTCGTAGCCGAGTACTCTATCCAGCTGAGCTATGGATGCATGGTCAGTTTTTTACTCTGGTAAAATGCAGTAGCTGCTTTGATTACCTGAATGGTGCCTTAGATGATTTCATCTTAAGGCTAAATATGGTGCATCCAGGAGGATTCGAACCTCCGACCGCTCGGTTCGTAGCCGAGTACTCTATCCAGCTGAGCTATGGATGCGTGGTCTTAAAATGGCGGTGAGAGAGGGATTCGAACCCTCGATGCAGCTTTTGACCGCATACTCCCTTAGCAGGGGAGCGCCTTCAGCCTCTCGGCCATCTCACCGTACGCTTTCTTTCGAGCTATTTTTCGAACTTGTGGCTCAGAACTTTTGTTTAAGCTCCTCGTCACTGCGTGGCGCACATATTACTTTCCCAGACTTATAAGTCAAACAATTTTTCTAAACCTGTGTTTGTTTGGATACTTCACACACAAGATGGATGGTTTGACGACAAAAAGTGTATTTTGTCAGCAGTAAATTATCCTACCTTCAATTGAAGTGTATGCAAGCCCAAGCCATTATTTCCCACAATAGCATCATGGGCGCTGCCTTTTCTTACGATAGAAAAACAAAAAAGAGGGGATGATAGGTAAAAATTTAAGAATAAAGGGAGCAAACTACTAACAGAGAGGAAATACCTCAAAAATGGCGCCCGGTTCTGACATAGGACGCCAACTTAGGGTCAATAAGTTGTTGGCTGAGATTTTTCGGCCTGAATCCGCTGATAAATTTCTTCACGGTGAACAGAAACTTCTTTAGGGGCATTTACACCAATACGAACTTGGTTACCTTTAACCCCCAGTACTGTAACTGTTACCTCATCGCCTATCATGAGCGTTTCACCAACTCGACGAGTCAGAATAAGCATTCTTTGCTCCTTGAAAATTTAAAAGAGTCGGGTCTTTAGGTTTCCCCGCTATTATCCATCCAAACACCGTGAAAACGTAAAACAATGTTATATGCTTAAAGTATAAGCAATTTTGAGCGCATTTCCTACATATATAGTTTAGCCAAAATAAATAAATGTGCGCTCAACCTTTTAACAATTTCACAACAAGATTTCAAGGCACCATAAAAGCAACTATCATGGTGCCCTCCAAACTCAGGTAATTCAGGTAAGCCGCGATGCTACCCACTCTTCCACGCTATCTAAAGCAGAAGGCAACGCTTTAACATCAGGACCACCTGCTTGGGCCATATCAGGGCGACCACCACCTTTACCACCGATTTGTTGAGCTACAGAAGAAATTAACTCACCTGCTTTTATTCTAGCAGTCAGATCCTTTGTGACACCAACAATTAGGCTGACTTTATCATCACTTATAGTAGAAAGCACAATAATTGCTGAACCCAGTTGATTTTTTAGATCATCAACCATAGTTCTCAGCATTTTAGGCTCTGTATTACTCAACTGGCTAACCAGCAACCTCACACCGTTAAAGTCTTTTGCTTTACTTGCCAAAGAAGAGCTTTCCTGTATAGCCTGTTGATCTTTAAGCTGTTGGAGCTCTTTTTCCAGTGCTTTGGTTTTATCCAGTGTTACCCGTACTTTTTCACTCAGGTTATTGATATCACCTTTCACCAATTGAGCAATATCCTGAAGCAAATTAGCTTGTTGGTGCACAGATTCCAACGCTTTTTTACCTGTAATTGCTTCAATCCTACGGATACCCGCAGCAGTTCCAGATTCAGCAGTAATACGGAATAAACCAATATCACCAGTACGGCTTGCGTGAGTCCCGCCACATAATTCAGTGGAAAAATTCCCCATTGACAGTACACGAACTTGCTCTTCGTATTTTTCACCAAACAGTGCCATAGCGCCTTTGGTTTTTGCCGCTTCCAGATCCATCAATTCAGTCACTATCGGTGAATTCTTACGAACTTCAGCATTAACCAAATCCTCAACCTGACGGATCTGCTCCGGTTTCATTGCTTCAAAATGAGAAAAATCAAAGCGGAGATATTTATCGTTAACCAAGGAGCCTTTCTGAGATACATGTTCGCCTAAAATCTGACGTAATGCAGCATGTAACAGATGGGTTGCTGAATGATTCAAACGGATTGCATCACGACGTTCTATATCAATAACAGCATTGACCTTATGGTTTACACTTAAGGTACCCTTTGCAAGCTTACCGATGTGACCGATAGCCCGACTGTATTTTTGTGTATCAGCAACATCAAAAACACAATCGTTATTGCTCAGAATACCCCTGTCACCAACTTGCCCACCGGACTCTGCGTAAAAAGTGGTCTGATCCAGTATAATAATCGCTTCTTCACCAGCTTGAATTTGATTGACTAATTCGCCATTACGGAAGATGGCTGTTACTACTGCTTGCTGTTCGTTATGATCGTAACCAGAGAAATCACTGCGTTCATCAACTTTGATCAACTCATTATAATCAGTCCCGAAACCACTTGATTCACGAGCCCGACGACGCTGACTTTCCATTGCAACTGCAAAACCGTCTTCATCCACCTTAATATTACGCTCACGGCAAACATCAGCGGTTAAATCCACAGGAAAGCCATAGGTATCGTACAGACGGAAGGCGGTTTCACCATCCAGAATATCACCGGACAGTCTTGATAGTTCATCGTCCAGCAATTGAAGACCGCGTTCCAGAGTACGGGCAAATTGCTCTTCCTCTGTTCTCAAAACCTGCTCAACAATGGTTTGCTGACGCTTAAGTTCCTCTCCCGCAGCGCCCATCACTTCTATCAATGGAGCAACCAATTTATAGAAGAAGGTATCTTTAGCACCCAACATGTTACCGTGACGGATAGCCCGGCGGATAATACGGCGCAGAACATAACCACGGTTTTCATTGGAAGGAATAACGCCATCACAAATCAGGAACGCACATGAACGGATGTGGTCGGCAATAACCCGCAGAGATTTATTACTCAGATCATCTGTAGCACCTGTGACACCAGCCACAGCAGCAATCAACTCACGGAACAGATCAATCTCATAGTTGGAATTAACATGCTGCAATACAGCAGCAATACGCTCCAGCCCCATACCGGTATCTACGGATGGTTTTGGCAGCGGCTCCATCGTGCCATCAACACGACGATTGAACTGCATAAAGACGATGTTCCAGATTTCAATATACCTGTCACCATCTTCCTCTGGACTTCCTGGCGGGCCACCCCAGATATGATCACCATGATCATAAAAAATTTCAGTACAAGGGCCACAAGGACCGGTATCACCCATTTGCCAGAAGTTATCTGATGCATAAGGTGCACCTTTGTTATCACCAATACGGATAATTCTTTCTGCTGGTATTCCAACTTCATTTTGCCAGATATCATAGGCTTCATTATCAGTCTGATAGACAGTCACCCATAATTTTTCTTTAGGCAAATTGAACCAATCCTTGCCGGTCAGAAGTTCCCAAGCATAGCTAATAGCATCATGTTTGAAGTAATCACCAAAACTAAAATTACCCAGCATTTCAAAGAAAGTATGATGACGTGCGGTGTAACCTACGTTTTCTAAATCATTATGTTTACCACCGGCACGAACACAGCGCTGAGCAGTTGTTGCTCGGGAATAAGATCTTTTGTCCTGCCCAAGAAATACATCCTTAAACTGGTTCATCCCTGCGTTGGTAAACAGCAGTGTTGGGTCATTATTTGGCACCAAAGAACTGCTTGGTACTACCTGATGCCCTTTAGTATGAAAAAAGTCGAGAAACGCTTGACGGATCTCAGCGGTGCTTTTGCTCATAATTGTCCCGAAATCAAGCTGGAAAAAACAGATTTATGAATTGGTTAGGTGGAATATTTCATCACCTATTTTCAACTCACGAATAAACAAAGTGGGGATAAGATAAAATTTCTTCCATTAGAAGTAAAATCCCAGATACATCCATTCGCTGGCAACATTGTAAATCGTCTGGGTATTTTCTGAAAGCATGATCGCATAATATGGATAATACTTTCTTTCTGAGAGAAAAAACCGCGTCATTATTAACGCGGTTATAAGTTTGATGACAAAACTTTTACAGCTTTAATACCAGAATACAGGCTATCAATATAATCAGATTAGAATTCTTCGTTATTCAACTCTTCATTTTCGTTGTCTTGATAATCAGCAGCAGCACTGCTGAATTCTCCAGCATTGTGTAGCAGCATTTCACGTAATTTTTTATCCAGCTCAGTAGCAATTTCAGGATGTTCTTTCAGGTAGATAGTCGCATTCGCTTTGCCCTGACCAATTTTATCGCTATTGTAGCTGTACCACGCACCTGCTTTTTCCACCAGTTTATGTTTCACACCCAAGTCGATCAATTCACCATAAGTGTTGATGCCTTCACCGTACATAATCTGGAATTCTGCTTGCTTAAATGGCGCTGCCACCTTGTTTTTCACAACCTTAACACGAGTTTCGCTACCAACGACTTCTTCGCCATTTTTCACAGAACCAATGCGGCGAATATCCAGACGTACAGAAGCATAGAATTTCAGCGCATTACCCCCGGTTGTAGTTTCGGGGTTACCGAACATAACACCAATTTTCATCCGGATCTGGTTGATAAAGATCAGAAGCGTATTGGAACTTTTCAAGTTACCCGCCAGTTTGCGCATTGCCTGACTCATCATACGAGCAGCTAACCCCATATGAGAATCACCGATTTCTCCTTCGATTTCAGCTTTTGGTGTTAAAGCCGCAACGGAGTCGACAATAATGACATCAACCGCACCGGAACGTGTCAACGCATCACAAATCTCAAGAGCCTGTTCTCCTGTGTCTGGCTGAGAACACAACAGGTTGTCAATATCAACACCCAGTTTCTTCGCATAGACAGGATCAAGGGCGTGTTCAGCATCAATAAACGCACAGGTTTTACCTTCACGCTGTGCTGCGGCAATAACCTGTAATGTCAGCGTTGTCTTACCAGAAGATTCCGGGCCATAGATTTCGACAATGCGTCCCATCGGCAAGCCACCAGCACCTAATGCAATATCCAGTGACAGTGAACCAGTGGAGATAGTTTCAACGTCCATTGAACGGTCTTCGCCCAGACGCATGATGGAACCTTTACCAAACTGTTTTTCAATTTGACCCAGTGCCGCTGCCAGTGCTTTTTGTTTATTTTCATCAATAGCCATTTTTACTCCCTCGTAAGCAATGAAAGGGTTACCTCACTGCCGATGAATAATTTTTAATACCAAAATGTTGCCAGCAATTATACTGTATAATCATACAGCATCAAGCTAATTTTTTATAATCTCTGATAACAATGTCTTCAGAGAATACATTGCGGATTGAAGGCGTATTTCATTTCGATCACCGTTAAAACAACAATGACGGGATACAATTTCTATCCCATTTATTGTGCGATATGCAAACCCAAACCACACTGTGCCAACAGGCTTCTCTTCGCTGCCACCATCAGGCCCGGCAATACCACTGACAGAAACCGCCAGATCCGCGTGCGCTGCCTGCAATGCCCCTGCTGCCATCTCTCTCACAACCTGTTCACTGACAGCGCCATATTGCTGTAAAGTGGTTTCTGATACACCAAGCATCTGATGTTTGGCTCTATTACTGTATGTCACAAAGCTGCGGTCAAAATAAGCAGAACTACCGGCAATATCTGAGATTGCTTTTGCCAGCCAGCCACCTGTGCAAGATTCAGCACAAGTCACCCACAATTTTTGCTGTCTCAGTTTCTTTCCCAGTTCAATACTAAGCTGGATCAGAATTTTTTCATCCATAAACACACCTTTTAGCCGGTAAAAGATCAATTTTTCTGAAGCTGATTCCAAATCCACAAACCAGTGATTGTCAACGCAAACAACACGCCAAAACCTATCCCTGCCGTAACAACCGGAATACCTATTTTAATGACCAGTGAATATAGGCCAAGCATCAGTAACATGGCGGTATTCTCACCCAAATTCTGCACTGCGATTGCATTACCGGCCCCAACCGTTTGCCTGCCGCTTTCCTGCAAT
This sequence comes from Photorhabdus sp. RM322S, assembly GCF_042879395.1. Classification (NCBI taxonomy): domain Bacteria; kingdom Pseudomonadati; phylum Pseudomonadota; class Gammaproteobacteria; order Enterobacterales; family Morganellaceae; genus Photorhabdus; species Photorhabdus sp. RM322S. The sequence continues at coordinate 26,373 of NZ_JBHFKW010000039.1, forward strand.
AAGGCATTCAATGGAACGACAAACAGGCCACCAAAAATGCCAAGAATAATAAGTATGACGTGAGAAGCCCAGATACTCTGCTGAACAGCAAAAATCACCACCATCACACCAATTAAAATACCGGCTGGCATACAACGGCGGACTGTTTTCAATGTGATAAAACGCGCAGCAACACCTGCACCGATAATAATCCCGATAGCAACCATCACATTGAGTACTGTTGGCGTGCTGTTATCAACAATTCCCAAAACAACAGGCACCCATAAAACCAACAGAAATCTCAGCGTTATCCCCGCCCCCCAAAATAGACTGGTTCCAACCAAAGAAAATCGTGCTTCTTTGTTATGCCAAAGAATACAACAAGCTGAAGTAAAGTCCGTCAGTATCTTTTTCAGATTCCAGCCCCTACCGTGATGGGACACCGACAATCGAGGAATAAAGAAATTAATAATGGCAGCAATACCGTATGTCAGTGCACAAGCAAACAATGCGACGGTCAAGTTCCAATCAGACAAAAAACCACCAGCCACAGAACCGGTGAGAATAGCAGCTATCGTTGAAGCTTCCATCAAACCATTCGCTTTTACCAAGCGATCACCATCTGTCAATTCAACCAAGATTCCGTATTTAGCTGGTGAATACGATGCTGCACCAATCCCAACCAAAGCATAGCCCAAAAATGGATCATAACCCAGACAGACAATAAGCGCGCCCAATAGCTTGAAGCTATTGGCAAACAGCATCACACGACCTTTCGGAAAGTGATCTGCGATTCGTCCCACAAAAGGCGCCAACAGGATATACGCAAGGACAAACACTATCTGCAATATTGGCTGACTCCAGTCAGGATAAAACTGGGCTTTCAACTGTGCCAGAATCGCAAACAGCAGAGCATTGTCCGCAAAAGCAGAAAAAAATTGTGATACCAATACTGCTTTCATGCCACGGGTTAATAGCGGCTGAGCAACACCAGAAGATACATTCACGATAGTTATTCCTATTCAGCTTCCGCCATTTTCAGTGACACGCTTTCGCCTGACAGTTGAGCAAAATGTTTCACCCGACCGAGAACAGTGCAGAATCCCTGTTCATCAATTGAAACAATATCTCCGGTATCGTACCAACCAAACTGGACATTCCCATGTTCATCTTCTGCCGATGGTCGTTCTAAATGATTTGGCTCTTCAACTCTCAGATACCCTTTCATAACATTCAAGCCACGCAGTTGTAAACGTCCCCCCTCCTTAATATCTGCTACGGGAATCAAACGGTATTCCATTGCCGGTAAAATTCGCCCAACAGTACCGACTTTAGCCATCATTGGCACATTAAATGCAACGACAGGCGCACATTCTGTCATTCCATACCCTTCCAGAATGCGGATCCCGAATTTATCTTGCCAAACACGTTTAGTGTTCTCAGCGAGCTTTTCAACACCCGCCATCACACAGCGAAGACGTGCAAAATCATAGGGATGGGCAGAATAGGCATAATCCTCCAGGAAAGTGGATGTGCCCAATAATACGGTGCAGTTACGTTCATATACCAATTCTGGCACCACTCGATAGTGCAGTGGATTTGGGTAAAGGAATACCCGGCTCCCCGTCAACAACGGGGTAAATAGGCCAACAGTCAGTCCAAATGCATGAAACAGTGGTACAGAAGACATAAAACGGTCAAGTGGATTGAAATCAGTGATAGTTTTTATCTGTTCCACATTTGCTAACAAACTAGCGTGGCTATGAACTACACCTTTTGGTACACCTTCTAAACCGGATGTAAATAACACTAAAGCATCATCATCTGGTTTCTGTGCCACCATCGCTTGTTTCGGGAAAACGAGGTGCCACAAGACCCATAATTTATCTCGAAAAGTCGCTGTGCCTTCCAAATCCTCAAGATAAACCCAGTTAACCTGAACAACCTGTTCAGATAGATGAGTTAACTGCTCTTTTTTCAGAAACTGCCGGGAAGTCACAATCGTTTTGATACTGGCGGCGGTTACTGCATTCTTCAGCCCATTACTGTCCACAGTATAGTTTAGTAGAGCGGGTACTCTTCCTCGTAAAGATGCCCCAAATATCATAGCCGCCACAATAGTGGTATTTGGTAAAAGAAAACCAACCCGTTCACCCTGGCAAGTCAAGCGCTGCAAAATACGGCTGATACCCAGTATTTTTTTAAGCAGGCTGTTATAACTGTCCTCTTTAAAAGAAGCATCTTCAATACAGGGCTTAAAGCGGCCAAATCGCTTTTGCGCCACCAGTAAAGATTCAAATATTGTTTCTTGCGGGCGAGTCGCCATTCGTGCACTCATCATGATTTCATGCAAACGTTCTCCCGCCAAACGGCGTCGCTGCTCCAAATTAGGTACATCCGGCATGGGTAATTGTGTGGCAGGCAGGATTTTTATTGTCACCTTCGGAAAAAGATGAAGCTTGAAGATACCTTTTAATCGGCTAAATATCGTTTGCTCCAACCCCTCAATGCGGACAGGCACCACCATTGCTCCCGATACAGCGGCAATAAAAGCCGCTCCATCGTAGATTTTCATTAAAGAACCAGTAACAGTAATTCGTCCTTCAGGGAAGACAACTATCGGCCTCCCTTTCTCTATTTCTTTGAGCAGTCCCCTGACGGCCATTGGATTTATGGGATCCAAAGGAACTATTTCAACATAGCGCCTTACCCATTTCATAAAACCCCGGTTTGCAATGTTAGAGTAAACAGCAAATACCGGCTTGACAGGCAAGAACAGTGTTAGCAAAACACCATCAAGAAAAGAGACATGATTAGGTGTGATAAGGCATTTAGGATGGGTAAATTGTTTAATATCTCCTTCTATCGTCAAACGGAACATTAAACGAAAAACAAACTTTAGAAATTTAAACAACATATTCGTATCTCAACCCATTTGAAAAATAAACAGAAGATACTATTTATCATTCGATATCGTAATATTCTTATTTTTAAAAAAATAGCGTCAAGATATTCTTCTAGGAAGAATCATTTCTTTCACACAAGCTATAATTTTTTCCGGTGAAAGTTGCGCATTAATAATATGATCTGCACACTCACAATAGAGATTTTCCCTGGCGGTGAGGACTTCTTCCATTTCTTCAACAATAGATTTTCCAGTTAAACTGGGGCGTTGAGTACTTTCCGGCTGCTGCATTAATCGTTCAGCCAAGATGTCAGCGGACGCCTGAAGATAAATCACCGTACCATTTTGTCGCATATATTGGCGATTTTCAGCGGAAAGAATAATCCCACCGCCGGTGGAAATAACCCGGTTACTTTGACTAACTTGTTGTAAAACCTTACTTTCCAATTGTCGAAACTGTTGCCACCCTTGCTGGTTAACAATATCCGCAATGGTCATATTACTGATTTGTTGGATATGATGATCGGTGTCAATAAATGTATACGATAACTCATTGGCTAATCGCTTTCCAACCGTCGTTTTTCCTGCCCCACGCGCACCTACAATAAACAATATTGGGTTCATTGCCTGATATCCTTGGTAAATTTCATCATTAAAAATATATTAACACCTATAGTAACCAGAACTTTACATCAACGTAAAATCAAAAGTTAATCTATATGGAAAAAGCTACCCCAAAGCATGATCCTACCGATATATCAATTAATCAGACACACTTTTGGGGTAACAATAAACAGATTATTTACGGATTAAATTATCTCCATAACCAACCCACTTATACGTCGTCAGCGCATCTAATCCCATTGGACCACGGGAATGCAGTTTCTGAGTACTGACGGCAACCTCCGCCCCCAAACCAAACTGTCCACCATCAGTAAAACGCGTGCTGGCATTCACATAAACCGCCGCAGAATCTACCTGACAAACAAAATAGTCAGCATTATGCAAAGATTGAGTCAGAATCGCATCAGAATGAGATGTGCCGTATGTACGGATATGGCTAATTGCCCTGTCAATATCACTGACAATTTCCACATTCATATCCAGAGATAACCACTCATCGCTGTAATCTGCTTCTGCCACATCCACGACTTTTGCCGGGCCTTCCCGCAAAAATTCCATTGCTGACTTACTCGCGTGAAGGGTAACACCTTGCCCTGCCATATTCCGGCTCAGTACAGGCAGAAAATCTGCCGCGATCTTCTGATGTACCAGCAACGTTTCCAAAGCATTACAAGCACTTGGGCGTTGAACCTTAGCGTTAGTGATAATAGTCAATGCCTTATCGAAATCCGCACTTTCATCGACAAAAGTATGGCAGACACCGATACCACCAGTAATAACCGGAATGGTCGACTGCTCACGGCACAGCTTATGCAACCCACCACCACCGCGTGGAATCAGCATATCCACATAACGGTCCATTTTCAGTAGCTGAGTAACCAATTCACGATCGGGTTTATCTATCGCCTGCACTGCTGCGGCAGGCAACCCACTCTGCTCGAGTGCCTGCTGAATGACTTTCACTGTTGCCTGATTGGTGTTATGAGTTTCTTTACCACCACGCAAAATAACGGCATTACCTGTTTTCAAACACAGAGACGCAACATCAATAGTGACATTAGGACGGGCTTCATAAATCACCCCAACCACCCCAAGCGGTACACGGCGGCGTTCTAACTTCAAACCATTATCAAGCAGACCGCCATCAATGAGCTGCCCTACCGGGTCAGTTAAACGGCATACTTGGCGAACATCGTTAGCTATCGCTGCCAAACGTTCTGGTGTCAGTAACAGACGATCCAGCAACGCTTCACTCATTCCCTGTTCACGAGCCTGAGCCATATCAAGCTGATTAGCGTCGAGAATAATTGTACTTTTCTGCTCCAACAAATCTGCAATGTGGATTAATGCCTGATTTTTCTGTTTCGTACTGAGCTGTGCCAGTTGCCATGAGGCTTCTCTGGCGGCCTTTCCCATTTGTTCTAACATTATGAATCCTTAACTCACAATCATGTCGTCACGATGAACTGCAACAGCGCCATATTCATAACCGAGAATTTGGTTTATCTGCTGTGAATGGTGGCCTGCAATCAAACGCAGAGCATCACTGTTATAACGGCAAACGCCGTGCGCCAAATCCTTACCAGACAGGCTACGAATACAGATAACTTCTCCACGGGAGAAATCACCTTTAATATTTTTAATCCCTTTCGGCAACAAAGAGCTGCCTTTTTCACAGATTGCTGTTTCAGCACCGTGATCAACAATAATTTCACCGGCAGGAGGGGCACCAAAAATCCAACGCTTGCGATTTTCCATCGGGCTTTCCAACCCATGAAAGCGAGTCCCCACCGAATTACCTTCAACAACATCCGCGATAACATCAGGTTTGTTACCGGCAGCAATAATGACATCAATACCGGCCCGGCCTGCAATACCCGCGGCCTGAAGCTTAGTCGCCATTCCCCCCGTCCCTAAACCAGAAACGCTATCACCTGCAACCATACGTAATTCGTCGCTGATGTCATGAACTTCCGGAATAAGTTCTGCATTCGTATTGCTACGCGGATCAGCGGTATATAGCCCTTCAATATCAGTCAATAATAACAGTTTATCTGCTCCCCCCAGAATTGCCGCCAGTGCAGATAAATTATCATTATCACCCACTTTAATTTCTGCGGTTGCAACCGCATCATTCTCATTGATTATCGGAACAATGCGATTATCAAGCAGGGCATTTAAGGTATCTCTGGCATTTAAAAAACGCTCCCGATCTTCTAAATCCGCACGGGTCAGTAACATTTGACCAACATGAATACCGTAAATAGAAAAAAACTGTTCCCACAGCTGAATCAACCGGCTTTGACCTACTGCCGCCAGCAATTGCTTAGAAGCAATAGTTGCAGGTAAATCCGGATATCCCAGATGTTCCCGGCCAGCCGCAATAGCACCGGAAGTTACAATAATAATACGGTGGCCTTTTTCATGTTGTTGAGCACATTGGCGTACCAGCTCGACAATATGAGCCCGGTTCAGACGACGAGAGCCGCCGGTCAATACACTTGTCCCCAGCTTCACAACCAATGTTTGGCTACCATTCATCATATTTTTGCCGTTATATTTAATTTGAAAAAACAGCGTTCAGTTTTAGCAGGAGAGAAGCGTTATGCCAACAAGCATAACGATAAATTGAAAAAAGGTGAGTTCAAAATAAACTTATGCCCTCAATCTCAACTAACCCATTTTATTTTTCAACCACTGACTGGTTTCCTGTAATGCCTTATTGAAGCTGCTGTAAACAGGTGTTGCCGGAATAGTCAATAATTTACTGTCCATTGATGACATTGCTATCAGCTTTGATTCTTCCTTCGGGCTGAAAATATCATTCTGCCAGTAACCAGCTAGCATAGGAACGGAACAACGTCGGCCTAACAGGCCTTGTTTTTTAAGGGAATAACAACCAAGTTCGAGGCGAAACGCATTTTCATCCACGTTATAAATACCCATCCGGCTGGCAAACATATCCAGATACATCACAGGAGCATTTTGCTGGCGTTCAGCGCTATTGAGCCACTCATGGACAATAGCGCCAAAAGTCGCAATACATTTGATACGCTTAGATTCCAAATATGCCAGGCGGACAGCAATATTAGCACCAAAACGGAAACCCAAAACGCCAACCCGTGTATGGTCAATCCAAGGGATGTCATCCAGTTGATGGATTATTTGTTGATGAAGAGTACAAGTATCCTGTGTCAATCGCAGACGTGAGCAGTAACCCACTGAAGGCATATCCACAGTCAGCATGGCAAATCCCAAAGGTGCCAGATAATCACGGAATAACTGATAATAATCACTTTGCAAATTATCTAAGCTACCACACACCAGAATAGTTGGAGAGGGTCCTTGTGGTCGTTGAGGCAAATGTAGAAAGCCAGTTACACAACCACCCTCTTTCAGTTTGAACTCTATCTTCCTCAACTGATAGTCAGAGCACCGGGCCGCATTTTCATAGGCTTTATTTGCCAAAACAACGGCCTGCTGAGACAGATCATCACCTTTGAGATGAGGATAACCGGCGATGCTATACAAATTGGCCGCTTTCAACCAGAAATTCCCGGCTTCGGCGGTCTGTTCTGTCTGTAACGCTCTCTGTTGCCACAGCATCGCCTGATGTGACCACTCAAAAATCCAATTACCTTTACGGTACCCAACTACCGTATCCAGTAAATTATCATCACTGCGTTGAGCGTTTGTCATGGCAATCCGGCACAAGACTTCTTCTATCTCAAAAGGATCAATTCCCCGCCAAATCCACATCAGCCGGTTAATCATACGATACCAGCGCCCATGACTATTACCATCCAACGTATTGTAATTACCGACAATCAGCCGGGGATGGCGGTGCTTTACCAGCGTGGAAGTTTCCTGATGCTTTTGTCTTGGCTTAAAAAGTGATTCTGAAAGATTTTGATTTGCCATAACAAATGCTGATTTTATTTACTTTCACAAATTGGCGGAATGAATACTACGCTCATATCCCAAGGTTGCTCGATCCAAGTATCTTGCGGAATATCAACAACATAATCATCAACAAGAGGACGACCCGCCGGTTTGGCAAAAATAGTCACAAAATGCGCTTTTGGATACATATCACGGATAACCTGAGCGGTGCCCCCGGTATCAACCAGATCATCGACAACGATGAAACCTTCACCATCACCTTCTGCTTTTTTCAGCACTTGCAGATCGCGTTGATTATTATGGTCATAGCTGGAAATACAGACAGTATCTACATGACGGATACCCAATTCACGCGCCAGGAGAGCGCCAGGGACAAGACCACCCCGACTGACAGCAATAATGCCTTTCCACTGTTCGACAGGGAGTAAACGTTGCGCCAATTTACGGGCATGTATTTGCAACATATCCCAGGTTACGACATATTTTTCGCTCATAAGAATGGATCCCGGCAACTTAAGAATATTTCAGAAAAGAGTTTTCACAGAAAAAGTTGCGCGAGATTATATTGATTTAGGTCAGCAAAAACCAGCGGAAACAGGGAATCGATGAATCACATTATCCTTATCAAAAGAAAGTGGTATTCTGAACTCAATAGCATCAAAGCGTTAATCGCTCGTAATAATAAAACCTATGTCTCTGGTAGAGAGTAGTATTTCCATCTTATTGAGATGCAGTCACAGGAGATTCGTCGTGTCAGAACTATCACAATTATCCCCTCAGCCTCTGTGGGACATCTTTGCTAAAATCTGCTCTATTCCTCACCCTTCTTATCATGAAGAAGCGCTGGCGACCCACATTGTTCAATGGGCGCAGGAAAAAGGCTTGCACGTTGAACGCGATCAAGTTGGCAATATTCTGCTCAGAAAGCCAGCCAGTAAAGGGCTGGAAAATCGTAAAGCGGTTGTGCTGCAAGCTCACCTTGATATGGTGCCACAGAAAAACAACGATACAGAACATGACTTCACAAAAGATCCTATCCGCCCTTATATCGATGGTGAATGGGTTACTACACAGGGTACAACATTGGGTGCAGATAATGGTATTGGCCTGGCATCAGCATTGGCGGTGCTGGCTGATGACAATGTAAAACATGGCCCTCTGGAAGTTTTACTGACCATGACGGAAGAAACCGGAATGGATGGTGCTTTTGGCCTGCAACCGGGCTGGCTGCAAGCTGATATTTTAATCAATACCGATTCAGAAGAAGAAGGCGAAATCTACATGGGTTGTGCCGGAGGTATCGATTTCACCACAACATTAGCACTTACCCGTGAAGCGGTTCCGTCTCACTACAAAACACTAAAACTCACCATCAAAGGTCTGAAAGGCGGGCATTCAGGTTGTGATATTCATTTAGGGCTGGGTAATGCCAACAAATTACTGGCACGATTCCTGGCTGCCCATACTGAGGAACTGGCGCTAAAACTGCTTGAGTTCCAGGGCGGTACGCTGCGTAATGCCATTCCACGTGAAGGTCATGTTATTGTTGCCGTCCCCACCGATAAAATAGCGCAGCTGACTCAACTGAAAGATAAATACCTGGGGATCTTGAAAAATGAATATGCCATGGTCGAGAAAAATCTGACTGTATTGTTGGAAGAGGTTGAAACCGATCTTCAAGCACTGACGGATGATTGCCAGAACCGTTTTATCTCATTGCTGAACAGTACACCCAACGGTGTTATCCGTATGAGTGACATCATCAAAGGCGTAGTAGAAACTTCTCTCAACGTGGGCGTTGTGGCGATGGAACAGGATAAAGTCAATATTATTTGTCTGATCCGTTCGCTTATCGACAGCGGCAAATCCTATATTATAGGTATGCTCGCTTCCCTGGCAAAACTGTCAAGCGCTGAAATTTCCGCTAAAGGCGATTATCCAGGCTGGCAGCCGGATGCAAATTCTCCGGTTATGCACCTGGTACGTGAAACTTATCAACAGCTGTTCGATAAAACACCCAATATTATGGTGATTCACGCAGGGTTGGAATGTGGCCTGTTTAAGAAACCTTATCCTGATATGGATATGGTCTCTATCGGGCCAACTATCACGGGTGCTCACTCCCCTGACGAACAGGTTCACATCAAAAGTGTTGGACAATATTGGAAACTATTGACCGCAGTCCTGAAAGCTATTCCTGAAAAGTCTTAATCAAATCTCCCCTGCTCCGATATCGTCGCGGGGGAACTACCATTCAAGCGACAGTTGCCGATCAATTTCTGGATCCAGCAAAGTCACGTGCAGGCCCACTAAACGAACGCCACGCCCTTCCCGGCGAGATGTCCATGTTTTCTGGGCCAGTTGGAGTAAATCCGGTTTATCCAATAGTGGATGAACATGTTCCTGAGTTGTCAGTTGAAAATCATCAAATTTCAGCTTAACCCCCTGACGGGCAATCCGCAGATCAGGTTTAACATTACTCAATCGTTTTTCTAATTCCAGATATAAACTTTCTATAAGTTCAGTGCACTGTTCCCATTGATGAATATCCCTCGCAAGTGTCCGCTCCACACCAATTGATTTTCGCAGACGGTCTGGATTCACCAATCGTTCATCAATACCGTGACAACGATCCCAAAGTACCTGACCAAATTTCCCCAACTGTTTCACCAAAACAATGACATCATATTTCCGTACATCAGCACAGGTTTCCAGCCCCATATTAGTCAGCCGTTGCACCATGACTTTGCCGACACCAGGAATTTTTTTCAGCGGTAAAGTTTTAACAAACTCAGACACTTGATCAGGTGAAATCACATATTGCCCATTCGGTTTATTAATATCAGAAGCGATTTTTGCCAGAAATTTTACCGGAGCAATACCAGCCGATGCCGTCAGTTGCAGTTCATCAAAAATGGATTTACGGATTTCATGGGCGATAAGTGTGGCAGATCCATAACAATGGCGGCTATCAGTGACATCCAGATAAGCTTCATCCAGCGAAAGAGGTTCTATCCGCTCAGTATAGTGAGAAAATATCTGACGGATATGCTGGGAAACCTCTTTATACAGAGCCATACGCCCCGGAAGAACTTTGAGTTGAGGGCACAGTTTCAGCGCCATTGCGGTAGACATTGCACTATGTACCCCGAAACGACGGGCAGGATAATTAGCCGTGCTGATAACACCTCGTTTATCGGCATCACCACCAACAGCTACCGGAATATGACGGAGTGACGGATTATCCCGCATTTCAATAGCGGCAAAGAAACAATCCATATCCACATGAATAATCTTTCGCATTTTGCTTTGACCAATCATCATAAACTGTATAAACATACAGTTATTCATTATTAAGATCAATCAGAAAAAAAAGTTAATCCCGTTATTAACTTTTTTCTGTCCGATTCCCTTCGTCAAGTGACCTGTTTAAGCAGGTTCTTTTATTTAATTACATTCCAAAGGTAGTTATGGCAATGAAAAATCACGGGAAACAACAAAAAGCATCCGTACCAGTAACAACACAGCAAATTAATCGCACTGTTCGTTACGCTTTATCAGGCATGATTGTTCTTAGTACCGGCCTGCCCGGTTATCTGGCAGCACAGGAGAATAAAACACAAAAAGCAGCAGAGAAATTAGAAAAGCCAGAGAAAGTGATTGCATTTCCCACGCTTTCCGTTATTGGAGAATTAAACAATAGCGTCAACGCTGGAAGTTCTGTATTAAGAAAATCGGATATTGAGCGTACCCAGGCAGACAACATCGCCGAGTTACTCAATCAACTCCCTGGCGTTTCTATGTCAGGCTCGCCCCGCCCAGGAGGTCAAACCCTGAACATCTGGGGAATGGGTGATACAGAAGACATAAAAATCACACTGGATGATGCACCAAAAGGCTTCGAAAAATATTTCCAGGGATCTATCTTTATTGAGCCGGAATTAATCAAACAGATAGATGTCGACAAAGGCCCGCATAACCTGCTTGATGGTAATGGCGGATTTGGCGGAACAGTTAAAATTATCACTAAAGATGCAAATGATCTATTACAGCCAGGAGAAGATTTTGGTGGGTTACTGAAATACAGCTATCACACCAATGACCGGCAAAATATTTATAGCAGCGCAATCTATGGCCGGACAAAAGAAGGCTTTGCTGACGGCTTGTTATATATGAGTAAACGGGATGGCGGCAACATTAAGCGGCCAGATGGCACTCGTTTTGCTTTCTCTAAAAGTGATCAGGCATCCTATTTACTGAAAACTAATTTTTACCTGAATGATACTCACACATTGACACTTTCTGCTATGCGTTCTGATTCTGCTGGTTGGCAGCCATGGGCAGCAAAACGCGATGAAATAGTCGTTCCGTCAGAATCCGACGTTGAAAAATATGGTTGGAATGAAGCCTGGCGCCGTAAGTTGGTTTATCGTGATCAAACGGATCAAAACTACACCGCCAAGTGGAATATCGCACCGGAAGACAATCCATTACTTAACCTGACAGCAACCTATGCCTATTCGAAAACAGAACAGCATGATAAACGCTCTGAAAAAGCCCACAGCGGTTTTCTTGGTTCATTGGGAAATGAAAGCTGGATCGACTATGTGGATAACTTAGCAGATTTAAATAATAAAAGTGCTTTTATAACCGGGCCAATAGAACACACATTACTCATTGGAGCTCGTTGGCATAAAAATCAACGTAATACCCTTATACATGATAAAAGCAAGGACAAAAGACCTGACTATAATTATGGCTACTTTCAGCCGACCTATATGCCCTCAGGAGAGCAAAAAACGCGTAGTTTCTATTTACAGGATGAAATGATTATCGGCAGCCTTACTGTGACACCCGGTATTCGCTATGACCATATCACCAATACCGGCAAGCCAAATATCGCTGCAATCTACAATGATAGCTCACCAAATGTAGGCCATGATTACAGCAGCGTCACCTATACCGGTTGGTCTCCTCATTTCGGTATCATGTGGAAAGCAACACAAAACCTGTCACTATTTTCGGATGTCAGCCGGACATGGCGTGCGCCACTCGTGGATGAACAGTATGAAATGCAATATGCACAAGCGAGTGTCACGGCCACCAGCCGTAATTTAGATGTAGAAAGAGTGACGGGTTTACGCTTCGGTGCGATTCTGAATTTCAATAACCTGTTGGCAGACCAAGATAGTTTGCAAATCCGTACGACTTTATTCCGTAACAGAGGCAAGGATGAAATATTTGTCCGTCGTGGAGTCGTGTGTAAATCACCGGATTGCGAAAAGCCTTTATCCAACTACCGTAATTTACCGGGATACACCATTCAGGGGCTGGAAATCGAGACTTTCTACGACAGCGATTACCTGTTTGGAAAACTTTCTTACTCAACTATCCGTGGTCAGAGAGATGCTTCACCACGCGATCCTTGGGGTAATAAAACCTGGATTGCGGAAATTCCCCCCACCTCTGCCCGCGCCATGTTAGGCGTAAAAATCCCTCAATGGCAGATGGCAATGGGCTGGACCGGCGATTTTGTCCGTAAGCAAGACAGATCGCCTAAAGATGGAGACCCAATGGCGGTACTCTGGTCAATCCCCAAAAGCCAAGGTTACGTTCTGCACGGTTTATTCACCAGTTGGCAACCTGATTTCCAGCAAGGTCTTGAAGCCCGTGTAACAGTAAATAACCTGTTTAATCATGATTATTCCCCATATCTCAGTGAATCTGTTTCCGGGGTTGGGCGTAACATTAAATTCAGTATCTCCCAGAAGTTCTGATTTCCCAACTGATAGTTCCCTCTTTTTGAGGGAACTCAGGCTGCTGACCCACCCATTTAAAATTTCGCGTCATCGGAAACTTTAGATAGTGTGTTATCGGCTGATTAGTTTTCTCTAATGCTTTAATAATGCTTTATTGCATCAACGATGGTAAAAGTCTGGCAGATTAATCAGCCAGAAAGGTTAAACGGGCATTTAAACGTTTAAATAAAACCGTAGAAAAACAACGTTATTGGAATGATCAAATCAATGTAAAAAAATTTAAACCCGCGTATTGAAGGTGTTGGTTTTGCATAATAAATGCAACATAATAATGTCGCAAATAACCTGGTTAATATTCATTTAAATCATTTGCTTGCGGATTTTGTTACCCCTATTTTTAATGATTTAATCGGTTTATGAAAAAGTTTATTCCCCGGTTGAAAACGTTATTAAAGTCGGTTTCTTGAAACTCTTTGTCTATGGGAACCTCAAAGATTGCCAAACAGCTAAAGATAGGCCGATAAACGGTCTACAAGATACTGGTTTCAGATTAAATATAGAGCTATATTTAGCCCTATATTTAGTATATTTTATAATTTTTCTGAACGGAGGTTTACCATGTTGCAGAAAGTCATGTGTGGCTACACAACAGCTATCAGTAAGTTTAAATCCAATCCCAGTGCAGCACTAGCAGAAGCCCAGGGGGATGCTATTGCTGTTTCATCTAACAATCAGATCCAGTTTTACGCCGTTCCTGCTGCACTTTTTGAGGAGATGAGCGCATTTTGTGAATATGCACAACGGGGAAGTACGGAGTTGAAAAGCATCCCAGCCAATTTCACCGGAGAAGGGCTAAATATGAATAAAATAGCCACTAAGATGGCTGCAAAAATCAAAGAGGGGATGGCCGGGGACGACGAAGAATGGTCGTAAGATATAGACCTATCTCTCCGAAGAAAAGACACGACCAATCTTTAGTGATCTGCTGGTGATGAACAGCGCCCTTCGTCTCCAGCAGATCATTTTCACCTTAGTGAAAATGAAATAAAGAAAATAACGGAAAAGTCACTAAGTAATTAAAAGGAAACTCTGCGGTGATAAGAATATTCACACACCGTGTTTTGAAAGAGGCTTTAGGCGAACAGAAAACCAAGGCGCTGGTTGATGACTTTCGGGCCTATAAAGAGGGAAAAGGCTTACCCGTTACCTTTAGTCGAGACGTTCCCTACCGGTTTACGCATAATCGATCTTACCTTGAATTGCAGCACCTGCATTTCAAAGACAAAGGATTTCCACTCAAACTGGTGCAATTTAAACGAACCAGTGGTTATGTTTTGGTTTATTGCCTTGGTTTTTTCGACGCCAACACCTATCTGTTAATCGCGATTATCAAACACTGGGATCACAACAAGCCCAATGATGTAGCTGAAACGGACAGGGATATCCATTTAATGAACGAGCTGGAAAAAATCGCCGAAGGCTTTCGGGAAAAATACTAGTCTGACGGTAATAAGTGAACATTTGTTACTCCGATTTTTCATGATTG
>NZ_JBHFKW010000040.1:0-40357 GCF_042879395.1 Photorhabdus sp. RM322S
GCGTGATAAACCGGCCAATTTCCGGTGCATAATACCGATACGTATTAAAATGCAGCCCGGTCTCGTTGTCAAAATATTGGCCCGCATAACGCAGGTTTTGCCTGAAATCACAGCTTGTTGATGACCGGGCCGGATCGGTGAAGTAAGCCAGTGGCGGGCCATCCAGTTCACCAAAAATGTGATATTTTCCCGCCCACGCAATTTTCCCGTCCTCGTCCGTGACTTCCAGCGGCGCACCGTTGATATCGGTGTGGTACCAGAAGTCATTGTGCCTAGCTCCCCTCGTGACGATGCTGGCCAGCGGGGTGTAGCTGTCATGGGATTCGTAGCAGTAGGTCTGCGTTTCGCCACTTTTCCCATCACGCTCCTGCAACAGTCGCAGGCCATGCCAGACAAAATCGGTTTGTTCATAACGCGCCAGTCCATCAATCCCAATCTTCACCCCCTTGCGGATACGCCGCCCAAGGGCATCATAGTGATAACGTGCCGTTGTGTTGCCGATGACCGCCACGGTCAGGCGGTTGTCGCCATCATAGCGGTAATCCTGGGTTTCGTACCACCGACACTCCCGGCGGGTAATATTGCCGTGCGGGTCATGCTCATAGCGCCATTTCCGCCAGTAGCTCAGGCGGTCGCCCTGCGGCGTCACCGCTTTAGGGATCCCCTGCTCTTCCGCCTCCCGTTCCAATATCGACTGCGGTTGCTCCAGCAGGTTATCCGCCCCAGTGCGTCATAGCCAAAACGCACGGTGTTGGGCTCTATTCCCAGTTGTTTACCGTTGTCGTTCGGTTCACGGCTAGCCTCCAGCAACCTGCCCATGTTGTCCCACCGGTACTGATAGGTGTCCGTGTGGGTTTCCCGCTGGATCAGCTGACCGGCCGCATCATAATGCTGGTGTACCTGCCGTTCCGGGTACTGGAACACGCGGTCACCCATGCGCCGTTCGGTGCTTAATAAGCCCGCCGCGTTGTATTCGTACCGGATTAAGGTGTCGTCAGGACGGATTTCTTCGATTAAACGCCCTTCGGCATCACGGTTCAGCCGGTAACGGTCATCGTTGGCGTTGTCGAGCTGTATCAGATGCCCTTCGGGACTGTACTGATAGCGAATTCGACGTTGTAAACGGTCCGTCGCACAGACCACCTGACCTGATGCATTGTATTCCCAGGCGCGGGGCGCATTCTCATTGCGCTGGTGATGGGTCAGTTGACCCGCGCTGTCCCATGCCAGGTGTTCTGTGGAATCGTCAGGATAGGTGATGAGGATTAACTGGCCGCTATCGTTATAGTCATAACGGGTCGTTTCCATCAGCGCGTTGGTAAAGCGGCTCAGTCGGTTCTCATCGTCGTAGCGCCATGTGCTGCTTTGCCCGGAACAGTCGGTGTGGCGCATCAACTGCCCCTGACCATTCCACGTAAAATGGCTTTCCCCGCCTTTGGCATCAGTCACTTTGTCGGGACGCACCGTATTATCAAAGCCGTAGTGATAACGGGTAGTCTGCTTCAGTGGCGAGGTTTCACTGATCGGCCGCCCAAATTCATCGTAAGCCAGCGCCGTCTCGGTGCCATCCGGCCAGAAGATAACAGTGAGCCGGTCGGTATCATTCTGGTACTGCCAGCCGGTCTGGTTGCCGTTGGCATCTAGACGAACCGGTCATGACTGCGGCATCACAGACCGTTTTGTCTCCGACCCGCACCGCAGGATAGCCATTGATGAAAACGGAAGCAGAGCCTTCCGCCATCTGGCGCAGGCCATTTTCTTTACTGCACGCCACTTGACTGCGTGTCGCGATGGCGGCGGGTTTGCTGTTGATATAGACATTGGGGGAACCACTCTTGATTTCCCCGCAGGGACTGCGCGACGAGGCCCCCTTAGAGACACAGGCGTCACGCGCCATGTCGCCTAAATATCCCGCCGCCATGCTCACCGCAACGGCGGCACCCATCAGCAAAACGCCCACCCCGAGACAGGATGTAGCTAATCCGGCGACAAAGAGGGCCCCCGACAGCATTCCCCCGGCGGCTGAAATTAATGAACCGATGACGGTGCCCGCAATCAATCCCGCCATAGCACTGGAATGGCCTATCGTGTCTCCGAGCCGTGCAGCTTCTGGCATAGCGTCCCCTCCCTAGAACTGGAAACTTTTCAGGCAGTCATCCAGCCACTGCCGTTGCGCCTCGGTGAACGCCTGCTGGGATGACAGGGTGAAAATCAGCGCTTTTTTCTCATCCAGCAGAAATACCGCCTGATATTGATAGACCTGCTGCCCCTTTTTGGGCCGATAACGGGAGAACAGCGCCGTGCCTTGCCGCAGGCTATCGCCCAGCGTCGTGGGCTGTTCTGCCAATAATTGCCAGTCGCGCAGACCGTTTTTCAGCAGACCTTTCTGGCGGGTGAGATAACTGGCGAGATCTTCGCCTTCGACCAGCTGATCACGCGAGATATTTAGCGCGGGTGCATCGGGCACGATGAGGATGTTTACCGTCTGTTCTTGATAGCCTGCCGGTAACAGAATGCTGCCTTCAGTGAACTGACAACGTGCTTGATTGTCCATCTTTCTTTTGTCTTAATATAGGAATGCCAAACATAGCAACAACATTGATAATCCTGATTAAACAGATTCAGGGGGTACCCCCTTCTCAGTCATCAATAAACTTATACAATCAATAATGCTGTCCGTTTAATATTCAGACAAAAAGATATAACAAAAAATCAGCTATATCTTGATTATTAGGTGAATTAATACTCAGTGAATTTAATAAAATGTGATTTAAGTCACAAAACAATACCGATAATCGCGCTGAAAATCCGTCTTAATGAACTCAATCACTACAATTTTATTCAATCAATTTACCTTGCCCGGTTTATAGATCTTGCATTAATCACCAGAGAAATTTAACTTTGCATTTTACCGCAGCACTTATCAGTGTACCGAGGAAGCTGGCATGTTTAAGTGTGTTGCGCGCCGATCCGAGCAATATAGATTAATTGTCTTGCAAGGTAGGAGGAATAAATTTATTTCTTTACTATTTTGATCATATATCAATATTCCGGCCCAATGGCCGGAGTCATCTTATTGATTGATCATTTGAGCAGGCAAAAATCTAAAGATTTGCTTATTTAGCATTTAACACTTCGTTTAATTTAGCTTCATCAAGCTGACGACAACGTTTTGCTACTACAATCGTTGCAACCCCATTGCCAATCAGGTTGGTTAACGCTCTGGCTTCTGACATGAAACGATCTATTCCCAGGATTAATGCCAAGCCCGCCAGGGGTAAATGCCCAACAGCAGAAATTGTTGCCGCTAATACAATAAACCCGCTGCCTGTCACGCCAGCAGCTCCTTTAGAAGATAAAAGCAACACCACTAATAGCGTTATTTGATGCACAATATCCATATGTGTATTGGTTGCCTGCGCAATAAATACCGCAGCCATTGTTAGATAAATAGAAGTACCATCGAGATTAAATGAATATCCGGTTGGTATCACCAAACCAACAATCGATTTCTGACATCCTACCTTCTCCATTTTGTCTAACATACGCGGTAATGCAGATTCAGAAGAGGATGTTCCCAATACGATTAATAATTCTTCTTTAATGTAATTGATAAACCGGAATATACTAAATCCAGTCACTTTCGCTATTGTTCCTAAAACAAATATGACAAAAAGAATACAAGTGATATAAAAGCAAACTATTAACTGTCCTAATTGTATCAATGAACCAATACCATATTTACCGATGGTAAATGCCATTGCACCAAAAGCCCCCAAAGGTGCTAATCGCATTATCATATTGATAATACCGAAAATCACCTGGGAGAAACCATCAATAATATTAAAGATTGGTTTCCCTTTTTCTCCCAAATGATGAAGTGCAAAGCCAAATAACACCGCAAATAATAAAACCTGCAAAATATTACCACTGGCGAATGCGCCGATGACACTGCCTGGAATAACGTCAAGTAAAAATGCGATTATTCCCTGTTCAGCCGCTTTCTCCGCATATATAGAGACAGCTTTAACATCTAACGTAGTGGGATCAATATTCATTCCTGCACCAGGCTGGACAACATTGACAACTATTAACCCAATAATTAAAGCAATTGTGCTGACTATTTCAAAATAGACCAGAGCAATAGCGCCTGTTTTACCCACAGCTTTCATACTTTCCATACCGGCGATACCGGTCACAACCGTACAGAAAATAACTGGCGCAATAACCATCTTGATTAATTTTACAAATCCATCACCCAATGGTTTCATTTCTGCGCCAAGTTGAGGGTAGAAATGCCCCAGCAGTATGCCGATAGTTATTGCAAGCAAAACTTGAAAATAAAGACTTTTTAGTAAATTTTTTTTCACTTCTTAATTCCCTAATCCATAGTATAAAATCAGATTCTATTTATTCTTATTAGAACGGTGTGATTGTTGTTAAATTTTCCCTATATCTTTATTTACATAAAATATAAAGTAAATTTTCATTATTTTTTCACAAAATTTTAAAGTTAACACACAATTTTTTAAGATATAGATCACATAAACATACAATAAATAACCACTTTAAGATGGCTGAACCAATGATTATCTCACAAGTTATTTAAAACCTCCTATTTAAAAATACCCGTAATTTTAAGCGTCTCTATTTTTCAACCCATTAAGTATTAATATGAAAATTAACAGGTTTTTGACACACCGAACGTTTTAAGAACGATTTAACCACAAGAAATTATTAACTATAATTGCATAGCCCGGTTGCTTTGTTACAATTTAATCAACAATATCCCACAACATACACGGCATGATCTCAATACCCGAAGGAAAACTATTATCATCATGAAATTAAACAGCCAGTTAAATCATCATATACAGACACCAGAAAATCCTATCGCTTCCACTCCAGTAGTATTGATCCACGGGTTATTTGGTGATCTGAATAATCTTGGGGTCTTGGCCCGTGATTTACAGCAATATTATCCCGTTATTCAGGTTGATGTACGTAATCATGGTTTATCTCCACGGGCAGATAACATGGATTACCACGATATGGCACAGGATGTTATTTCTCTGCTGGATCATCTGCAAATTCAGTCCGCTATTATTATTGGTCATTCAATGGGCGGCAAGATCGCGATGACAATGACCGCCCTGACACCAGAGCGGATAGAAAAAATTGTTCTTATTGATGTAGCGCCAATCGCCTATCAGGTTCGCCGTCATGACCAGATTTTTACCGCATTGAATAAAGTGACGAAAGCCGGCGTTAATACCCGTCAGGAAGCCACCGAAATTATGCGGGAAGATATTCAGGAAGAGGGTGTTATTCAATTTTTATTAAAATCATTCCGTCAGAGCGAATGGAAATTCAATTTGCCGGTGTTAATCAATCAATATGAAAAGATTATCGGCTGGGAGGAAATACCTGCATGGCCTCATCCCGCTCTGTTTATTCGCGGCGGTCTTTCTTCTTATATTCAGGAAGAGTATCGAGATGATATCGCCAGACAATTTCCACAAGCTAAAGCCTGGGTTGTCGCCGATTGCGGTCACTGGGTTCACGCAGAAAAACCAGACGCCGTTTTAAGGGCAATTCATCGTTTTCTCAATATTGATGCGGAATAATGCAGGCAGTTAACTCGCGATAAATATGGGCTCACCTTTCTGTGAGCCCATATTATTTTATAATTTTATTATAAAGCGTTAATTAAGCAAATTTTCCTTTTCCAATCATTGTATCTGTCCACGCCGTTGTAATAGCCATTTTTGCCTTACTGTCCAGACTTTCGATAAAACCATTATCGCCTGCGCTGGGAGCAAAACTGCTCATTGTCTGAATCAATAAATCAACCGCATTGTCTGACAGTGCAGTCAATCCACGCTCCCCTGATTCATTATTATTATCCATTTGTGTCACCAATTTGGCACGATTGCCATCAAAGTAATCATTAAAGGTGACTGAGCCTACCGATTCAAATATGCTCTGAGCGGTGTCGTCCTGAATAGAGCGATTCACCGACAGCACTAAATCATATCCGCTACGCTGAAACCATAAGTCTTGCCAGTCAATGCCGTTAAAGAGGATCATATCTTCTGCACTGATATCGTTAACCTGATTATCAATCACCTCTGTGCTAACCACAAAGCTGTCTACACCGCCACCGCCCTGGAAGGTGTTCTGATACCCCGCCAGCACCAGCACATCCTGTCCATCACCACCATTAAACCGACTGAGTTTTGATATCGCAGTCGCTATCAGGTGATCATCACCTTCTCCGCCATTGATCAGTGCACGGTAGCCCATCAGTTTAATAACATCGTTACCGGTATCGCCATCAATCCGATTGTGATTACCAAAGACATTGGCAAAGTCAGCGCCTTTACCTAAACCAACCTGGCTGTGATTACCGATAGTCACAACATAGTCCTGCCCCTCCCCGGCATCCAGTTGGTTGTGGTTGCCCGAAGTCACCACATAATCCTGCCCATGACCCACATCAACAAAGCCCTCTTCACCAAAGACAAATGCCTGGTCGTTCCCCTCGCCCATAAATACCTGGTTTAGGCGTCCGGCCAACACAGCGGTATCATCCCCTTCTCCACCAAACATCCAGTTTTCACGCCCCATTAGCACGCCCAAGTCACGACCATCTCCCCCGGTAAAGACATTGGATATGCCCGTTGCATAGAAAACATCATCACCGCGGCCACCCCAGAAGTGGTTGTTATCGCCTAGATACGCACCAAGGTCTTTGCCGTCGCCTCCCCAGTTCAGGTTGCTGTTACCCAGTGATATATGAATATCACCATCTCCTTGCAGATGACCGCTATTTCGTAGGAAATCGAAGGTTTTCTCCTCCATATTCAACAAATCAGCTGTCAGATTCTCTTTCAGGTTGGAGACTAACGATTGCATTTCTGTTTGTTTGTCTTGACTGAAAATTGTCGCAAACAGGTTAGGCAGGTTCAGTGCGTTGAAACCAAATGCCCGTTCAGGTTTGATACTGTCCGTCGCAGGAAGACCGGTTTGAACATGTTCAACCTTGGCTATGGAAACCTTGCTCTCTTCATCAACCGCTTTTGCTTTTAGACCATGACTTTCAGCAAAGGATTTAACGCCGTCTGCCCCCATATCCATGCCAGATCGCAAACCCGCCAGCAATTTGTCCGGATCAATGAAGGCTTTTAGCTGCTCACCACTGAATTCCCCGACAATTTCAATCATCTCCTGCAAAATGGCAACACCATCCACCGCGTCACCGGTACGGGAAACAAGATGGCCTTCCGCCGTGTAATCCACACCAAAGATATCCGCTAAGGTGGTATCTGCCCCGACACTCGCCAACCGGCCAAGCAGCCGGTTCTTAAGTTGACGCGGTAAGTCGTGCGGATTATAGGTGAAGGTGGTCTGCACCAGACCGGTTGTTGTGAACTGTTGAGTCATCAGACCAAATAATGAACCCAGGTTGGTGTCCAGAATCGATTGGATATTGTCACCGAACATCACGTTCCAGCCACCGGTTGTCACCTGAATATCCGCTCCCTGACCACCCACAGCAAAGTTGAAAGTCAGCTCTTTATTGGCCCGGCGGAATTGTTCTGCCCGGCTCATGTTGCCGGTGTCAGCCTTATTGCTATTGCGACTTAACCATTCGTTATATTTCTTGTTCAGTGTTAATTCGATATCGCTTTTCAACGCGCGGCTACTGCGCTCATTTTGAGAATCGAGATCAATCAGGGTGTGATAATCCACGCCGCTGGTTTGATCGAGGCCAGACATATCCTGAACAAATTTCTTCGCACCGGTGATTGTCCACTGCTGTTCTTGCGCAGCTAACCACTGTTGATCTGCCCCATAACGGGCAATCCCTTGCAGGACGCCAGCGACATGTGCAACACCATCAAAGGGGTTGATCAACGGTGGCGTCGGGATTGATTTATCCATCATCACAATCAGATCGTTACTGCGGCCCATGTTGAAGCTCACGTTACGGTTACCGATGAACATTTGCGCCCCTTCAAGCGCCTGATAACCACCGATATCAACACTGTGCCCACTATCGCCATCACCGATATGAACCATTGCGTTGTTATCCCCAAAGGCCAGTGATTTAAAGCCCCCGGTTCCTACTTTGATGCTAACGTTCGATGTTCCCCAGTTGATCGTCGTAAATTCCCCTTCACCGACATTGACCTGAACATTACCGGAATAGCTCAACTGAGAGTGATCCGAACGATTACCGGAGTTAACACCAATCCGGGTTTTACGCTTCTCTGGTGCAGTGAAACCATTCGCATTATCCGCAATCGCACTTTTGGTTAACCCATCTGAATTAACGATACCCACTTGGGAAAGGTTGATATCACTTTCAGTAATACCGTGGATCACTCTTTCTATGCTGGATGCCAATTCACCCCGCTTATTCCATCTGAATACGATTTTGTTATTAGCCAAATGATGACCCCACTGGCTGTTGTGATCACGGATACTGTGGTCACGGGTAAATTTACGACCAGTGGCATCAACAGCCACTTCGCTACGGCGGGCTGAAACATCACTGCGAATACCTTGTTTCTCCAGGACAACGACAAAACGACCAGCAAAACCATCACGCCAGTTATCACTGATCAGAGAACAGCCGACGATACTGATGTGGTCAGGTGTCCCCGCCTGACTAAAATCCCGGCTGAACTGTTTGAGTTTTTCCGCCAGTTCATCAGCACTGTAACCACTTAGGCGGGTGTTATTATGCTCTGATTCGTCACGACCATGTCCGACAATCTGCCAGCGTAATTTGCCCGATAATTTAGCAGGATCACCGTAGACAACCCGGTATTTACCGCCGGAATCGAGCTGAACAACGACACTCGAATCCGGATGTTTCCCCGCCAGATTAGCTGCTGCTTTGGCTGCTACCGGATCATTTTCTGTTTGAATAATCACCTGACCATCAAAACGCGTTTTACGGCCATCGGTTTGTGCTGTGACCGCAACGCGATCCCAGGTTGCAACCTGTTTATTTTTAATAACGTCATTTGATGATAGTTTTTCCAACACAAGGGCCGATCTGTCGCCATCAACCGGCACTTTAAGCGTCAGCTTACTGGCTGTTGGATAAGTAAACACTTTGTCGATATTCAACTGCACAACGTTGACCACTTGCTTAACGTTATTACTTTCAACTTCAACCAGCACTTTCTTACCTTGCTTAGTCGTCACTTCCAGCGTGACATGATTTTCACGGTAATCAACCACACGCCCGGTAGCACCTGAACCCAATGTAAAAATCTTACCCTGCTCTTTTAATGCTCGCAGTACGTAACTCTGTTCACCATCACGCGACTTTTTCCAGACACCATCATATTTGGCGATAGCGCCCTCTTGAAACTTGTTGAATTGAACATAGAAACTTTGATCAGGATCTTTACTCACCTGGAATTGATATTTCGTGAGGTAACTTTTATGGAAAGAGTCCATAAAACGGCGAAAATCATCATAGTCAGCAAATGATTTGGCGCCAAAGTTAGGATCATAGAATGACCAAACGGTTTGCGCGTCTTGTCTGTGGACAACAACCGACATTGCGTGATATTTAGACATAAATGTCATGTAAACCGATCTATTCACATTACGCAGTTTACCCATGACAGATTCGTAACCTTCCGCCTCATAATTCAATGCATCATTGATATTCGGTCCGGTCAACCCGTTGGCTTTTAATTTTCCACCATAAGCGGCGTTGGCTTTTCTACGTGCAGCAGTTGTGGAGTCATCCATCGACTGGCTGTATTGCATCGATAATAGATCTTCAATCGCCGAGCCCATATTTTGCCGGCGATATTGGTTCAGCAACGAGGATTCGATAGCGTTGATGTCCGTTTTCTTATTGACCGATTTGTCGTTGTAAGCTTTAACGGCACCCTTTAGCCACAGCATATAATCTTTACCCCCTCCCGCACCATGTATCCGCTCTTCGATCAGATAACGGGCAGACAAGGCAAAGCATAATCCCATCAGGAACTCTTTCGACTCAACCTTGTTCCCGTTAGTCAGGAGTACACTGCCGATTTCTGGAATGATTTTTTTAAGTTTTTCCAGCAGATTGTCATCCTGACTGAAATGGAATGAATAAGCTTTCAGCTCTTTTCCATGTGCTTTCACATCAAAGATTTTGTCAGCAATTTTTTGCAGCAGGTCTCCTTTGGTGAATTCAGGCTGTTGAGAAGACGAGGTTTGCTCACCAAACAGGTTATAACCGGGTACAAACTGTTCAGCACGCAACCTTTCCCGCTCGTCTGCCGCATATTGGAACCCGGTATTGGTCTGTAAACGGTTAATGGCTTGTTTAACTCTGTCCAGAGCCTGTTCTTCTTCATCCAGACTGCCACTAAACCGGCCATCGGCATGAACAACAGATTCAGGATGAATATGACTGCCGGTTTCTACCGGAGCAGTTGATTGATAAGCTTTTCCAGATAAACCACTGCCGTAAGCCCCCACTCGCTCTGGTTTAGCATCATCACTCTGCTTCGCGCTTTTCGCCTCGGTTTGTGCCTGAGCTGTTTTATTTTCCGCCTCAGTAATATCGCGTTTACCCCGGTCTTTAGCGCTCTGGCAAGTCTTATTGGCGTCATTTACCGTTTTTTCTGCCCGCAATTGCTGTGAAAGCGCTTCTTTTTCTCTCAACTCTGCTTTTTTCTGAGCAACTGCAATATCCTGCCTTGCATTGTCACGATCTTGCTCACTTTTCACTACACCAGCTTCTGACTGCTCAATCGCTTTTTTGATGTGTTGTTGGTTAGCGGCGATTACTTGCTGCACATTATCTAATTGTTGCTGTGAGGTAGAATTGGCTTGATTTAATTTATCCTGAACACGGTTCAGTAATCCACCAGCGAAATGATTACGCCACTTTTCACCTGATTTCCCCGGGTAATTTGCGTAATTATTAAGTGTATCCAAACCTTGAGTCATGGCAATTAGCTCATCAGTCACCGATTGAGATTCTTCTTGTAACGCCTCGCGCTGTGCCTGACCATTGGTTTTCAACACGCTCTGATTTGTTGATTCAAGTTGGAATTGAAATTTTGTCATGGCAGCAAGCTGCTTATCTCTTTCCTGTGCCAACAATCGGCGATCTTTTTCCACATTTTCCTTATCAGTTAAGGCATTTTGTACCGCTTTATCCTGTTTCACATGTTCAGTAACCCGATGGAACTGTTTTGGCGTCCTGGATTGGGCAACAACGTTATCCAAAACATAACCCATCCCATCACCCAGACCCGTACCTTCAAATTCAATCCGGTTACGGCCCTCTTTGGCGATTAATTCCAATGCCTTATTTTGCCATTCGCCGGTATCCCCAGACGTTGAGAATATAAGTTTGCCATTCCAGAAAACATTTATGCCATTGTCGGCGATATTAATATTGGGGCGATTAGCAAAATCAAAGCTCAGTGCAATCACTTCCCCTTCACGCAAATTTTGCAGGTCCTGGTAAATAGTGGTGTTATCTTTAACATCAAGTTCACTGACCCGATCACCATGTCCGACATTATCCAGACCATAAGTGCGCGCAGAACCGTATGCCTCAATCTGATTGGTTGACTGCCAACCTTGCTCATTTTGTTCAAAATCACCATTGATGATCAGATTTTCATTCTGATCTGATGCAAATCCGACTTTTTGACTTAAAGAATGTTCAATTAAGCTGATATCAGGCGTCTCTATCTCTGTCACAGAACCACTAAGACGGCTATCCAGGTCTGAACTGACCTGCTCAATTTCATCCACCTTAAAACCGTCAATAACGGAAACTTCAGCTAAGTTAATCGCTCCCCGGCCTTTACGGATGCCGGACGTGTTTGCTTCCTCACCACGAACTAAATAGTTGATCGCCTGACTGCCGCTGACACCTAATACCGTCTGTTTGATGTTGTCAAAAAAAGAAGAGAGTGAGTTGTTTTCAACGTTACTGACAGCAAGGCTGTAAAAATCGCCATTACCAAGCTTAATCGCCACATTATTTCGTGCGTAAGCAGCATTGATTGCCAAACCATCACCAATATGAATATTGGCATTATTTTCACCTTTCATCACCGCAACATTGAGACCATCCCCGACTTGAGTATTGATATTATTGTTGCCCCACGCCGCATTAACCGAAACACCCTGCCCCACTTTGGTATTGATATTCAAGTCGCCATGAGTTGCCGTGACGTTTAAGCCATTGCCGATAGTGGTCGTGATATTCATTTGGCCTTTTGCCGCCGTAACCTGCCTGCCGTCACCCACTTTCGTGACGATGTTTTTATCACTCCACAACGCATAAAAGCCGTCACCCTGACCAATTTGGCTCACCATGTTGGCATCCCCCCTGGCGAGCACAACATGACGGCCATCACCGACCTTGGTAATCACATTGGCTTTACCCCAGGCCCCGGTGTAATCATCACCATGACCGACATGGGTAATGATATTGGTGTTACCCTGACCCACCGTGACTTCCTGCCCATCACCAATTTTAGTGATGATATTGTCATCACCTTTAGCGAAGTTGTAACGGTCACCATCACCGATCTGGGTCAGGATATTGGCTTTACCCCAAACAGCATTGACACCTTCACCCTCACCTGCTTTGGTAATGATATTGGTGTTACCTTTAGCAAGCCCTACCGTCATACCCTTACCTATATGGGTCATCACATTACCCACACCCACATTGGAGATGAGCAGGCCAACTGTCGTACCTTCACCAATTTTGGTCAGAATATTGCCTCTGCCCAGCAGCACACCCGCCGTTGCCCCATTACCCACATGTGTAGTGATGTTAGCTCTGCCAGAGGCAATAACCCCCATAAAATCATCACCCACTTTGGTAACGATATTAGCTTCTTCCCGTACCAGAGCACCGGTTAAGCCTCCCCCCACATGCGTCATTATATTGGCTTTACCCAACATCGCAGCCAGCGAAGTACCATCCCCGACTTTGGTCATGACGTTCAGCTCACCGGCAAACAAGCCGATACTGGTGCCGTCACCGACATGTGAATAGATATTGGCCTTACCTATCATCAAGCCGGCAGTCAGATCATCACCAACTTTCGTCAAAACGTTAGTACTGCCAATCATGGCAGCAAAGGTCTTGCCATCACCGACATGGGTAAAGATATTGGCATTGCCAATCATGGCCGACAACGTCATGCCATTACCCACTTTGGTAGCAATATTGCCTTTTGCCAGCATCAGGGCAACGCTGGTGCCATCACCAACATGAGTCAACACATTGCCTGCCGCCGCCATCAGTGCCAGCACATTGCCTTCACCCACTTTTGTCAAGACGTTACCTAAACCGCCCATCAACGCCCACACATCACCTTTGCCAACATGAGTAAAGAGGTTGCCTTTACCTATCATGGCAGCAATCACCTCACCATTGCCGGCTTTAGTGAAGATATTGCCTACGGCACCCATGACACCCAAAGTCCTGCCGTTACCAACATGAGTCAGCACGTTACCTATACCCAACATGACGCCAATCGTGTCACCATTGCCGACTTTGGTCAGGATATTGGCACCACCGAGCATGACACCCGTGGTATTACCATCACCGATGTGCGTGAGGACATTCGCACCACCGCCCATCACCGCCAGCGCATTGCCCTTGCCTTGTTTGGTAAAAACATTGGTGCCGCCCAGCGCAATGACCGTGGTATCTGCGGTTTCAGTATCATCACTGATATGAGTGATAATGTTCGCACCACCAAACATTGCGGAAACCAGCCCACCGGTGCCAAACTTGGTCAACACATTAGCGCCGCCCAAAAGTATCGAAGAGATATCCCCGTTACCCTTTTGGGCCATCACGTTAAAACCACCTGCGGCTAACCAATTAGCGCCGCCATTGCCTATCTGAGTATGCGTATTGTAGCCACCCAACATCACTACCCGGCTGTCACCATAACCTTTGTGAACTGAGATATTGCTCATTGACAGAAGATGAACCAGATATCGGCCATCACCTATCCGCACAAGCAGGTTGGCCACACCACCGGCATAAACATTCATTTTTCCGCGTAGCCCCTGGTGAACCAATACGTTGGCTACACCGGCACCGTGGAATCTCAAATCCCCCTCGTCACCACTTTTTACAATAATATTAGCTGCACCTCCGCCTTCAAAATTGATATTGCCACGGGTAACATCGGATTTAATAACGTTTCCACCCCCTATGCCGTTAAAATTAATATCACCCGAACTCTCACTGATGTTTTGCTGACCAGCCCCTTCGGTACGACTTATTTCCTCAGAAATCGTGTATATCGTATCGAACGTATATCGAAGTCTGCTCAACGTACAACCACCGGCTTCTATTGGGCGGTAACCATTTGCCGGGGAGAAATCTTCATTAGCCACATCACTCGTATGATCACCGGCTTTCTGCCATGCTTTGGTAAGGTATTTCAGGGAACCGGTTTCAGGATCATCGGCCAATTCAACCTGTACGACTTTGGTATAGGATTCTATATACCTGGCATATACATAAGTATTGGGTTGGCGATTCCATTTGACGGCGGAAACATCCACTTTCTCACGATTGGAAAAGACAGAATGCCCACCCATGTTTGCATTAGCGAGAGTAATTTGTTTTGCATTAACATCAGCTCCGACAATATAAGTTACCCACTCATTTTCCAGCAAACTTTCTTCGGTGCCATAAACAGTCATGGGTTTCGAGTGTTCAACCATTAAATTAAAAAGACGATAGGCACCATTAACGTTGACATCAATAAACCCATTGAGAGATTGGATATTATTCGAGGCAATGCCTTCAAGGTGATTGCCTATTTTATACCAGGAGGTAGAGTAATAACTGAGCTTGCCGGTAACAGGATCGTTTTGAAGTTGAATTTTGTTGACATGCGTGTACCGGGTATCAGTCATCGCAAAGAGATAAGTATTTGGCTCTGTCGTTGATTTAATCCCGGTGACCAGTTGAGGTTCCCGGAGATAATAGCCGCCCATCGTCGCTGTTGTTAATACGATCTCTTCCGCTTTGGCATATTCTAATGCGCCGCCAATTGGCTCACCATGATAAGATTTATTTAAGTTTGCATCTGTACGAGTGAGTTCATTGTAAGCACCTGCACCGGAAAAATAGATATCGCCACGTGACACATCAGAGTAAATTTTATTGTAGCCACCAACGCCTTCAAAAGTGATATCCCCACGGGTTTGCTTATATTCATCTTCACGTTGGCGTAAACGTCCAATACGGTTTGCAGCACCTGCCCCACGTAAAATAATATCCCCATCTTTACCTTTACGAACAATGTAATTATCCGCACCAGCGCCATTAAAAGTAATATTACCGCGTTCTACCCGCGAGCTGATATGGTTTGCCGCACCTACGCCACTAAATGATACATTCCCCTGAGAGCCTTGATACTGCTTAAACCAGGTGCGGTCGATTTTGTTACTCGCACCTGCCCCAGTAAAATACAAATTACCCCGATCCGTTTCATGCCATAATTTGTTGTAGCCACCCGCGCCTTTGAAATTGATGTCACCTTTTAAACCTTTTCGATTCAAACTGTTATAAGCCGCAACTCCAGTAAAACCAAGGTTACCACGGTCACCCGAATGCGCCACGGAAATCCCTCCCGCAGCACCAGAAAATGAAACATGACCACTCTCACTTTTATTAATCTCTGCGTAACCCGCACCGCCTTTTATCGACAGATCGCCAAGAGTATCTTCTATCTCTAAATATGCAGCCCCACCGACCACCGTATCATCCCCTTCACCGGTATAGACTTTCGCTGCAATCGAACCAAGGGTGATATGATCATCCCCGCCACGGGCATAAATGCGACCCCCAATCCCAATCGCATCGATATTATTATTATCGTTATCAGCAATATAATTCCCGGTAAAAAAGTATTGCGCACTACGGCTTGATGATTTACCCATAAGAAATCCTTTAGATTAATTTTTTCCCAGTCAAATGAAATAAAAAGAGAAAACTATTTAGTTTTAATTGATATTAGAGATAGCTTGTTCAGATTTTCCAAACATGTTTTTACCTAAAAAAAACAATTTCTTAATAATAAAAACACAACAGTAAAAAAATTAAACTCAGAGAAATACTGAATTTAATTATAATATTTTTTAATGAATAATTTGGATAATAGCGTCGAATCATATATTGCAAAAATTCAAAAGCAATATTCATACAAAAAAAGTCTGTTTACTCCCCCACAGACTTCCTATACCCCCACACTTAGGCACAGTTAATATTAATAAATTAATAAAATAGCAATTCAAATTAAATATAATTTAACTTAATCTATAATAAATTTTTATTTAAACATTGACTCATAAAATAAATTAACGAATAAAATCATTAACATTATAATAAGAGTGATAATAAAGTTTTATTTATTTAAAATAAACGAGTTATAGTGAAAAACTGAAATAAAGATAATTCATTAATGAAAATATTAATAAATAAAACCAAGAAGTATTTGCAAAATATGCCACGCCGCCGTAATAGCGATTTTCGCCTTCCTGCCAAATTAACCATTTTTTATGGTATTAGTTTTATCGCTTACTTCGTAAAACCAAGGTGAGAAAGCACTTAGGTATTAACGGAGTACCTGTTTTTTACCCTCAGCTGATTAATCACTGAAAAAAATCAGCTTGCGATCGCTAACAAAAGAGAAAACAAGTGAAAGTGAATCATGTTAAAAAGATGATAAGCCTGAAAAGCGATTTTAGTTCCGAAGGTTTTTCTTATTTTTTAATTAAAAACGCATCTAATGAATCACTATAGGCTCTGGTCACTCGGCCATAACGCCTGCCACAGGACATGGCTCTCACCGCTTAATCATCGCCAATACGGCGCGGCCAGTATGCTTTCATCAAATAAATACATTATACACATTGACGTATTTTATCTTTAAGCCTATACCTTTTGTAATGTTATACGAGACCTGAAATAGGGCGCTGCCATTCCCTTTCTGAGTGACCAAACCTTTTTTTATGGGCATTCATCAGCCTAACACCAACAGCAAACGGGGAGGGGGAACAAGCCGAAAAAGAGATGTCGACGACACACAGCATTAATAATAATTAATATTCAAACCACTAACACAGCAGAGGTCCATTTCATGGGCAAAACAGACACAATCAGGAAACAGTTATGTCACTAACACGCGCAGAAGCTCAATACATATCTAATAATAATCTCGGGTGCCGCTACGGCACTACGACTGGGGGGGCGGCCTACGCCTTCATGGACATTCAAGGGGAAGGCCAAAATGGAGGTGCGCTGATCCCGTCAACACAGACACTCCTTGAGTGGCTTAGAAATCCTGGCCAGCCCGCTTTTGAGCCCCGTTGGCACAACCGACTGTGGAACTCATGTGGAGTTATCGTCGGATTGAGCGCCTCGGGTACAGTGCTCCTCGTGACGAAAGCGCCACCCACCGCTGAACGGTACCTGTTCAATAATGAGGCTGCACGAGGTGATAAATATACGTTTCGCAAATGCAACCGCCTTGCACCGGACAGTACAACTGTGGCGACAATCTCTTATGGACAGAGAAAAGGTGAGCCGGAAGACAAGGAGATCGCTTCCCCTGTCAACGCTGCACTGATTAATATTGTTACCGTCGAGCAGTTATATAACGCGATCCTTGCAGAGCTAAAGAAACTTGCAGGCAGCGCGGCAAACTGACCGCTTAGCGGCCAACAGCTAATGGCTGTGAGAGATCACAGCCATTCAGGATGTTTAGGCTCTTTTAAACCATTACTGAATTTCCTCGTCACACCCCTCTGCCAACACCATATTTAAAACCCGGACTAAAACGACTTTATCCTCATTATTCTCCAACAGACTAAAATGGTTACCCGAAATTGGAATTAACCGCAGCGAAGAATCAGGCAATACCTGCGACCAACCTAACGACGGATCCCTATTTAAAGGCTGTGATTCAACATTCACAACTTCGGCATCCATAACCCCAGTATTCATAACAACGGGAACAGGTGGAGAAGGTTGCGTTGCATAGAACTGATGCAGCGTTATCGCCAATATTTGCGGCTCATAGTCTCTGACTATTTGTGCATAATTTGCTATCTGCTCCCAACGTTTTGCGATTAAATCAGCACGCAGATTTGCCGGATATAACGCCAATTTCTGCGCCGTTTCGATAAACTGCACTAAATTTAACTCATCAATTCGCCGGTACAGTGCCGTAATTTCTTCAATATGTCCGTCCTCTGTTTGCCTCGCCAACTCAATAAAGAATTGCAGTTTCGGTGGCGTTATCTGCTGCCTGTAATAATCAGGAACAGGCGTGTCTATCAGACCGAGGAAGCTGACCATCTCACCGGAATCCAACAGTTGCTGGGCAATGGCATAAGCCAATATGCCACCCGAAGAGTAACCGCATATCTGATATGGGCCTTCCGGTTGCACCGCTTTCATAAAGTTGATCATTCTTGCCGCCTGTTCTTCCATCGTCAACATCGGCTCTTCACTGATGGATGGCCAAGACAATGCATAAATCGGGTAGCCCGGTTGAATCTGTTGAGACAACCCGAAAACATAGGAATAATCACCCAGCCCACTGGGCACAAAGAATAACGGCAGACCTGTTCCGCCAGATCGCACCAATATTGCGCTGTTTCGCGGTTGAGACAGCCTATCTGATGTTATTTTCGCTGCCAGTTCAGCCAGCACCGAGAATTGAAACAGATCATTCAATGTGCAAACAAGACCATAATTAGCTGCAAGATTTATCATCCGCATAGCGAACAGTGAGTGCCCCCCCAAGGCGAAGAAATTATCATACCTGCTGACCTGCTCAATCTCTAGTAATTCACACCAAATAGCCGCCAGTGCAATTTCCGTTTCCCCTTGCGGCGCTTCGTAAACCTGCCGGGCAAAAGCTTCATTATCCGGGGCCGGTAGCGCACGACGATCCAACTTACCGTTCGGGGTCAGCGGGAAGACATCCAGACGCACAAACGCCGCCGGCACCATATAATCCGGTAAAATGGCACTCAGATGAGCACGCAAGCTATTAGCCAGTCTCTCATCCTCTGGTGCCAGGACATAAGCGACCAAGCGTTTATCCTGACCGTCACCCAACACCAACACAACCGCCTCTTGCACCGTTGGGTATTCCACCAACCGAGCCTCAATTTCACCCGGCTCAATCCGGAAACCACGGATTTTAACTTGCTGATCGTTACGGCCAATAAATTCCAAATTACCGTCCGGCAGGTAACGGGCCAAATCCCCGGTTTGGTACATGCGGGCATCCGGTTTATCGCTAAACGGATCCATCAGGAAACGTTCAGCAGTCAAGTCAGGACGGTTCAGATAGCCACGCGCCACCCCCGCACCACCAACATACAGCTCACCTATTGCCCCCAACGGCACTGGCTGGACGTCGCTATCCAACAAATAAATCTGGGTGTTCGCTGTCGGATGGCCGATAGGCACTAACGTATCTGTGTAGTCTGGCGGACAACGCCAGGTGGTCGCGCACACCGTGATTTCTGTCGGGCCGTAGGCATTAAACACCGTTGCCCGACGACTCAGTGCCTGAAGCAACATTGCACTGGGTGCCTCACCACCGAGTATCAACGTCGATCTTATCGTCATTTCCGGTAAATCGGACCTTTCCCGTAGCAGGGCCGGGGTCAGACAGGCATGGGTCACTGCCTGTTGCGCCAGATAATGCCAGAGACGAAGCGGGTCCTGACGGACGATATCGACAGCAATAATCAGACTGGCTCCACTCCCCAACGCCATCATGATTTCCCAAACACTGGCATCAAAACTCAATGAAGCAAACTGCAACATCCGGCTACCCGAGTGAATGTCAAACTGAGCGATTTTATCCCGGATAAGATTGATTAACCCACAATGCTCAACCATCACGCCTTTTGGTGTGCCGGTTGAACCGGAGGTGTAAATCACATACGCCAGATGCTGGGCAGTCAGTGCGGGCACTTGCGGGTTACTGTCCGGCTTATCAGGCAGCATATTCGGATCCAGTACAGTGAGTCCAGCCAGTGCTTCCTCACCCAGTGCGACATATCCAACATTATCCGCCAGCAAAATGGCCGGTGCAGCATCGGTTAAAATATATGCCAAACGTTCCCCCGGATAAGCCGGGTCCAATGGAACATAGGCTCCACCGGCTTTCAATACCGCCAGCAAGCTCACTATCATCGTCGGTGAACGTGTAACACAAATCGCTACTCGCTGGTCTGGCCCAACACCCCACGCAATCAGTTGATGGGCCAATCGGTTAGCACGGGTATTCAGTTCCGCATAGCTGAACGTCTGTTCTTGATACACCAGTGCCGTGACATCCGGGTTTTTCTCCACTTGTTGTTCAAATAACTGATGGATGCATAACGGCTCAGGATAGACAGTTTCCGTCGCATTCCAAGTTTTCAGTAACAGCCTGCGCTCTGCTTCTGGCAGAATATTCAATGTCCGTACTGGTGTTTCCGGCGACTGTTCAAGTGCTTCTATCAAACTCTCCAACGCCTGTTGCATATAACTACATATTCTTTCTGGATCAATCGGTTGAATAATTTGCGCCGTTAATCCCAATGCGTGACCAAAATCCTCCACCGACAAGACAAACGGATAGTTGGTGCGTTCTTGTCCGCTAAGGAATTCAATACCACGGATGCTGTCATCCTCGGTGACCTGCTGCGTACTATGCCGGTAGTTCAGCAAAGCACTGAAGAGCGGCGTTTCCCCCGGCACTCCACTGCAACGCTGGGCCAATGCCAGTGACGCATGTTCATGTGCCAGCAATTCCGCCAGCCGGGTATGCGCCGCCCGCACACTGTCTTGCACCGGGGTATCATCCATATCCAGCCGCAACGGCAAGGTATTGATAAACAGCCCCATACCACTGTCAGCGCCTTGCCCGACCTGCATACGCCCAAACAAGACGGTACCGAATACCACTTTCTCCTGTCCACTGGTACGCGACAAAACCTGTGCCCAGGCCAGATGGCACAACGCGGCCAGACTGACACCCAGACGCCGGGCCTGACGGCGCAGACGATCATTCAGCGTAGCAGGTAACATCCGGTGCGATTCCGTTACCTGCGAACCATCCCGATAGACCTCCGTCAACCCGAACGGTAGAGTCGGTTCATCCACTTCAGCCAACATGTCAGTAAAGAAGCGGGTATGCTCGGCCTGACTCACCCCCAACCGGGCCTGCGCCACCAGATTGCGGAAAGGCACCGGAGCAGGCAAGTTCTCTTCCTGTCCGGCAAGATAAGCCTGAACCTCACCGTTCATCACTTCCAGCGTCGTATGGTCGCCAATCAGATGATGCAGCAATTGCAATACAACCCAGCGCCCATCGTTCTCCTGCGCTACCGCAAAGTGCAACAAGGGGGCCTGGTTCAAGTCGAGGCGATGATGACGTGGGTCAAAATGTTGAGCTAACTGGTCACGGACCGGTCCATCAACCGGGTCCAGTGTCAGTTCAGTGACGGATAATTGCGCCTGACGCCAGACCACCTGAACCGGCGCGGATAATCCTTGCCAGATAAAAGCGGTACGCAGAATATCGTGACGATTAATCACCTGTTGCACCGCCGCCAGATAACGGTCCAACAGAACGCGGTCAGTAAAAGCCATCTGACTAACCAAGAGATACGGGTCACCTTGATTCGCCAGCAAATGGTGGAACAAAATGCCATCCTGCAACGGTGACAGGGCATAGATATCCTGAATATTGGTCACCCCACCCGGTACCTGCGCCACAATAAAGTCAATCTCAGATTGAGTCAGATCAATCAATGGCAATATCTCCGGTACCAATGCCGTGGTCACCGGGGTAATGATATTCGCCGGTACTACCACTGCCTGTGACTGCCCGACTGTTTGGGCAAATTCAGATAACACTGGAGATTGGAACAGATCACGCACCGCCAGTATTAACCCCGCATGGCGCAGACGTTCAATCATGCGTACCGCCAGTAACGAATGTCCTCCCAAGGCAAAGAAGCTGTCATAACGACTCACCTGTTCAATGCCCAACAACTCACCCCAGACAACGGCCAGCAGGGTTTCTGTCGCCCCTTGCGGCGCGGCAAAAACCTGCCGGGCAAAGGCCTCCGCCCCCGGCGCAGGCAATGCCCGACGGTCCAGTTTGCCATTCGGCATCAGGGGGAAAGCATCCAGACGAACAAACGCCGCCGGCACCATATAATCCGGCAAAATGGCGCTCAGGTGGCTACGCAGGCTGTTAACCAATCCATCATCCGCTGGCGCGACTACATAAGCCACCAACCGTTTATCCTGACCGTCGCCCAAAGCCCGCACCAGCGCTTCACTCACTGCCGGGTATTCCAGCAATCGGGCTTCGATTTCCCCCGGTTCAATGCGGAAACCGCGGATTTTCACCTGTTGGTCATTACGGCCCAGAAATTCCAGATTGCCATCCGGCAGGTAGCGGGCCAAATCGCCGGTCCGGTACATCCGAGCATCTGGCTTATCACTAAATGGATCGGCCAGAAAACGTTCCGCCGTCAAATCAGGACGATTGAGATAACCTCGCGCTACCCCCATGCCGCCAATATACAGCTCACCCACCGCGCCTAACGGCACCGGCTGGCTAACAGTATTCAACAAATAAACCTGGGTGTTCGCTGTCGGACGTCCAATCGCAATGACGCCCTCAGTGTAGTCTGACGGACAACGCCAGGTGGCCGCACACACCGTGATTTCTGTCGGGCCATAGGCATTAAACACCGTTGCCCGACGACTCAGGGCTTGAAGCAGCGTTGCGCTGGGGGCTTCACCACCGAGTATCAACGTCGGTCTTATCGCTATTTCCGGTAAATCGGTTCCCTCCCGGAGCAGGGCCGGGGTCAGGCAGGCGTGAGTTATCGCCTGTTCTTCCAGATAATGCCAGAGATGACGCGAGTCCTGACGAACCGTATCGGCCGGGATCGCCAACGTGGCCCCACTGCACAATGCCATCATGGTTTCCCAGACACTGGCATCAAAGCCAAATGAAGCAAACTGCAACATCCGGCTACCCGGATAAATATCAAACTGAACGATTTTTTCCTGGATCAGGTTAACCAGCCCACGATGTTCGACCATCACGCCTTTTGGTATGCCGGTCGAACCGGAGGTATAAATCACATACGCCAGATGGTGTGGGGTTAATGCCGGAACTTGCGGGTTGCTATCGGGTTGGTTGGGCAGGCTATTCGGGTCAAATACTGTCAGCCCTGCCAGCGCGTTCTCTCCCAGCGCCTCACGCCCGATATTATCCGCCAGTACAATAGCGGGTGCAGC
Organism: Photorhabdus sp. RM322S; assembly: GCF_042879395.1. Taxonomy (NCBI): domain Bacteria; kingdom Pseudomonadati; phylum Pseudomonadota; class Gammaproteobacteria; order Enterobacterales; family Morganellaceae; genus Photorhabdus; species Photorhabdus sp. RM322S. Next base: position 23,369 of record NZ_JBHFKW010000040.1, read on the forward strand.
ATCGGCCAACATATGAATTAAACGTTCTCCCGGATAGGCCGGGTCTAGCGGCACATAAGCGCCCCCGGCTTTCAATACTGCCAGCAGCCCCACTATCCGCGCCGGCGAACTTGCGACGCAAATTGCCACCCGCTGATCCGGTGCGACTTCTAACGCTATCAATTGATGCGCCAGCCGATTAGCACGGGCGTTTAATTCGGCATAACTGAGAATGTGTTCTTCATACACCAGTGCCGTGGCATCCGGAGTTTTCTCTGCCTGTTGCTCAAATAACCGGTGAATACAACCGTGTTCAGGATACGACGCTTCGGTCGCATTCCAGGTTGCCAATAACAACTGGCGCTCCGCCACGCTCAGGATATCGATTTTCCCGACCGGCTGTTGCGGGTTAGCCGCCATCGCGCGCAATACGGTATGAAAATAGCCCATCTGCCGCTCAAGGGTCGCTTGATCAAATAGCGCAGTGGCATAATTCAGATAACCGGCAATCCGGCCGTCCACTTCACTCAAATTCAGCTCAAGATCGAACTTAACCACCTCAAAAGCGCACTCGACCGGTGAAACCGTCAGTCCCGGCAACCGCCATTCCGTGTTCTCATTGTTCTGCCAGGAAAACATCACCTGGAACAACGGAGTATGATCCAATCGGCGTGGCGGTTGCACGATTTCTACCACCTGCTCAAACGGCAGGTCCTGATGTTCCTGTGCTGCCAGCGCGGTTTGCCGTATACGCGCAAGCAATTCCGTCACGTTGGGGGCACCGGATAAATCCATCCGCAAAGCTAATGTATTGACAAAGAAACCGATCAGAGATTCCACTTCCTGCCGTCCACGCCCCGCACTCGGTGTACCAATAATTAGATCTTCCTGACCTGACAGACGCGATAAAACCGTCGCCCAAGCCGCCAACAGCGTCATAAATAACGTGACTCCCTGCTGCTCACTCAGACGTTTAAGGGATTGGGTTAACTCCGCATCCAGATTGACAAGCAATAAGGCCCCGGCAAACGACTGCTCAAGCGGACGTGGCCGATCAGTCGGCAAATCCAACAGTACTGGCGCGTCAGCCAGCCTCGTACGCCAATAATCAGATTGAGACTGTATGCGTTCAGCCGACAACCACTGACGCTGCCAGGCGGCATAATCAGGATATTGAATCGTCAACGGTGACAACGGATCCGGCTGCCCGGTCAGAAAAGCGGTGTAAAGAGTGCTCAATTCATGCATCAACACACTGACAGACCAACCATCGAAAACAATATGATGCTGGGTCAGCAAGAAAACGTGCTCATCGTCAGCCAACTGTACCAGACTAGAACGAATTAATGGGCCACGGGCAAGATCAAATGGGGTACCGGCTTCCTGAGCAGACAGGAACGCAAGCTGAGCAGCCACATCAAGTGCGTTACGCAGATCATATTTTTTCATCGGCAAACCTGATGCCGCCGGCAGCAACTCCACCTGCGGCTGGCCGTCAACAGCAACGAAGACAGAACGCAACGCTTCATGGCGGGCAAACAGCGTATCCAGCGCCTGCTGCCAGGCAGCAATATCCAGCCGACCACGCAAACGCAGGGCTACTAGAATATGATAGGTCTCACTTACCCCGTCAAACTGCGCCAAGAACCACAGACGCTGTTGAGCGAATGACAACGGCAATTTACCCTCACGGGATAACGGTATAATGACCGGTAATCTGCTACTCTGCTCATCAAATCGCGTACTCATCACTTCCGCAAAATCGGCCAAAGCAGGGAATGTAAACAACGTGGACAGCGGTAATTCAATCCCCAACGCGGCTATCCGGTTCATCATCCGCACCGCCAGCAACGAATGCCCCCCCAAGGCGAAAAAGTTGTCATACCGGCTAATCCGCTCAACACCGAGTAATTCTCGCCAGATAGCGGCTAATGTGGTTTCCATCTCTCCTGACGGCGCGGCGTAAATCTGCCGGGCAAAAGCCTCTTCTCCCGGTACCGGCAACGCCCGACGGTCCAGCTTACCGTTCGGGGTCAGCGGGAAGATATCCAGACGCACAAAAGCCACCGGCACCATATAATCCGGTAAAATCGCACTTAAGTGAACGCGCAGACGATTGACCAATTCCTCATCCGCATCTGCCACCACATAAGCCACCAGTCGTTTATCCTGACCGTCACCCAGCACCAGCACAACCGCTTCATGCACTGCCGGGTGTTCCATCAATCGGGCCTCAATTTCACCTGGCTCAATACGGAAACCGCGGATTTTAACTTGCTGATCGTTACGGCCAATGAATTCCAAATTACCGTCCAGCAGGTAACGGGCCAAATCCCCGGTTCGATACAGGCGGGCATTGGATTCACTACTGAATGGATCTGGCAGAAATCGTTCTGCGGTCAGTTCAGGACGATTAAGGTAGCCACGCGTCACCCCCGCACCACCAACATACAGCTCACCGATTGCCCCCAACGGCACTGGCTGGCCGTCGCTATCCAACAAATAAATCTGGGTGTTCGCCGTCGGATAGCCAATAGGCACTAACGTATCTGTGTAGTCTGGCGGACAACGCCAGGTGGTCGCACACACCGTGATTTCTGTCGGGCCGTAGGCATTAAACACCGTTGCCCGACGACTCAGTGCCTGAAGCAGCATTGCACTGGGTGCCTCACCGCCGAGTATCAACGTCGGTCTTATCGTCATTTCCGGTAAATCGGACCTTTCCCGAAGCAGGGCCGGGGTCAGACAGGCATGGGTCACTGCCTGTTGCGCCAGATAATGCCAGAGACGAAGCGGGTCCTGACGAACAATATCAACAGCGATAACCAAACTGGCCCCACTCCCCAACGCCATCATGATTTCCCAAACACTGGCATCAAAACTCAATGAGGCAAACTGCAATATCCGGCTACCCGAGTGAATGTCAAACTGGGCGATTTTATCCCGGATTAGATTGATTAGCCCACAATGCTCAACCATCACGCCTTTTGGTGTACCGGTTGAACCGGAGGTGTAAATCACATACGCCAGATGCTGGGCAGTCAGTGCCGTCACTTGCGGGTTACCATCCGGCTTATCAGGCAGCGTATTCGGATCCAGTACAGTGAGTCCAGCCAGTGCTTCCTCACCCAGTGCGACATATCCAACATTATCCGCCAGCAAAATGGCCGGTGCAGCATCGGTTAAAATATATGCCAAACGTTCCCCCGGATAAGCCGGGTCCAATGGAACATAGGCGCCACCGGCTTTCAATACCGCCAGCAAGCTCACTATCATCGTCGGTGAACGTGTAACACAAATCGCTACTCGCTGGTCTGGCCCAACACCCCACGCAATCAGTTGATGGGCCAATCGGTTAGCACGGGTATTCAGTTCCGCATAGCTGAACGTCTGTTCTTGATACACCAGTGCCGTGGCATCCGGGTTTTTCTCCACTTGTTGTTCAAATAACTGATGGATGCATAACGGCTCAGGATAGACAGTTTCCGTCGCATTCCATGTTTTCAGTAACAGCCTGCGCTCTGCTTCTGGCAGAATATTCAATGTCCGTACTGGTGTTTCCGGCGACTGTTCAAGTGCTTCTATCAAACTCTCCAGCGCCTGTTGCATATAACTACATATTCTTTCTGGATCAATCGGTTGAATAATTTGTGCCGTTAATCCCAATGCGTGACCAAAATCCTCCACCGACAAGACAAACGGATAGTTAGTTCGCTCCTGTGCGCCAAGGAATTCAATACCCGGCACCATCTGATTTGAGATCGTCGGTTGCTCATTATGTCGGTAGTTCAGCAAAGCACTGAAGAGCGGCGTTTCCCCCGGCACCCCACTGCAACGCTGGGCCAATGCCAGTGACGCATGTTCATGTGCCAGCAATTCCGCCAGCCGGGTATGCGCCGCCCGCACACTGTCTTGCACCGGGGTATCATCCATATCCAGTCGCAACGGCAAGGTATTGATAAACAGCCCCATGCCACTATCGCCCCCTTGCCCGGCCTGCATCCGCCCAAACAAGACGGTGCCGAACACCACTTTCGCCTGTCCGCTGGTACGTGACAACACCTGTGCCCAGGCCAAATGGCACAAAGTCGCCAAACTGACGCCCAGACGCCGGGCCTGACTGCGCAGGCGGTCATTCAACGTAGCGGATAACATCCGGTACGACTCCGTCACCTGTGAACCATCCCGATGAACCTCCGTCAATCCGAACGGCAGCGTCGGCTCATCCAGCTCAGACAACATCTCAGTAAAGAAGCGGGTATGTTCGGCCTGACTCACCCCCAACCGAGCCTGAGCCACCAGATTGCGGAAAGGGACCGGCACAGGCAAGTTCTCTCCCTGTCCGACAAGATAAGCCTGAACTTCACCGTTCATCACTTCCAGCGTTGTATGATCGCCAATCAGATGATGCAGCAATTGCAGTACGCTCCAGCGGCCATCGTCTTCCTGCGCTACCGCAAAGTGCAACAAGGGTGCCTGGTTCAAGTCGAGGCGATGATGACGTGGGTCAAAATGTTGAGCTAACTGGTCACGGACCGGTCCATCAACCGGGTCCAGTGTCAGTTCAGTGACGGATAATTGCGCCTGACGCCAGACCACCTGAACCGGCGCGGATAATCCTTGCCAGATAAAAACGGTACGCAGGATATCGTGGCGATTAACCACCTGTTGCACTGCCGCTAAATAGCTGTCCAACAGGGCGCGGCTCGCAAAGGTCATCTGGCTGGCCAAGAGATACGGGTCACCTTGATTCGCCAGCAGATGGTGGAACAGAATGCCATCCTGCAAGGGTGACAGGGCATAGATATCCTGAATATTGGCAACCCCACCCGGTACTTGTGCAATGATATGGTCAATTTCAGACTGAGTGAGATCAATCAACGGCAACATGTCAGGTATCAGTGCCGTGGTCACCGGGGTAATGACATTCGCTGGCACCACCACCGCTTGTGATTGCCCGACTGTTTGGGCTAATGCCGATAACACCGGAGCGTGGAACAGGTCACGTACCGCCAACGTCAGTCCAGCACGGCGCAGACGGTCAATCATTCGCACCGCCAGCAACGAATGACCGCCCAGGGCAAAGAAACTGTCGTGCCGGCTGATCTGTTCAATACCCAACAATTCGCTCCAGATAGCGGCCAGCAGGGTTTCTGTCTCTCCTTGCGGCGCTGCGTAAACCTGCCGGGCAAAAGCTTCTTCCCCCGGTGCCGGTAACGCCCGACGGTCCAGTTTGCCATTCGGCATCAGGGGGAAAGCATCCAGACGCACAAAAGCCGCCGGCACCATATAATCCGGCAAAATGGCACTCAGGTGACTACGCAGTTGGTTAACCAACGCTTCATCCGCTTCTGCCGCCACATAAGCCACCAACCGTTTGTCCTGACCGTCACCCAGCACCAGCACAATCGCTTCATGTACCGCAGAGTGTTCCACCAAATGGGCTTCGATCTCCCCCGGCTCAATGCGAAAACCGCGGATCTTAACCTGCTGGTCATTACGGCCAGCAAACACCAGATTGCCATCCGGCAGGTAACGGGCCAAATCTCCGGTGCGGTACAAGCGGGCATCCGGTTCATCACTAAACGGATCCGGCAGAAAACGTTCTGCCGTCAGTTCAGGGCGATTGAGATAGCCACAAGCCACCCCATCCCCACCAATATATATCTCACCAATTACCCCCTGCGGTACCGGCTGACCGTAGACATCCAACAGATAAACCCGCGTATTGGCTATCGGTCGACCAATCGGGATCCGGGTCACTTCCGGCGATAATTCTGCAATACGGTAAGTCGTGGTAAAAGTGGTTCCTTCACTCGGCCCATAAGCCTGCAATAATTGTTGCGGCGGGCTATCACGCAGAACCTGAGCTATCACATGCGGATCCAGTACATCGCCGCCGACAATCAGGATCTTGAGCTGGGGGAGAGCCGGAGCCAGTTCTGACGCCAGCCGGTTAAACAACCCGATAGTCAGCCACAGCACCGTGACACGATGCACGTGTAAAACCTGCACTAACTTATGTGGCGTCAGCAACGTGTCATGGTCGATAACCACCAGCGCACCGCCGTTAAGCAACGGCGCCCAGACTTCGAACGTGCCAGCATCGAAAGCCGGATTAGCAGTAAAGGCAACCCGATCATCCGGCCCGATGTCGGCGTACCCATTATTTATCACCAGTCGAACCACGGCACGATGCGGCACCATCACCCCTTTTGGCGTGCCGGTCGAGCCGGAGGTATACATGATATAGGCCAATTCGGTACTGGCGCGGGGTAAATCAAGATTATGCTGATCTTCTTCCCTGATGGTGATTATCTCACCGGCCAGACAAAACCGGGGGATCGCCAGATCAACCGGGATATCGCTGAGCAATAATTTGGCTGAACAGTCGTTTATCAGCCAGTTTTTCCGCTCGTCCGGCACGCGGGGATCGATTGGTACATAAACAGCCCCGGCTTTGAGAATTGCCAATTGAGCCACGACCAGCTCAATAGATCGTTCTAACAGCACCGCAATCCGATCATCCGACTGAATCCCCCGCTTAATTAACTGGCGGGCCAGTCGGTTGGCGCGAGCATTTAATTCGGCATAGCTGAGAATGTGTTCTTCATACACCAGCGCTACTGCGTCAGGAGTTTTCTCTGCCTGTTGCTCAAACAGCCGGTGAATGCATGACTGATCAGGATACGACGTCTGGGTTGCATTCCAGGTTGCCAGTAACAGCTTGCGTTCGGCTACCGTCAGGATATCGATTTTCCCGACCGGCTGTTGCGGGTTAGCCGCCATCGCCCGCAGTACGGTATGGAGATACTCCATATAACGCTTGATGGTCGATTCATCAAACAAGGCAGTGGCATAATTCAGATAACCGACAATCCGGCCATCCACCTCAGACAGATTCAATTCAAGATCAAATTTAGCGATATCGATGAGTTGATCAGCAGGTGAAACCATCAGTCCCGGCAACCGCCATTCCGTGTTCTCATTGTTCTGCCAGGCAAACATCACCTGGAACAACGGAGTATGATCCAATCGGCGTGGCGGTTGCACGATTTCTACCACCTGTTCAAACGGCAGATCCTGATGCTCCTGCGCCGCCAGCGCAGTTTGTCGCACACGCGCCAGCAATTCCGCCACATTTGGCGCACCGGATAAGTCCATCCGCAACGCCAGCGTATTGACAAAAAAGCCGATCAGGGATTCCACTTCCTGCCGACTGCGGCCCGCACTCGGTGTACCGATAATTAGATCTTCCTGACCTGACAGACGCGATAAAACCGTCGCCCAAGCCGCCAACAGCGTCATAAATAACGTGACTCCCTGCTGCTCACTCAAGCGTTTAAGGGATTGGGTTAACTCCGCATCCAGACTGATGGGCAAAATATTCCCGGCAAACGACTGCTCAAGCGGACGTGGTCGGTCAGTGGGCAAATCCAGTAGAACCGGCGCATCAACCAGCCTCTCACGCCAATAATCAGATTGGGACTGTATGCGTTCAGCCGACAGCCATTGACGCTGCCAGGCGGCATAATCAGGATACTGAATCGTCAACGGTGGCAACGGATCCGGCTGCCCCGCCAGAAAAGCGGTGTAGAGGGTGTTCAATTCACGCATCAATACACTGACAGACCAGCCATCAAAAATAATATGATGTTGGGTCAGCAGGAAAACGTGTTCATCATTAGCCAGTTGTACCAGAGCGGAACGAATTAATGGGCCACCGGCAAGATCAAACAGCGCATTGGCTTCCTGAGCAGAGAGAGACGCAAGCTGCGTATCCCCATCAGGCGCATTACGCAGATCATATTTTTTCATCGGCAAGCCTGATGTCGCCGGTAACAACTCCACCTGCGGCTGGCCGTCGATAGCCACAAAAACAGAGCGCAACGCTTCATGGCGGGCAAACAGCGTATCCAGCGCCTGCTGCCAGGCAGCGATATCCAGCTGACCACGTAAACGCAGAGCCAGCGGAATATGATAGGTCTCACTCACCCCCTCAAACTGCGCCAGGAACCACAGACGCTGTTGCGCAAATGACAACGGTAATTGGCCCTCACGGGATAGCGGAACGATAGCGGGCAATATCCTGCCCGACTCATCAAACCGAGCGCGCATCGCTTCAGCAAAAGCCATCAAAGACGGGAATGTAAACAGCATGGACAGCGGTAATTCAATCCCTAAAGCGGCTATTCGGTTCATCATCCGCACCGCTAACAACGAATGGCCGCCCAGTGCGAAAAAGTTGTCGTACCGGCTAATCCGCTCGATACCCAGTAATTCATGCCAGATAGCCGCCAATGTGGTTTCCATCTCCCCTGATGGCGCAGCGTAAATTTGCCGGGCAAAATCTTCTTCCCCCGGCACCGGTAATGCCCGCCGATCCAGTTTGCCGTTTGGTGTCAACGGAAAGGCATCCATACAGACAAAAGCGGCCGGCACCATATAATCCGGTAACACCGCACTTAAGTGAGCACGTAGATGGTTAACCAACGTCTCATTCGCGTCTGCCACCACATAAGCCACCAGTCGTTTGTTCTGCCCGTCGTCCAGCGCCAACACGACCGCTTCATGCACTGCCCGGTGTTCCATCAATCGAGCCTCAATTTCCCCCGGTTCAATACGGAAACCGCGGATTTTCACCTGTTGGTCATTACGGCCCAGAAATTCCAGATTGCCATCCGGCAGATAACGGGCCAAATCCCCGGTCCGGTACATGCGCGCATCCGGTTGATCACTAAATGGATCTGTCAGGAAACGTTCAGCCGTCTGGGCAGGGCGATTAAGATAGCCACAAGCCACCCCATCTCCCCCCACATAAATCTCACCAATCGCACCTGACGGTACCGGCAGACCGTAAGCATCCAGCAGATAAATACGTGTATTGGCTATCGGTCGGCCAATGGGGATCCGGGTCACTCCCTGCGCTAATGCCACGATAGGATACATGGTGGTAAAAGTGGTTCCCTCACTCGGCCCATAAGCTTGTAATAATTGTTGTGGCGGGCGATTATTCAGGACCTGAGCAATCACCTGTAAATCGGGGATATCACCCCCGAAAATCAGGATCTTAATCTGCGGAAGAACCGAGGATAACTCTGCCGCCAGCCGGTTAAATAACCCAATCGTCAGCCACAGCACTGTGATGTGATGAGCCTGTAAAACCCGGACTAACTCCGGCGGCGTTAATAACGTAGCGCGGTCAATAACCACTAACGCCCCGCCATTAAGCAACGGTGCCCAGACTTCAAATGTACTGGCATCGAAAGCCGGATTAGCCGTAAAGGCAACCCGGTCATCTTGGCCGATTTCAGCATAGCCATTATTGATGACCAGCCGAACCACCGCACGATGCGGCACCATCACCCCTTTGGGTGTGCCAGTCGAGCCGGAGGTATACATAACATAGGCCAGTTCAGGACTGGCGCGGGACAAGTCAGGATTGCGGTAATCTTCCTCCCTGATAGTGCTCATCTCATCGGGCAGACATAACCGGGGAATTGCCAGATCAACCGGGATATCGGTAAGTAATAACCTGGCTGAACAGTCGTTTATCAGCCAATGCTTCCGCTCGTCCGGTACGCGGGGATCAATCGGCACATAAACGGCCCCGGCTTTGAGGATAGCCAACTGAGCCACTACCAGTTCAACAGAACGTTCTAATAAAACCGCAATCCGATCGTCCGGCTCAATCCCCTGCCCAATTAACCGGTGAGCCAGTCGATTGGCGCGGGCATTTAATTCCGCATAGCTGAGAATATGTTCTCCATACACCAGCGCTGTCGTGGCAGGGGTTTTTTCGGCCTGTTGTTCAAACAGCCGGTGAATACAATATTGGTCGGGATACGGTGCCTGGGTCGCGTTCCAGGTCCCCAGCAACAGCCTTTTTTCCGCTGCCGGCAAGATATTCAATACCCGTACCGGTGTCTCTGGCCGTTGCTCAAGCGCCTCTGCCAGGCTTTCCAGCGCCTGTTGCATATAACTACATATTCGTTCTGGATCAAACGGCTGTACCACCTGAGCGGTTAATCCCAAAGTGGAACCCCCATCCTCCACGGACAGCACAAACGGATAATTAGTTCGCTCCTGCTCGCTCAGGAATTCAATATCCGGCTCCACTTTATTTGGGATCGTCGGTTGATCATTATGTCGATAGTTCAGCAAAGCACTGAAGAGCGGAATTTCCCTTTGCACCCCACTGCAACGCTGGGCCAATGCCAGTGACGCATGTTCATGATCCAGCAATTCAGCTAACCGGGTATGGGCTAATCGTACACTGTCTTGCACCGGGGTATCATCCATATCCAGTCGTAACGGCAGGGTATTGATAAACAGCCCCATGCCGCTGTCAGCACCTTCCCCTGCCTGCATCCGCCCAAACAAGACAGTACCGAACACCACTTTCGCCTGCCCGCTGGTACGTGACAACACCTGTGCCCAGGCCAAATGGCACAAAGTCGCCAAACTGACGCCCAGACGCCGGGCCTGATTGCGCAGGCGGTCATTTAACCTAGCGGGTAACATCCGGTACGACTCCGTCACCTGCGAACCATCTCGATGGACCCCCGTCAACCCGAATGGTAGCGTCGGTTCATCCACTTCAGCCAACATGTCAGTAAAGAAGCGGGTATGTTCGGCATCACTCATCCCCAACCGGGACTGCGCCACCAGATTGCGGAAAGGGACCGGCGCAGGCAAGCTCTCTTCCTGTCCGGCAAGATAGGCCTGAATCTCGCCATTCATCACTTCCATTGTGGTATGGTCACCAGTCAAATGGTGCTGCAATTGCAATACAATCCAGCGACCATCCGTTTCCTGCGCCACCATAAAATGCAGCAAAGGGGCCTGGCTTAAGTCGAGGAAATATTGACGCAAGTTAAAACGCTGCATTAGCTGGTCACTTACCGGACCATCAGCCGGATCCAGCATCAAGTCAGTCACTGACAACAGCGCCTGACGCCAGACCACCTGAACCGGCATTGATAATCCTTGCCAGATAAAAACAGTACGCAGGATATCGTGGCGATTAACCACCTGTTGCACCGCTGTCAGATAGCGCTCCAACAAAGGTCGGTCAGCAAAGGCTATCATATAGACCAGCAGATACGGGTCGCCTTCATTCTCCAGTAAATGATGGAACAAAATACCGTCCTGTAACGGTGACAGGGCATAGATATCCTGAATATTGGCTATTCCACCCGGCACTTGCTCAACGATACGGTCAATTTCTGGTTGAGTCAGATCAATCAACGGCAGCATTTCCGGCGTCAGCACCGCAGTCGCCGGGGTAATGACATTAGGCGGTACCACCATCACCTGATGTTGCCCCAACATTCGGGCAAGTTCGGATAGCACCGGAGATTGGAATAAGTGACGTACCGCCAACGTCAGTCCAGCATGGCGCAGACGTTCAATCATCCGCACCGCAAGCAGAGAATGACCGCCCAGTACGAAGAAGTTATCATGCCGGCTGATCTGTTCAATGCCCAACAACTCACTCCAGATAGCGGCCAATAAGGTTTCGGCTTCTCCCTGCGGTACTGCATAAACCTGCCGGGCAAAAGCTTCTTCCCCCGGCGTCGGTAATGCCCGACGATCCAATTTGCCGTTCGGCGTCAACGGGAAGGTCTCCAGACATACAAAGGCCACCGGCACCATATAATCGGGTAAAACCATACTTAAGTGAGTATGCAAACGGTTAACTAACCCCTCATGCGCCTCTGCCACCACATAAGCCACCAACCGTTTGTCCTGTCCCTCATCCCACGTCAGTACAACCGCTTCATGCACTGCCGGGTATTCCATCAATCGTGCTTCAATTTCCCCCGGCTCAATCCGGAAACCACGGATTTTCACCTGCTGGTCATTACGGCCAGCAAACACCAGATTGCCATCCAGCAGGTAACGGGCTAAATCTCCGGTGCGGTACAGGCGGGCATCCTGCTTATCACTAAACGGATCCGGCAGAAAACGTTCCGCAATCAGTTCGGGGCGATTGAGATAGCCACAAGCAACCCCATCTCCACCGATATAAATTTCTCCTTCCGCACCCAATGGCACCGGCTGACCATAGGTATCCAACAGATAAACCCGCGTATTGGCTATCGGCCGACCAATCGGGATCCGGGTCACTTCCGGCGATAATTCTGCGATACGGTAAGTCGTGGTAAACGTGGTTCCTTCACTCGGCCCATAAGCCTGCAATAATTGTTGCGGCGGGCTATCACGCAGAACCTGAGCTATCACATGCGGATCCAGTACATCTCCGCCGACAATCAGGATCTTGAGCTGGGGGAGAGCAGGAGCCAATTCTGACGCCAGCCGGTTAAACAACCCGATAGTCAGCCACAGCACCGTGACACGATGCACGTGTAAAACCTGCACTAACTTATGTGGCGTCAGCAACGTGTCATGGTCGATAACCACCAGCGCACCGCCGTTAAGCAACGGTGCCCAGACTTCGAACGTGCCGGCATCGAAAGCCGGATTAGCAGTAAAGACAACCCGATCATCCGGCCCGATTTCGGCGTACCCATTATTTATCACCAGTCGAACCACGGCACGATGCGGCACCATCACTCCTTTTGGCGTACCGGTCGAGCCGGAGGTATACATAATATAGGCCAATTCGGTACTGACGCGGGGTAAGTCAGGATTGCGGTGATCTTCTTCTCCGATAGCGTCCATTTCATTAACAAGGCAGAACTGAGGAATTACCGAGTCAACCGGGATATCGCTGAGTAATAATTTGGCTGAACAGTCGTTTATCAGCCAGTTTTTCCGCTCGTCCGGGACACGGGGATCAATCGGCACATAAATGGCCCCAGCTTTGAGAATTGCCAACTGAGCCACAACCAGCTCAATAGATCGTTCTAACAGCACCGCAATCCGATCATCTGACCGTATCCCCCGCTCAATTAACCGACGGGCTAGTCGATTAGCTCGGGCATTTAACTCGGCATAGCTGAGAATACGTTCCTCATACACCAGCGCTATCGCATCAGGGGTTTTCTCCGTCTGTTGCTCAAACAACCGATGAATGCATGTTTGGTCAGGGTATCGCGTCTGAGTTGCATTCCAGGTTTCCAGCAACAGCGTGCGTTCAGCTTCAGGCAACAAATTAAGTTGCCAGACAGGAATACCACCCTTTTCTTCTGCCGATGATGCCAACACCTGTAAATGTTCACTCATCCGCTGAACCATTTCCGTACTCAAACGGTTTGTATCATAGATCCAGCGAAAACCACCTTGAGTATTCATCTGGAGTGTCAACAATTCACCTAACGCATTCTGCTCCCACGGTTCGTCATCCGGTATCAAAGAGACGGCAACCCGCCACGGGCGGCTTGTTGTTAATGCCGGGATAGCACACAGTGAAGGAGAACGAGAAAGGAGATCACGGCAAAATGTACGATGCTGCGCCAGTTGTGCAAGCTCATCATTTATCCAGTTCGCTACCGTACACCACGGCTGATCAAACTCCACCTTAACCGTCATTGGCACCACCGGCGCCAAACCAGACAACATATCCGGTTCATCTTTTACCCTATCTATACACCAGCCGATTTGGAATTCGGTCTGATGAGTCAAACGCGCAAGATAAATAGCAAATGTCTGTAACAGTATCTGCAATGGGGCTTTTTCACCGTTTTTTAATAGTGGGGATTGCCAGGCACTTAATGCCCATTTAGGTTCTGCTGATTTCCCGGTAGTTTCGAAAGGTAATTGCAATGGCAGCAAAGAGGCAAGACGCTCACGCCAGAATGATTCACTGGGCGCGAGTGCCTGGAGAGTATCTTTTACATTCTGCGCCTGCTGTGGGGAAAGCAGAGGCAACTGCTTACCTGGCCTGAGTTCTGATATATCGGCAAGCTCCCCGGCGGACAGTAATTTGCCCTCAAGTGTGGCGAAACCCCCGATCCGAACATCCTCACTGCCAGTTGTTACCTGCCAGGCATCCTCCTCTAGCGCAATCAACGTACCGGGGGCTTCCTCAGAACGGTGGTTTAGCCGTTGAAGCCAGGAAATCCGTACCGGACCCTGCTTCAGTAACAGTTTCGGGCAACCCAGTGGATTTAAGTAATTTTCGCCAAAATCTAACGCCCGTACCAAAGCTGACAGTGCCTCACCCGGCTGCTGCCAGCACAGATACCCCCCGCCATCGGGGCGACGTGATTGACGATAAAAGCTCCGTTGTGTCAGATCTTGCGGATAAGTCACCAACTTGCCCTGATCAAGATCCCTAAGCAGTTTAATAAATCCTTCCTGAGCCGCCTGATAACATTTCAGGTTCAATGAAAACGCATTATCCTGCTCCTCAATAGCTACCGGCCATTGCACAGCAATATCGCCGGTATCCACCCCCGCCTCAATGCAGTGCCACGAAACGGCGTAATGTATCTCCCGCGCTAGCAGCGCCCAAGAAGTTGCATGACTGCCCGCATAACGAGGCAAAGGGCTATTATAGTAATTAAAAGCACCGCCGCGAATCTGCCCAATCAGCGACGCGGGCAGGATAATCGGATTAACGATGGAGAAAAGCCAGTCCACAGGGTATTGCACAATTTGCGCGTGTAATTCCTCGACCGAGTTCACACAAACAATCCCTTGCCGGGCAGCCCATGTTTGCAAAACAGTATCAGTAGTCAACATTGCTTGTATCGTATGCCCGGCCGCCTGAATTTGTTCGGCACAAAACACCGCAAGGGTTGTTTCCCCGACCACGACACAGCGACGTGACAGAACAGGTATATTTTTTACGTTATTGGTTATATTTTCTGGCGTCTGAGAGAGAAGTTCGGTTTTAAGGACACTTTCCGCTTTAGCAATGTTATCTTTCATCTACTACCTCAATGAATCTGTTAGATATTTAGCAACTGTCATTTTCAACAATTATGACAAATGTTTTTTTACTGTTGTCCCATTTAATCCTGGACGGAATAAAAATGGGCACGTTAAGCATCAATTAAAATATTCAGGCAACGTTTTCTCTCTGGAGCTGGGTATAAGTAACCGTTTTATTAGTGATTCTGTAACGATAACTTTCCTAATAATGGGATAAATGGTTCATTTATGATCTATAAATATACGTTCTATTTCATCGCTATTTTTCAGATAAATACCTTTAATTAACACTTAAATCCATGGCTTAAACGAGAATCATCAACGACTACTCTATTAACATGAACTTATCTTGGTAACTTATTACAAAATAAGACTTCCTCTTTAAATAAACAGCAAATAAATCACCACATCAAATCCAATTTTTAAACACTTGAAAAGATATCCTGTATATTTAATTACTTTAAAATATAAGTTCAGGCTAAAATCAATTTAATAACATGTTGTTTTATAAAAAAATTTCTATAATTAATGTAAAAGTTAATTACATTTAACTCCATAAAGAAATAATTTTTAATTAAAATTAATCTAATCATATATTATTTTATTATAATATAGCTAAGATCAGCATTTATGCAATAGAGTATTGATCATTAAGCAACATATTAAAAGAGAGCCCTTCTTTGATATGAATTATCGGATATTAAACGATATTTATCATCGCATAATGCAAGCAAAATTAAAGTCCTATACCGTTTAGCTTGTAAATATCAGTGAACATCTACATTAAGACGCCTTGACCTTCCATCACAATCATTGCTAAAAGAAGGGGTCATCTCCTCGGCTAAAATCCATATAGATTATTAATATATTCAATAGGTAAATAATAAACCGCTTAAGCAATTAATTAACAAACACAATGAAATCAATCAAAAGATACTAAAAACCCACCTTAATACAATAATGACCTTAAAAAGTCTTATCATACTTTAAATTTCATATTAAAAATATGATTAAAGTCAAAAATAAATATATATAGAAAACAGGAATAAAAATTTAATGTTTAATACCCTGATCATAATATCCTATATGATAAGGTTTACTGACAGTTTTAAAAGGTTTTCATAAGTCACCAAAATTTATTTTATCTTCATAAATCAGCCAGTAAATAACCTGATGATTTAAAGATACCCTTTTATGTTTTTTCGGATAATCAGTCCTTTTTTCAGGGCTTAAATCCTGTCAGATTAACCATTTTATCCATCTTTTTATTGTATTATCTTTAAGGCTTAACGGTTAATGGATTTCGATTAAATGCGGTTAACTGTCCTTTTTAAAATTTTTACTTATAGTTAGATCCGCCTTAAATAAAATTTTTAATATCTCTGTAGTTGTGCTTTTAAATGGTCATGGCAGGATTAGGTAAAGGTAAAATAACCGAGGGATAGAATCACCGATAAATGCATTAAACATGACAGTGAATAGGTCGTTTTTAGTCATGCTGTACCTTTTAAAAATCCGGCATTAATGGGATATCTGTTTTTTTACTCTTAACTGATTAATTACTGAAAAAAAGAAAAAACAAGTGAAAGTGAAAGCAAATCGTATTAAAAAGATGATAAATCTGTAAAACAATTCTAAACAATTCTTATTCCGAAAGTTTTTGTTATTTTTTAATTAATGCCCCGAATAGATTACTTGTATTATATTTTAGGATTTTATTGAGCGCGCAATAAAAAAACACAACAATAACTGGTCAAATAAATACAAGAATCGAAATCCATAATGACCAATTCCATATGACAGTAAAAAGAGAGGAAAATACAATACTATAATAATATTGCAAAACTTTATCACCTCAAATCAACCCTATACATGAGGATTTGGGTCAGCACAATCTGATATTAAAATAACCAATAAGAGCGATAAGCATCGCTTGATATTTATCATGATAAATCTTCCTCAATTCCTATCGCATTATCCGGATAGCGGCGTTACTTCATGTTCTTATACATGTACCGAAAATCGACTTCTTGAGTACCGTTATCAATCTTACCTCCAGGATATTCAACCCACTCACCTTTCCCGTTAGTCACCGTGACCTTCGCCATTTTGGTTTCATCCAACTTGGGCTTAAAGGTAATTTTCCATTCCGCTCCTGGAGTTAAT